>JAGBZI010000106.1 GCA_017628305.1 Tidjanibacter sp.
ACTCCTCTGGAGATTGACAAATCCAATGTGCTTCAGTATCTTACCGCTGATGGCACCATTCTTTCGATTCGCCCCAGCGGCACCGAGCCCAAAATCAAGTTCTACTTCGGTGTGAAGGAGCCCCTCGCATCGCTTGCCGACTACGACAAGGTGTCGGAGGTTCTCGACCACAAGATTGAGCGCATGAAAAAGGAGCTCAACCTCGTGTAAATGAGCATCAATAAATAGCAAGGCGGTCACCACAAAGGTGACCGCCTTCTGTTTTTATAAGACCCTAATGAGGTTTATACCATCACGAAGTGGTATGATGACGCTTTCCACTCTGGGGTCGTCGTGAACCATGCTATTGAACTCCACAATACCGTGTGTTTGCAGGTCGGATGGTTTTATGTTCTCGGCCGTCACCTTGCCATACCACAGTATGTTGTCAGCCAGAATGTAGGAACCAGAGTGTACCAAGCCGTTATCCATCAGCATCTTATAGTATTCAGGATACTCTCTTTTGTCGCCATCGATAAACACCAAGTCGTAGCACTCCCCCAGCGCGGGTACCACATCGAGGGCCGAGCCCGTGTGGCGCCTAATCTTGTGCCCATGAGGCGAGCGACCGAAAAACTCGCTCTGTATGCTCTCCAGCTCATCCTCAAGTTCCACGGTATCCACCAATCCATCCTCGGGAAGCGCGGCTGCAAAGCAGAGAGTGGCGTAGCCCGTGAAAGTACCTATCTCCAACACCCTGCGGGGGGCAATCATTCGAGTGAGCATCTCCAGAAACTTACCCTGAATGTGGCCCGACACCATCTGGGGCTGCACAACACGCATATTGCTCTCGTGTTCCAGCTCCGTGAGCAACTCATCCTCGGGCGAGGAGAGGTTGCGCATATATCTCTCTAATTCGTTGTTCATCTTCTTCTTTATATATTATATATAGGTAAGCGACGAGAGTTCTGAAAGCACCTCCGTTGCCGCCATGCGAATATCCTCGGGGGTTATGGCCTCCACTTTGCGATAGACCTCATCGAGGCTGTCGACACTGTCGAACACCAAGTAACTCTTTCCCACGCCCAACATGTATGCCTCGTTATTCTCGGCAGATATGGAGAATTGTCCAAGGAATTGCCTCTTGGCAATAGCCAGCTGACGCGATGTGAGGGGAACGCTTTTTATGCGCTCAATCTCCTCGGCCACAATCCTGCGACACTGCTCCAATTTCTCCTTCTCACACGAAAAATAGATGGTAAACATGCCACAATCGCTGAAGGGGGTGTAGAGTGCTTCTACACAGTAGGTCAGAGCGTTGCGTTCCCTGAGAGCAATATTGAGCCTCGAGGCAGCCGAGGGGCCGCCGAGGATGTTTGTCATCATTATGAGGGCCAATCGACGCTTGTCATTTAGGGGGTAGGCCCTTGTGCCGACCACCGAGCGCACCTGATGATGCGAGGGGTGACTCACACTCTTCTGGAACTGCCCAACAACTTCGGGGGCTACACGCCCACCCTCCTTACGGGTTGCCTCCTCGGCTCCGAAGTATCGTTCCACGATTGCCACAAATTGTCGTGGGGTGATGGGACCAATGGCGGCGAACACCATATTATCTGTGGTGTAATTCCTTGCAACAAAGCTCCTTATTTGCTCCGAGCCGATGTGTGAAATGGTGCGTTTACGACCCAAGATGTTGTGCCCCATCTCGGAGGAGTCAAACAATAGGTCCTCGAAATCGTCGTAGATTCGCTCATCCGGCGAATCCTTATACATGTTTATCTCGTCGTAGATTACCTCCTTCTCCTTCTCCACCTCGCCATCGGGGAATGTGGAGTGAAAGATGATGTCGTCAATCAGCTCCACCGCTTTGGCAAAGTCACTCTTCATCACCGTAGCATGGACAACAGTCTCCTCCTTGGTGGTGAAGGCATTAATTTCGCCTCCGCGGTTCTCTAGTCGGCAGTTCACCTGATAGGCTTTTCGCTTTGCAGTACCTTTGAATAGGGTGTGCTCAATGAGATGGGCCATGCCATACTCCCCCACCCGCTCGTCGCGGCTTCCGGCTCCGATGGTCATCGAACAATAGCACACCGCGCTGCGAACTTGCTTGAGCACGCAGCGTATGCCATTGGGTAGTGTATGTACGAAAAACTCCTCTTTCACAGCTATTTTGCCACTTTGTCGCGTTCCACCAAAAACTTACCCGTGTAGCTCTCCTTGCACTTGCGGAGCCCCTCGGGAGTACCTGCATAGACAAGGTTGCCACCCCCATCGCCTGCCTCGGGGCCAAGGTCAATAACCCAATCGGCACACTTTATCACATCCATGTTGTGCTCAATGACAACAATCGTGTGTCCCTTGCGTAGCAGCGCATCGAAGGCCCCGAGTAGTTTGGATATGTCGTGGAAGTGAAGACCCGTTGTGGGCTCGTCGAATATAAACATCGTGCCCTCGGTGGTGTCCTCCCCCATCAGGTAGGAGGCCAACTTAACCCTCTGGAGCTCACCGCCCGAGAGTGTGGAGGTAGACTGTCCCAAACGCAAGTAGCCGAGCCCCACATCCTGAAGCGTCTTGAGCGTTGCCACAATCCTTTGGTTTATGGGTGCTTGCTCCTGTCCGAAGAACTCCACGGCGTCGTCCACACTCATCTCCAACACATCCGAGATAGTATACCCCTTATATTTCACCTCGAGCACATCCTCATTGAAGCGCTTGCCACCGCAGTGCTCACACTTAAGCTCCACATCGGCCATGAACTGCATCTCCACGCGGATTACACCCTCGCCCTGACACTCCTCACACCTACCTCCCGGGCGGTTGAATGAGAAGTGCGACGGAGTAATTCCGTTGTGCACCGCAAATGGCTGTGATGCAAAGAGTTGGCGAATGTCATTATATGCTTTTGTGTATGTCACAGGGTTGGAGCGCATCGATTTGCCGATGGGGCTTTGGTCCACCATCTCCACCGAACGGATGAGCGACACATCACCCTCCAACCTCTCATAGCCGCCGGGCTTGTTACCCGTTTCGTATATGTGGCGTCGCAGTGCGGGGTAGAGAATACCCTCCACCAAGGACGACTTACCACTGCCGCTCACTCCCGTTACACAGGTCATAACTCCCAGAGGTATAGTAACATCTATGCCTTTCAGATTATTCTCTCGTGCTCCCACCACGGCTATCGAGTTGCTCCAGCCACGGTGGCTCTTGGGAGGTGCAATACTCTTGCGCCCCATGAGGTAGTCGGCCGTAAGGCTCCTTGTGGCGCTAACAATGTCGGCAAGGGGGCCGTTGAAAACCACCTCACCACCACCTTCTCCCGCCTCGGGACCAATATCCACAATGCGGTCGGCGGCGCGGATAACCTCCTCCTCGTGCTCCACCACAATCACCGTGTTTCCCATGTCGCGCAGCTTGCAGAGCACCGCAATGAGTCGGTTCGTATCCCTCGGATGAAGACCAATGCTTGGCTCGTCGAGAATGTAGAGCGAGCCCGTAAGGTTGCTGCCAAGCGATGTGGAGAGATTAATCCTCTGGCTCTCGCCGCCCGAAAGTGTCGACGACAACCTGTCGAGCGTGAGGTATCCCAAACCCACATCCACAACATAGCCGAGCCTTGTGCGAATCTCTTTGAGCAGCCTCTCTCCCTTAGCCATCTCGTCGGCCGAGAGCTCCAGCCCATCGAAAAATGCAAGTAGCCTATCAATAGGCATCCTCACCAATTCGGCAATATTGCGCCCACCAATCTTCACATAGAGTGCCTCCTTGCGGAGTCGTGAGCCATCGCACACGGGACACAGAGTCTTACCCGTGAAGCGCGACAGCATCACCCTATACTGCACCTTGTACCTCTCCTTCTCCAACATGCGGAAAAAGTCGTCAAGGCCATGGAAATAGCTGTTGCCTGTCCACAAAAGTCGCTTCTGTTCGTAGGAGAGTTTATGGTAAGGGGCATGTATTGGGAAGTCAAAATGGTGAGCGTTTTCCACAAGTTGGTCCCTCCACCACACCATTGATTGTCCTCTCCAGCAGGCTATTGCGTTCTCGAATATACTCTTATTTTTGTCGGGCACTACGAGGTTTTCGTCGATGCCGGTCACCTTTCCATAACCCTCACATTCGGGGCAGGCGCCAATGGGATTGTTGAACGAGAAAAGGTGCTCGGTGGGCTGCTCAAAGGTCATCCCATCAGCCTCAAAGCGGTTCATAAACTGCTCCACAACACCATCTACAACCAAAAGAGCCTCCCCTTTCCCGACCTCAAACGCTCGGGCAACAGAATCACCCGCACGGCTCAGGGTATCCTCGTCGTTCGCGGCGCGCAGGCGGTCCACAATGACCAGCACATCCTCGGTGTGCGTGTCGGCCCCGAGGGTTTGCACAAAGTCCTCGGCCAACATCAGTTCGCCACCATAAAGGAACCTCTGCACACCCTCCTCCATGAGTGCCATAACTCGCTCCACGCAGCTCTCGCCCTCTCTTAGGATAAATGGGGCTGCCACAAGCACAGCAACGCCTGCGCGAAGCTCCGCAATGTGAGCCACAACATCTTGCACCTCATAGTGCACAACCTCTCGACCCGAGATGGGTGAATAGGTGCGGCCAATGCGAGCAAAGAGGAGCTTGAGATAGTCGTAAATCTCTGTAGATGTGCCCACTGTCGAGCGAGGATTTCGTGAATTGACCTTCTGCTCGATGGCAATGGCGGGGGCTATACCTCGAATTATATCCACATCGGGTTTCTCGATACGCCCCAAGAATTGGCGTGCATAGGTCGACAGGCTCTCCACATACCTCCTCTGGCCCTCGGCAAAAATGGTATCGAAGGCGAGTGTCGATTTGCCCGAGCCGGAAAGACCCGTCACGACAACAAGCTGGTTGTGAGGAATATCAACCTCAATATTTTTGAGGTTGTGCACCCTAGCACCCTTGATGTATATGGAGTTATATTTCTGTTTCATCTTCAATGTAAATTCCCTCCACCTTTTCCAATCGGGAGAGGAGTTCGTCGGCTGAGGAGAGTCTTACGGCCAAGCGCATGGCACACATATTATCAAAGCGTTGCTCCACAATTTTGGGCTCAACTGCCTTCACAGCCTTCATCACCCCATTCATGCTCTCGAACGGGTAGCGAATGTAGATGAGGCGATCCATTGTACGCTCCTCTATTTCAGCCACATCAAGCACTGCCGCAGTCGACGCTCGATAGGTCTCAATCAGCCCGGGAACACCGAGTTTGGTGCCGCCAAACCACCTGACAACCACCACCAAACAGTTGGTAATATCCCTCGAGAGAAGTTGCCCCAAAATGGGTTTGCCCGCCGTGCCCGACGGCTCACCATCGTCGTTAGCCCTCCACTCTTCGCCATGGGGCCCTATGCGGTAGGCGTAGCAGTGGTGGGTGGCGTCGTAGAACTTCTTGCGCAGTGGCTCCATAATCTCCCTCACCTCATCAGCCGACTCCACATGGTAGGCCAGAGCGAGAAACTTGCTGCTTCGCTCCTTGATGACCGTCTCGGCGGTGCCAACAACTGTTTTGTAAGTATCGGTTGCCACTGATTTATAGTAGTTTATTTGTGGGTACGGAACATTCTATCCCAGCGGATATTGCTTGGGAAGGGTTTGTGTTTGTCGAGCGAAAGCCACACGAACGAGGGGGTGCCGGCAATGTGGTCTTCGGGAACAAAGCCCCAAAACCTCGAGTCGGCCGACATGTGGCGATTGTCACCCATCATAAAGTAGTAGTCCATCTCGAAGGTGTACTCCGAGGCGGGCTGGCCATCAATCCTAATCTCGTCGCCCACAACCTCCAATGAATGACCTTCGTAGTTCTTGATAATTCGTTCATAGAGAGGGAGGTTTTCGAGCGTTAGGGCCACCGTTGCACCTTTTGCAGGCACCCACAGAGGGCCAAAGTTATCCTCGGTCCACGGGAAAAGCTCGCTATTGGGGAAGATGGCGAGGTGGGGCTCCGTACTCTCGTGACGGGTTACGGAGGTTACATTGGGCATCTGCTCCAACATAGCCACCTTGTCGGCTGCGAGAGGCATGGTGTAGAGACCCGCAGCTGCGGAATAGAAGAGGTCGTCAGGTGACACTCCGAGTTTCTCAATACTCTTGCGACTGAGGGGCGAAGAGCTCTCCACATAATAGATATACTGCTGATTGTCTGCGCTTTTGTGGGGCTCGCCATTGATGTAGAGCACTCCGTGGCGCACCTCCAGACTATCTCCGGCGATGGCAACGCACCTCTTCACATAGTGCTCTCTTTTATCTACGGGGCGCGACACCACAGTGTAGTTTTGCTCCATCAGCTCGCGACCTCGTTTGGGCCCATAGGTGGAGGTGAATTGTCGCACGATGTCGTAGTATGTTTCGTTCTGTCGCTCAAGGATTACCGTGTCGCCAGCGGGAAAGTTGAAAACCACAATATCGTCCCTCTCCACACCACGAAGGCCTGCCAATCGTTTGTAGGGGCGCGAGATAGACTCCGAGTAGGACTTTGTGCCCCAAGGAGTTGTGTGGTGCATGAGTGGGAGCGAAAGGGGGGTATTTGGCACCCTTGGGCCGTAAGTCACCTTGCTCACACACAGGTAATCGCCTACCCTCAGGGTCTTCTCCATTGACGAGGTGGGGATTACAAAGTTCTGGAAGATGTAGATATTGATGAGCGATGCAAACACCAGCGCAAACACGATGGCATCAATCCAGCTCCACACCTCCTTATATGTTTTGTTATTGCGTTTGCGCTCTTGGTGACGCTCCCAATGTACGAGGCGGGCCATAAAGCCCGAAATGTAGATGTCGAAGATGATGGGAAGTCCCAGCAGGAACCACAAGTTGCGATTCCACACCACAAACCACAGCGTGTAGATTGTGGCCACAAGTGCAAACTTAAACCACTTATTCCTGAACAGTTGTTTCATAATCAGATAGTTAAATAGTCAAAAAATCGTCCATTGATAAGACCCCCTTGCGGCCCACCAACCACTCGGCAGCCAACACTGCGCCGAGTGCCAGACCGCGCCTCGACTTGGCACTATGGCTCACAACGAGGGTATCCTCCTCGGAGTCGTAGGTGATGGTGTGAATACCGGGAACCTCGCCCTCGCGATAGGAGATAATATCCTCCTTGGCAACAGCCACCCTACCCTCGCTTGTCTCGGCCATCTCGGCTGCGAGGGAGGCTGCCGTACCACTTGGAGCATCGAGTTTGTGGATATGATGAGTCTCCTCAATCTTCACGCTATACTGTGGAAATGCAGCCATGGCTTTTGCCAGCCAGCGGTTGAGCCTGAAGAGTACATTCACACCCAGCGAGTAGTTCGACGAGTAGAAAAATGCACCGCCAAGTTCATTGCATAGGGCATCAATCTCCGCTTTGCGTTCAATCCAACCCGTTGAACCACTGAGCACAGGCACGCCCAACTTCAAGCAACGCTCGATGTTGTCGTAGGCTGTGGCTGGCGAAGTGAACTCTATGGCCACATCAACCCCCTTCATACCCTCAGCGGTGAGGGTCGCCTCACGGTTGTCAATATCAATCTTTTGCACCACATTGTGACCACGCTCAAGGAGCACCTTCTCAATCTCATGTCCCATCTTGCCGTAGCCAATAATTGCAATATTCATAACTTTCCTTCTTTAGGTTTTGGTTATTCGTACAAAAATAGGGATTTTTTCCTTATTTTTGCACTTTACAAAGCAAAAAGAGAGATTATGCGCTACTTTGCCGAACTTTCCTACAAGGGCACGGCCTACTGTGGTTGGCAACGCCAGCCCAACGCTCGCTCCGTGCAGCAGACCATTGAGGAGGCCCTATCGACCATTCTCCGAGAGCCCATCGAGGTGGTGGGTGCCGGCCGCACCGACACGGGTGTTCACGCCGCATTCTATGTTGCCCACTTCGACACATCTCGCAAGATTGACAATCCCGAATCGGTTGTCTATCACCTCAATGCACTCCTGCCCGAGGATGTAGCATTCCGTTCTATCTATCCCGTGGCCGACGACGCACATGCGCGCTTCGACGCCACCGAGAGGGAGTATCGCTACTACATACAGCGCCACAAAGACCCCTTTACCCGTGCCACCACTTGGCAGCTATCGGCACAGCTCGATATTGAGGCCATGAATCTTGCTGCACACACTCTGCTCACCACCGAGGATTTCACAACATTTGCCAAATTGGGTAGCAATAACACCACCAATATCTGCCACATAACCCGTGCCGAATGGGTTGAAATAGAGTGTGGTATGATAGTTTTCATCTTCCGTGCCAATCGTTTCCTGCGCAACATGGTGAGGGCTGTGGTGGGCACCCTTGTGGATGTTGGCCGTGGGAAGATAACCCCCGAACAGTTTGAGGAGATTGTTGCCTCGCGCGACCTCTCGCGTAGCTCCTCCTCCGCCCCTGCCAGCGGCCTATTCCTCACGGATGTTAAGTATTAACGACTCTAAAGAGGAATTTAGGCGGAAATATTGGTATCACTTTGTGCCAAATAAATGAGCGGGCCCCGAGTTTACTTATGCGTAAACGAAGGGCCCGCTCTCTGCGGTTAGGTGAAACAATCACCCTCTATATTGGAGTATTTATTCCCACTCGATAGTAGCAGAAGGTTTGGGCGACATATCGTAGCACACGCGGTTTACATTAGGCACCTCATCCAAAATGCGTTTGGTAATCTTGTCGAGGATTGCCCAGTCGATGTGCTCAATCGAGGCGGTCATAGCGTCGATGGTGTTTACTGCACGAATAATCACGGGCCAATCATAACTACGAGCGTTGTTCCTCACACCCACCGACTTAAAGTCGGGCACAATGGTGAAGTACTGCCATACCTTCTTGTCGAGGCCGGCCTTTGCAAACTCCTCGCGGAGAATTGCGTCGCTCTCGCGCACAGCCTCCAGACGGTCGCGAGTGATGGCGCCCAAGCACCTTACACCCAGACCGGGACCGGGGAATGGCTGGCGATAAACCATCTCATAGGGCAGGCCGAGCTCTACGCCGCAAGCCCTTACCTCGTCCTTAAAGAGCTGTTTGAGAGGCTCAACGAGGCCAAACTGCATATCGTCGGGCAGGCCACCCACATTGTGGTGCGACTTCACCATCTTTGCAGTCTTTGTGCCACTCTCCACGATGTCGGGATAGATGGTGCCCTGACCGAGGAAGTCGATACCATCCAATTTGCGAGCCTCCTCCTCAAACACGCGGATGAACTCGCCGCCAATAATCTTGCGTTTCTGCTCAGGGTCTTCCACACCTTCGAGTTTGGTGAGGAATCGCTCGGTGGCATCAACATATACCAAGTTGGCGCAGAGCTGTTTGCCAAACACCTCTACAACTGCCTCGCTCTCGCCCTTGCGCATCAGGCCGTGGTTTACATGCACACACACGAGGTTGTTGCCGATAGCCTTGAGCAGCATTGCTGCAACAACCGACGAATCGACACCACCAGAGAGTGCCAAAAGCACCTTCTTGTCACCCACCTGCTGGCGAATGAGCTCCACTTGGTCGCTGATGAAGTTGGTCATATTCCAGTTGGCCTCAGCTTTGCAAGTGCCAAACACAAAGTCCTTTACGGCTGCTTTAATAGCCTCCTCATCGTCGGCAAAAGCCTCCAACTTAACCTCGCAGAGGGCCTTGTCGTGACCTGCTGCAATCACGGGGAACCCTGCCTCATAAATCTCGGGCAGCACATCAATCTCCACGCCGTCGATAACATTATTCTCGCCGCCGTTGATAATCACACCCTTCACTCCGGGCAGAGCCTTCAGCTCGTCGGCAGTGATGTCGTGGGGGTAAATCTCGCTATATACACCCAGCGCACGGATAGCCCTTGCAAGCACAGTGTTGTGGTGGCTACCGAGGTCGAGGATTACAATCATATCCTGTTTCATATATCTAAATTATTGAGTTATGTAATTTACATTTTGATTTTACTCTACTCGCCGCGGGTGTAGTTGGGAGCCTCCTTGGTGATAGTTACATCGTGGGGGTGGTTCTCCACAACGGCAGCCGAGGTAATGCGCACAAACTTAGCATTGTGGAGTGCCTCGATATCCTTGGCACCGCAGTATCCCATACCCGAACGCAAACCGCCTATCAACTGGTAGATGGTCTCGCTCAGAGTACCCTTATAGGGCACACGGGCCACAATACCCTCGGGCACAAACTTGCTCGAGTCACACTTCTCGCTCTGGAAGTAGCGGTCCTTCGAGCCGGCCTCCATAGCCTCAATGGAGCCCATACCACGGTAGGATTTAAACTTACGGCCATTGTAGATGATGGTTTCGCCGGGTGACTCCTCCACGCCGGCCAACATCGAACCCATCATAACGCAGTCGCCACCCGCTGCCAGAGCCTTCACAACATCGCCCGAATAGCGCAGACCACCGTCTGCAATCACGGGTACATCATATTTATGAGCCACCTTGGCAGCGTTGAAAATGGCAGTCAACTGGGGCACACCTACACCTGCCACAATACGGGTTGTGCAGATAGAGCCGGGACCGATACCAACCTTAATGCCATCGGCACCTGCCTGAATGAGGTACTCGGCAGCCTCGGCGGTGGCGATATTACCCACCAATACATCAATCTGGGGGAAGGCGGCCTTCACAGCCTTCAGAGTGTTGGTAACATTGGCAGAGTGGCCGTGGGCAGTGTCAATAACAACTGCATCCACACCGGCCTCCACAAGCGCCTCTACCCTCTTCAAAGTGTCGCTGGTCACACCGACACCGGCTGCAACCCTCAAGCGGCCTTTATCGTCTTTGCAGGCGTTGGGATAGTCCTGAATCTTAGTGATATCCCTGTATGTAATGAGGCCTACAAGGCGGTTGTCCTCGTCCACAACGGGGAGTTTTTCAATCTTGTTTTTCAATAGGATTTGCGAGGCCTCCTGAAGGTCGGGATTGTTGGTGGTTACCAGATTCTCGCAAGTCATCACCTCCGCAATGGGGAGCGACATGTCGGTCTGGAACCTGAGGTCGCGGTTGGTGACAATACCAATGAGTTTCATCTCCTTGTCAACCACAGGAATACCACCGATGTGGTTATCCTTCATGAGCCTCAGGGCGTCACCCACAGTCTCCTCCTTGCTGATAGTCACGGGGTCGTAAATCATACCACTCTCGGCCCTCTTCACCTTCCTCACCTGAGCGGCTTGGGCGGCAATCGACATATTTTTGTGAACCACACCGATACCACCCTCACGAGCAATGGCAATGGCCATCTCTGCCTCGGTAACGGTATCCATTGCGGCCGAAACCACAGGAATATTGAGGCGGATGTTTCGCGAAAAACGGCTGCCAAGCGACACCATATTTGGGGTCACCTCGGAGTAGGCAGGAATCAGTAGTACATCGTCGAAGGTCATACCCTCCTGAGCGATTTTCTCTTCAATAAACGACATAGTAGTATGGGTTTTAAAATTTCTTCAGTTTCTCGTCAATAATAATGGTCTTGCTGCGGTCGGCACCAACGGAGATAACGCCCACCTTCACGCCGGTAACCTCCTCAATTTTGCGCACATAGGCTTGTGCGGCAGCGGGGAGCTCCTCAAAGCTCTTGGCGTTTGTGATATCCTCCTTCCAGCCCTCCAATTCAATGAGCACGGGTTTGCAACGAGCGAGCTTGGCGATGGTTGCAGGGGGATTCTCTATCACCTCGCCATCCACCTCATAGCCTACGCAAATCGACACTTTGTCGAGGCCCGACAGTACATCGAACAGCATCAGCGCCCACGAGTCGATACCTGCAAGACGGCTCACATAGCGGGCAACGACTGCGTCGAACCAACCCACCCTGCGGGGACGGCCGGTGACGGTGCCATACTCGTGGCCACGCTCCCTAATCTCCTCTGCACGGTTGTCAAACAACTCGGTGGGGAAGGGGCCCTCGCCCACCCTTGTGCAGTAGGCCTTGGCCACGCCCAACACATTATCAATCCACTTAGGCGAGATACCTGCACCCACGGGTACACTTGCCGACGAAGGTGTCGAGGAGGTAACATAGGGGTAGGTGCCGTGGTCGATGCAGAGCATCATGCCCTGAGCACCCTCAAAGAGAATCTTCTTGTCGCTCTCCAGCGCCTTGTTAATCAGCGCCGAGGTGTCGCATATCATGTGACCAATCTTGCCGGCCAGAGCCATATACTGATTATACACCTCCTCGAAGTCAAACTTCTCGAGGCCCAGCATACCGAGCTCCATATTCTTCACCTCAATGGCCGCTTTGAGCCTCTCGGCGAAGTACTCGGGCTCCAGCAGGTCGCCCATGCGGATGCCTACGCGGCTGTACTTATCCGAATAAGCGGGGCCGATACCCTTACGAGTGGTACCAATCTGGGCACCACCTTTGAGAGCCTCGTAGGCTCCGTCGAGTGCCGAGTGGTAGGGCATAACCACAGCTGCGCGGTCGGAGATGTAGAGCTGATAGTCGGTGATACCCTGCGAGTGGAGCCTCTCGAGCTCATCCACCACACTCTGGGGGTTAATCACCATGCCATTACCCATAACATTCACGGTCTGGGGATTGAAAATGCCCGAGGGGATACTCTGCAACGAGTATTTCTTGCCGTCGAACACCACGGTGTGACCTGCATTATTGCCACCCTGATAGCGAACTACCATGTCGGCACGGCAGGCAAAATAGTCGGTAATTTTTCCTTTACCCTCGTCGCCCCATTGCGACCCTATTACAACCAATCTTTCGGACATATCTCTCTACTCCTCAATTTTATTGCGTTTGTAAATATAATCCACATTCTTCATGTAGTACTCCAGAGTGAAGCACCCGTCGAGCTCCTCCTCGGTGAGGGTTGCCATAACAGTGGGCTCCTCCTTCAGGAGCGACTGATACGAAGCACCCTCAGCCATGGCCCTCATTGCCACAGGCTGCACGGTGTCGTAGGCCTTCTCCCTCGAGAAACCCTTGTCGATAAGTGCATTCATCACCCTTTGGGCAAAGATTACGCCATTTGTGCGGTAGATATTGGCCTTCATCTGCTCCTCAAATACCACCAAGTTCTCCAAGATACCCATCATTCGGTTGAGCATATAGTCGAGCAGGATGGTGGCATCGGGCATGATGATACGCTCGGTTGCCGAGTGGGAAATATCCCTCTCGTGCCACAGAGCCACATTGTCGTAGGCGGTAGCCATATAGCCCCTCAGCACCCTCGCGCAGCCACAGATATTCTCGCTGCTGATGGGGTTGCGTTTGTGGGGCATAGCGCTCGAGCCCTTCTGGCCTTTGCCGAAAGCCTCCTCCACCTCGTGCACCTCGGTACGCTGCAAGTTGCGCACCTCGAGAGCCATCTGCTCCAAGCTGGCACCGATTACTGCCAGAGTAGCCATATAGTAGGCGTGGCGGTCGCGCTGGATAACCTGAGTGGAGATATTGGCGCTGTCAATACCGAGTTTCTCGCACACATAGTCCTGCACAAAGGGAGGAATGTTGGCAAAGTTGCCCACTGCGCCGCTAATCTTACCCACCTCTACGCCGCGAGCAGCAGCGCGGAAACGCTCCAAGTTGCGCCTCATCTCCTCATACCACAGCACCCACTTCAGGCCAAACGAAGTGATGTCGGCGTGGATACCGTGGGTACGACCGATGCAGGGGGTATATTTGAACCTCTGCGCCTGTTTCTTGAGCACCTCGATATATTTCACAAGGTCCTCCTCAATAATCTTATTGGCCTGAAGGAAGAGGTAACCATTGGCAGTATCAACCACATCGGTACTTGTAAGGCCATAGTGTACCCACTTCCTCTCCTCGCCCAACGACTCGCTCACGGTGCGGGTGAAAGCAACGATGTCATGGCGGGTCTGGAGCTCAATCTCCTTGATGCGGTCGATGTTGAAGGTGGCTTTTGCCCAGAGTTTCTCCACATCCTCTGCGGGAACCACTCCCAGCTCGCGCCACGCCTCCGCAGCCAAAATCTCAACCTTCAGATAGGCGTTAAACTTATTCTCCTCGGTCCATACTTGGCGCATCACATCGCGCCCATATCTCTCAATCATAGCGTATTATGTATATTTATTTATTCCTTTTATTCATAAGATTCAGGTAGCACTCAATAGTGTTCTCCATCAGGCAGCAGCGGGTCATAGGGCCGCAGCCGCCGGGAACGGGGGTGATAACCGAGGCTTTCTCTTTGCAGCCCTCGAAATCCACATCGCCACAAAGTTTGCCGGTTGCGGGGTCACGGTTTACCCCAACATCCATAATTACAACACCCTCCGACACCATGTCGGCCGTCACAAACTTGGGCTTGCCGATAGCCACCACCAGAATCTCTGCCGAGCGGGTAATCTCCGCAAGGTTTTTGGTGCGGCTGTGGGCGATGGTTACAGTGGCATTGCGGTCGAGCAGCAGTTTCGACACAGGAAGACCTACAATATTGCTGCGGCCGATAACCACAGCCCTCTTGCCCTCAATCTCCACACCGGCCTTGTCAAGCAACTCAATCACTCCCTTGGGGGTGCATGCCACCACACCACCCTGCTTCTGCCACAGGGCAGCCACATTCATGGGGTGGAAACCATCCACATCCTTCTCGTGGCTGATGGTTGCGATAATTTTGCTCTCGCTGATATGTTTGGGCAGGGGGAGCTGCACGAGGATACCGTCAACCTCGGGGTCGTCATTAAGCTCCTCCACAAGTGCCACAAGCTCCTCCTCACTGATGGTTTCGGGCTTGCGGATAGTCGTATTGCGGAAGCCAACCTCCAGAGAGTCTTTGGCTTTACCGGTGACATACGACACGCTTGCGGGGTCCTCTCCCACAAGGATTACCACCAAATGGGGAGGCCTGCCATACTGCTCGGTGTATTTAACCACATCGGCTGCCATCTTGCCTTTCAACTCGGCAGCCAACTCTTTACCACTGATAATCATATTTATGTAAAATAGGTGTTTCTAATCCAAAACTTTGTGTCCAATATCGCTACGGAAGAAGAGCTCGTCGCACTTGATGCTCGCAATATCCTCCAAAGCCATCTTTCGAGCCTCTGCAAGGTTCTTGCCACGGCCCACAACCATAAGCACCCTGCCTCCGGCGGTGACAATCTCACCCTCCTTCTCGGCCGTACCCATGTGATAAACGGTCGACGACACGCCGCTCAAACCCTCAATCACGGCACCTTTGGTATAGCTGCCGGGGTACCCCTTCGAGGCGAGAACGATACCCAGCAGGGCCTCATCGCTCCACTTCGTATCACAATCCCTGCCATCAATAGCAGCGTCGAACAGTTCGTAGATATCGCTCTCCAGACGGGGCAACACAACCTCGGTCTCGGGGTCGCCAAAGCGGGCATTAAACTCAATCACCTTGGGGCCTTCGGCTGTGAGAATCAGGCCACCATAGAGCACCCCCTTGAAAGGCACGCCCTCGGCCACCATGGCTTTTGCGGTGGGCTTCATAATCCTCTCCAGTGCGAACTCCTCCACCTCAGCCGTCACAAAGGGCACAGGGCTATATGCGCCCATACCGCCCGTATTGGGGCCCTTGTCGCCCTCATAAGCGCGCTTGTGATCCTGTGCCATGGCCAAAGGATAGACTTTCTCACCCGACACAACGCACATAAACGAGAACTCGGGGCCGGCGAGGAAATCCTCCACCACAACCCTACCCTTGCCAAAGCTCTCGTCCAACAGCATGTCTTTCAGTGCAGCGTCTGCATCATCGTAGCTCTCGGCCACAACAACGCCTTTGCCTGCTGCCAAACCGTCATATTTGATAACGGCGGGCAGGGGGCGACCAAAGACATACTCCTTAGCTGCGTCATAGCTATCAAAAGCTTCATAGCCGGCGGTGGGAATTGCATACTTGGCCATCAGTCTTTTAGCAAACTCCTTGCTACTCTCAATCTGTGCAGCGGCCTTCTTGGGGCCGAAAGCCCTCAGGCCCAGCTCCTCAAACCTATCCACCAATCCCACAGCAAGGGCTGCCTCGGGGCCGACAACAGTGAGGTCGATAGCATTCTGCTGTGCAAACTCTGCCAGCTTCTCTACATCCTCCACACCAATTGCAACCCTCTCGGCCTGCTGGGCGATACCCGCATTGCCGGGCGCACAGTATATCTTCTCAACTTGGGGCGAGCGGGAGAGTGCATCCACAATGGCATGGCATCTGCCACCGCTACCCACAACCAATACCTTTTTGTTCTTCATCTCTTTAAAATCAATAAGCTACCGACTTACGAAGCACGGTGGAATTAGTGTTTAAAGTGGCGCATGCCGGTCATCAGCATTGCAATACCCTTCTCGTTAGCTTTCTTCACAGCATCCTCGTCGCGGATACTACCACCGGGCTGAACGATGGCCTCCACACCATACTTCGAGGCGAGCTCCACGGTGTCGTCGAAGGGGAGGAAACCGTCAGATGCCAGCACCAAACCTTCCGTGACACCTGCTGCTTTGGCCTGCTCCAAAGCAATCTCTGCCGAGCCCACGCGGTTCATCTGACCCGCGCCAACGCCCAATGTCATGCCATCCTTCACCACAACAATGGCGTTGGACTTCACATGTTTAACAATTCTCCAGCCGAAGTTCATATCTCGCAACTCGCTCTCGGAGGGTTTGCGCTCCGTAACGCACATATCGTTGGTAATATCAAGGCACTCCATGTCGGCATCCTGCACCAACAAGCCGCCCGTTACGCCAACATACTGCCTCTGAGGAGCCTTCACACCATCCATCTTTACCTCCAACAGGCGGAGGTTCTTCTTCGAGGCAAACACCTCCAGAGCTTCGGGCTCAAACGAGGGGGCCATCACAATCTCCAAGAAGATGGGCTTCATCATCTGGGCAACCTCACCGGTGAGGGGACGGTTCATGGCAACAATACCGCCGTAGATACTAACCTTGTCGGCCTCGTATGCCCTCTTCCAAGCCTCGGCGATATTCTCGCCCACACCTGCACCACAAGGGTTCATGTGCTTCAGGCCCACGCAGAAGGGCTCGCTGAACTCCCTGACAATCTGCAATGCAGCATTGGCATCCTGAATATTGTTATAGGAGAGCTCCTTACCACCCAGCTGGCGCGCGCCGGCCACCGAGTAGCTCACCTCCTCACTACTGCGATAGAAGGCAGCCTTCTGGTGGGGGTTCTCGCCATAGCGCAAGCTCTGTACAGCGTCGAAATTGAGAAACAGTTTCTCGTTCATGCCGGCCGCCTTGCGCATATAGGTAGCGATGTGGCTATCGTAGAGAGCAGTGTGGGTGTAGGCCTTTGCGGAGAGCATAAGGCGAGTTTCGGGCTTGGTGTTACCACACTCCCTAATCTCATCGAGCACCATAGCATAGTCGTCGGGGTCGCACACAACACTCACCGAAGCATAGTTTTTGGCTGCCGAGCGGAGCATCGAAGGGCCGCCGATATCGATATTCTCAACAGCCTCCTCCATAGTCACACCCTCCTTGGCGATGGTCGCCTCAAAGGGGTAAAGATTAACGCACACCATATCGATGGTCTCAATCCCATTCTCGCTCAGCTGTGCCATGTGATCCTCCTTGTCCCTGCGGGCCAGCAGACCGCCGTGCACCTTGGGGTGGAGAGTCTTCACTCGACCCTCGCAAATCTCGGGAAATCCGGTAACATCGCTAATGTTTGTAACCTTCAGGCCGCTATTACGCAATGCAGCCAGAGTGCCGCTGGTGGAGATAATCTCCCAACCCATCTCGGCGAGGGCTGTGGCAAACTCCACCACTCCCCTCTTATCGCTTACGCTTACTAAAGCTCTCATCTCTCGTCGTTTCTATATCTTATTTATCGTTTCTACATAAAGTTTGTGCTCTGCCCTATGAATCATGGCCTCGAGCTCCTCGATGTCGCTACCCTCATAGGGCACAGCCACCTGCGAGATAATCTTTCCGCCATCAAGCGTGGCGTCCACATAGTGAATTGTCACGCCGTAGACCTTCACACCATACTCAAAGGCATCCCTAATGCCGTGGGCTCCGGGGAATGCGGGGAGCAGTGCAGGGTGGATGTTGATAATGCGGCCGCCATACCTCTCGAGCAACTCGTCGCCAATGATGCGCATATAGCCGGCGAGGCAGACCAAATCGACCTCCAGACTATCCAGCTTGTCGGCAATCATGCGCTCAAACTCCCTCTTGGAGCCAAACTCCTTGGGGTTGAACACCAAGCACTCCACGCCATAGCGCTTTGCCCTCTCCACCACATAGGCTCCGGGCTTATCGCACACGCACAGCACCACACTACCGTCCACAGCGCCACTTCGGCACCCTTCGGCAATGGCTTCAAAGTTGGAGCCACTACCACTCGCAAATACGGCTAACCTTTTCATCTACAACATTGTTACACCTTCGCCTTCAACAACTCGGCCAATCACACTTGCCCTCTCGCCACACTCGGTGAGAATCTCAATCACCTTCTCGGCATCCTTCTCCTCTACGGCCACTACCATACCGATACCCATGTTGAAGATGTTGAACATCTCCCTGTGGGGTACTTTGCCGTAGCGCTCCAAAAGGCGGAACACGGGGAGAATCTCCCAGCTGCCCTCCTTCACCTCTACGCCCTGACCATCCTTCAGGATGCGGGGAATATTCTCATCGAAACCGCCACCGGTGATGTGTGCCAAGCCGTGAACATCCACCTCGGCAAACACTTTATGCATCTGTTTGATGTAAATCTTTGTGGGGGTGAGGAGCATCTCGCCCAGAGTCTGTTCGCCTGTCTCCTCGTATTTCTCAGTGAGTTTCAGCCCATTGTCGGCAACAATCTTCCTCACCAAGCTAAATCCGTTGGAGTGTACGCCGCTCGAAGCAACGCCAACGAGCACATCGCCCACAGCCACCTTCGAGCAGTCAATAAGTTTCGACTTCTCAACAGCGCCCACAGTGAAACCTGCGATGTCATACTCGCCCTCGCCATACATGCCGGGCATTTCGGCGGTCTCGCCACCAACAAGTGCACAACCGGCCTGACGGCAACCCTCAGCAACACCCGACACAATAGCCTCCACGGTTGCGGGGTGGTTTTTGCCCACAGCTACATAGTCGAGGAAGATGAGAGGCTCAGCACCCTGCGCCAACACATCGTTCACACACATTGCCACAGCATCAATACCGATAGTATCATGCTTATCCATCTCAAAGGCCAATTTTAGTTTGGTGCCCACGCCGTCGGTACCACTCACCAACACGGGGTGCTCATAACCAAGCGACCCGAGGTCGAACATGCCACCAAACGAGCCGATGTTACCCATGCTACCCACGCGCGTGGTCGATGCAACATGTTTTTTGATGCGGCTAACAACCTCATAACCGGCCTCAAGGTTTACACCAGAAGCCTCATAACTCTTTGCCATAGTGTCTTTTATCTCAAATTTATATATTACTCCTTATCTTAACTATCGTATTGCTCACCCTCCGCACTACGCCTTAATCTGGTAGCGTTTGTAGAGTGTGGCATCCTCGTCGGTCTGGTACAAATCTGTGGGATACTTACCATCGAAACAGGCCATGCACATCTCCTTTCGGTTGCCCGAGGCCATCAGAGCCTTGGTGCTAAGGAAGGCAAGTGAGTCGGCGCCGATGTACTCTGCAACCTCCTCCACACTCTTCTTAGCCGAGATGAGCTCCTCCTCGGTGGAGGTATCCACACCATAGTAGCATGGCTTTGGCATTGCGGGCGAGGCAATCCTCACATGCACCTCGGTGGCGCCCGCATCCTTCAGCAGGCGAACGATACGCTTCGAGGTGGTGCCCCTCACAATCGAGTCATCGACCATCACAACCCTCTTGCCGCCAACAATACTCCTCACAGCCGAGAGTTTCATCCTCACACCCTTCTCCCTCATGCTCTGCGAGGGCTGAATGAAAGTGCGTGCGACATATTTACTCTTCACAAGGCCCATCTCATAGGGGATGCCGCTTGCCTCGGCATAGCCAATGGCTGCACTGAGGCTCGAGTCGGGCACACCTATTACTATATCGGCCTCCACGGGCGACTCCTTGTAGAGCAACTTGCCGCTCTCCTTGCGGAATGTGTGGACATTGCAGCCGTCGATATCGCTATCGGGACGGGCGAAGTAGATATACTCCATCGAGCACATGTGGTGGTGCTTGAAGCTCGAGAAATGGTTGCTGCGGATGCCGTGGTGGTCAATGGAGAGAATCTCACCGGGCTCCACATCCCTCACAAAATCGGCACCAATAACCTCAAAGGCGCAACTCTCGCTCGACACTACCCAACTACCATCGCTAAGCCTACCCAGCGACAGAGGTTTCAGGCCATGTTTATCCCTGCAAGCATAGATACGCTTGGGGGTCATGATGAGAAATGCGAATGCGCCCTCTACCATATTAAGCGCCTCAATGATGGAGTGAATACGATCCACATGTGCCTGTGCCGCATCCTTCTTAATAAGGTTGGCGATGAGCTCACAGTCCGACGAGGTGAGGAATAGGCTTCCTCTATCCTCCAAGTGTTTACGGAGGCGGGCTGCATTCACCAACTTACCGTTGTACGAAATAGCAAAGTCGCCTGTGCCGTGGTGGAACACGATGGGCTGAATATTCTCGCCAATCTTACCGCCACCGGCATTGGTGTAGAGCACCTGACCAACGGCAATATTTCCCTTGAGCGTAGCCAAGTTCTGTTCGTTAAACACAGTATTGACCAAGCCGGGGCCCTTAATATAGTTGAGCTCTTCACCCTCGGTGCTCACAATACCGCAACCCTCCTGACCGCGGTGTTGGAGCGAATGGAGGCCATAGTAGCAGAGGTTGGCAGCCTCCGGTGTGCCATACACGCCGAAGACGCCACACTCCTCATGCAACCTCTCGCCATCCATATATTTTCTCTCCTCGGAGTTCATCTTCCGACAGGTTTATTTAATGGTATTCAATCGTGCATTAATCTCCTCGTAGGCCTCGATAACTTTGCCCATATCCCTGCGGAAGCGGTCCTTATCGAGTTTCTCGTTGGTGGTAGCATCCCACAGGCGGCAAGTATCGGGGCTAATCTCGTCAGCCAAAACAATCTTGCCATCGGCGGTCTTACCAAACTCAATCTTGAAGTCCACAAGACGAATATTAACGCTTGCAAACATCTCAATCAGAGCCTCGTTGATGCGAGCAGTGAGGTCATAAATCTCTGCCAACTCCTCGTAGGTGGCAGCGCCCAGAGCCACAGCGTGGTGATCGTTAATCAGGGGATCGCCCAGCGAGTCATCCTTGTAGCAAATCTCAAAGATGGTGTTGGGGGCTTTGGTGCCCTCCTCGATGCCGAGGCGTTTGGCCATCGAACCGGCAATCACATTCCTCACGATAACCTCCAGAGGCATAATCGACACTTTGAGGCAGAGCTGGTCGCGCTCGTTCATGGTCTCGATGTAGTGGGTGGGGATACCCTTTGCCTGCAAGTAGTGGAATACGATGGTCGAAATCTTGTTGTTCAGCACACCCTTATTCTCGATGGTTGCTTTCTTGATGTTATTAAAAGCGGTTGCGGCGTCCTTGTAGTGGATAATCACTTTGTCGGCCTCGTCGGTTGCGTACACCTGTTTTGCTTTGCCCTCATAGAGCATCTCTAACTGTTTCATAGCTACTATATTATTTTTTAGATTTATATTATTATTTTCTCCTTATTTTTTCCTGAAATAGTTCACTGCATTGCGGAAGAGGTTCTGCTCCTTATTGCCCGCAATGTTCTTCATGAGTCCCTCCTCGAAGCGCTCCGAGTGGCCCATCTTACCCAGCACGCGGCCTTCGGGCGAGATGATACCCTCAATAGCCTCTACCGAACCGTTGGGGTTCTCGGGCGAGTGCATCGTCGCATTACCCTCGGCGTCGGCATACTGGAAGGCTATCTGGCCTGCGGCCCTCAATTTGGCAGCCAATTCGGCACTTGCCACAAACTTACCCTCGCCATGCGAAGCGGCAATCGAGTGCAGCTCGCCTACCTCGAAGCCCTTGAGCCATGGCGACGCCACCGAGGCAACCCTCGTAGTCACCACCTGCGAGATGTGGCGATTGATGTCGTTGTGGAAGAGCGTGGGCGACTCCTGTGTGAGTTCGCCAATCTTACCAAAGGGCAACAGACCCGACTTAACCAAGGCTTGGAAACCGTTGCAGATACCAATAATAAGACCTCCTCTCTCATCGAGCCTGCCGATAGCGGCCTTCACCTTATCGTTCTGAAGAACACTTGCGATAAACTTGCCACTTCCATCGGGCTCGTCGCCGGCCGAGAAGCCACCGCTGATTGCCAAAATGTGGCACTCGTCGATACCTCGAGCCATCTCCTCCGTGGAGCGCTCGATATCCTCGGCCGAGAGGTTGCAGAACACCGAAGTGCGAATCTGGGCACCCTCCCTCTCAAAAGCCTTAGCCATGTCGTAGTCGCAGTTGGTACCGGGGAATACGGGAAGGAATACCACAGGGTGCTCCACGGCCTCGCCCTGCCACTCGGTTGTGCAAGGACCCGAGGTTGCGTTCTCCACACTGCCCTCCACGCCGCTACGGTCGGGATAAATCTCTGTAAATCTCTGCCTGTTAGCCTCATAGAGTTCCTCAATAGCGATGCTCTCGCCATTTACGGTGAGCACCTCCTTATCAGTGGTCACACCCAGCAGTTCGAAGTGGGGGAAATCGAGCTCCACAGTGCTCTCCACAACGAGCGAGCCGTAGTTCCAGCCCCACAAGTCGCGCTCCTCCACCTTCACCTCGGCACCCACGCGGTTACCAAAGCTCATCTTGGCCAAAGCCTCGGCTACACCGCCGAAGCCAACAGCCCATGCGGATACAATCTTGCCGGCGAAGATTTTGTGACGCACAGTCTCGTAGATATCAATCAGCTCCGAAGTGTCGGGCATATAGTTATCCAGAGGGGTGTGGCGCACCAAATAAAGATAGTGGCCACCCTCCTTCAGCTCGGGGCTAATCACCACCCTACTGTCAACAGCGGTTGCACCAAAGGCAACCAGAGTGGGAGGAACGCTAATCTCCGCAAAGGTGCCACTCATGGAGTCTTTGCCGCCAATCGAGGGCAATCCCAACGCCACCTGCATGCGCAGTGCTCCGAGCAGTGCTGCCAATGGTTTACCCCATGCTTTGGGGCTCGACATCTTCTCGAAGTACTCCTGATAGGAGAATCGCATTTTGTCATACTCGGCACCCGCTGCCACAGCCTTTGCCACAGCCTCCACCACTGCATAAGCGGCACCATGGTAGGGGCTCCAGCTACTCAAATAGGGGTTGAAGCCATAGGAGAGCATGCTTGCAGTGTTTGTAGTGTGGTTACCAACAGGCAACCTCTGCACGCTTACCTGACTCTCGGTCTGCTGGGTCTTACCGCCAAAGGGCATAAGCACCGTGGAGCGGCCGATGCTCGAGTCGAACATCTCCACCAAACCCTTCTGCGAGGTGACATTATCGTCAGCCAGAATATTCAAGAATTTCTCCTTAACGCTCTCGCCCTTAACCTCGCGCTCAAATGGATTCTTATCCTCCACAGCGCCCACAGCTACTTTTGCGTAGTGTTTGGCACCTGCCGAGTCGATAAACTCCCTCGAGAGGTCGGCCACAATCTCGCCGTGGTAGAACATCCTCATCCTACCGCTCGAGGTCACATCGGCAACATGTACCACCTCGATATTCTCCTCGTGGCAGTACTTCTCAAACTCCTCGCGGTCCTTGGCCTCCACAACTACCGACATACGCTCCTGCGACTCGCTAATGGCAATCTCGGTGGCATTCAGGCCGCTATATTTCGTTGTAACTCTGTCGAGATAGATATCCAAACCATCGGTCAACTCACCAATAGCCACGCTCACACCACCTGCGCCAAAGTCGTTGGACTTCTTAATGAGGCGTGTAACCTCGGGGCGGCGGAACAGGCGGGCAATCTTCCTCTCCTCGGGAGCATTACCCTTCTGCACCTCGCTGCCACACTCCTCAATGGAGCTTGCGTTGTGCTCCTTCGACGAACCGGTGGCACCACCGATACCGTCGCGACCGGTACGGCCACCAAACATCAGGATGATGTCACCCTCGGCGGGGCTCTCGCGCCTCACATTCTCCGCCTTCACTGCGCCCACAACGGCACCAATCTCCAGCCTCTTTGCCACATAGTCGGGGTGATAAACCTCCCTTACATGGGTGGTGGCAAGGCCAATCTGGTTGCCATACGACGAATAGCCTGCCGCAGCCCTCAGCGAGATAACCCTCTGGGGTAATTTACCCTTCATTGTCTCGCTCACAGGGAGGTATATGTTGCCTGCACCGGTCACCCTCATGGCCTGATATACATAGCTACGGCCACTCAGCGGGTCGCGGATAGCACCACCCAAACATGTCGATGCGCCACCGAAGGGCTCAATCTCTGTGGGGTGGTTGTGTGTCTCGTTCTTGAACATCAGCAACCAGCGCTCCAACTTGCCATCAACATCCACATCAACATAGATGCTGCAGGCGTTGTTCTCCTCGCTCTGCTCCATATCGTCAAGCAGACCCTGCTTGCGGAGATACCTTGCGCCGATAGTAGCGAGGTCCATCAGGCAGAGGCTCTTACCCTCCCTACCCAACTTCTTTCGGATGTTCTTCCACAGCTGCACGGCGTCGGCAATATCGTCGGCCACAAACGACTCCTCCACCTCGATATCGGTAAGCTCGGTGGTGAAGGTGGTGTGGCGGCAGTGGTCACTCCAATAGGTGTCGAGAATACGGAGCTCGGTCTCGTTGGGCTCCCTACCCTCCTTCGAGAAGTAGCCTACAACCTCCATCAGGTCGTCGCCATTCATTGCCAACCCTTTCGTCTTACAGTAGGCGTCGGCCTCGTCGCGGGTAATTTTCGTAAAGCCCTCAAGCCTCTCCACGGGGCGTGCAGTAGCCCTCTCGGCAGGAGCAAGCACCGAAAGATCCTTCTCTCTCGACTCCACAGCATTAATCGTGTAGCGAGAAATCTTCTCCAACTCATCCTTGCCCACACCCTTATCGAAAATCAGCAGTTTGGCACTGCGAATCTCCACATTAGCGGTGGGCTCAATGAGTTTCACACACTCCTCGGCCGAAGCAGCCCTCTGGTCAAACTGACCGGGGAGGCACTCAATGGCAATGTGGGGTGCACCGTCGAGCTCCACCTCGAAGGTTACATTGTCGGTTGCTCGCTCACCAAATACTCGATAGCTGCTCTGCTCCACGAGTTCGTCGGTGAAACCGAACAGGTCGTAGACGCACACAAGCCTGAGCTCTTTGATGTCGAGTTGGAGGTTGCTATTCAGCTCCCTCTTGAGGCTCTCGGCCTCCACCCTGAAGGGGGCAAGTTTCTCTACAAATATGCGGTGGGTTTTCATTTTCTTTGGTTATCTGATGTAAAACTCAAATATCTCTGTTTGGGTTTCTGCTTGTCGTGGGGCACGCTCGCCCCACCCTACACTAAATCTCCGACTCGAGCACCTTCTTTGCCTGCTCGGCACGGAACTCATCGAGTTTGGCTTTCAACTCGCTATCGGTCACAGCCATCATGGCAATGGCCAGCAGAGCTGCATTCTTGGCACCGTCAATGCCCACGGTGGCCACGGGGATACCCGAAGGCATCTGTACCATCGAAAGGAGCGAATCGAGGCCCTCCAACGAGCGCGACTTGATGGGTACTCCAATCACGGGAAGGGTTGTGAATGCCGCCACAACACCTGCGAGATGGGCTGCGCCGCCGGCACCTGCAATGATTGCTGCCATTCCTCTCTCCCTTGCGCCACTCACCCACTCTTCGAGTGCGGCGGGTGTGCGGTGGGCACTGAGAACTCGTTTCTCATACTCCACGCCAAATTGGTCCAAAATAGCTGTTGCTCCCGACATTACGCCCCAGTCGCTGGTCGAGCCCATAACTACACCGATTTTCATCTCCTTTGTTGATATTTTATGGTTAATATTATTCATAAAAGAGTGACCGCCAACATTTTAAGTCGGCGGTCATCTCCTATTTACAGTTCACACTTGGTCGCAACATTTGCACTCTTAAGGGCACATTTTTTCGCAGCAAGGGCCATTTCTACTCCCCACAACACTTCGCCGGCACACTTTGTGCCCGCCCTCTCGTGTCGCAAACGAGAACAGATACCGATATCTTGCAAATACCTCATTAATGTAACTCCCTTTTTGTAGGGGGCCCTTATTACCCCCTGATATCCAGATTGCAAAGATACAATTTTTTGCCGTGTGAAAAAACTAAGTTATTAATAACTTATTAACAAATTCTACAATTTTGCCTTCGACTCGCAGTATACGCAGCGGAACTTGCCGGGCTTGTCGGTGCGAGGACGGAAGAGATACTCGATGCCGGTCTCCATGTTCGAGATGCAGCGCTTAGTGCTACACACATGCTGATTGCGGATAGTATCGGCAGGGATAAGGTCGATAGTCTTGCTCTCGTCCTTGGCCCACTCGAGCAACTTGAGGATAAGAGCCATACGAACAAACTTACCATTCTCCACCTGACGGAAGTAGGCAGCACGGGGATCTTTATCAACATCGATGGTAATCTCGTTCACGCGGGGCAGTGGGTGGAGAACACGCATCTCGGGACGAGCCTTTTTGAGCTTCTCGGCATCCAAAATAAAGCTGTCTTTGAGGCGGTCAAACTCATCCTCGTCGAGGAAGCGCTCCTTCTGTACGCGAGTCATGTAGAGGATATCGAGGTCGCCCATAACCTCCTCCATCGACGAAACCTCAACATAGGGGATGTTATTTTTGTCGCAAACCTCCTGTTTCATGTAGCTGGGCAGACGGAGCTGCTCGGGAGCGATAAGCACAACCTTCACACCCTCGTAACGCGACATAGCTTTGATGAGCGAGTGAACGGTACGGCCGAAGCGGAGGTCGCCGCAGAAACCGATGGTAAGGTTGTCGAAACGACCCACCTCGCGTTTGATGGTCAGAAGGTCGGTGAGGGTCTGGGTGGGGTGGCTGTGGCTACCGTCACCGGCGTTGATGACGGGAACGCGGGCATTCATAGCTGCAACAAGAGCTGCACCCTCCTCGAAGTGGCGCATAGCGATAATATCTGCAAAGCAGCTGATGGTTTTGGTGGTGTCAGCACAGGTCTCACCCTTGGCTACCGACGAGCTCTTTGCGTCCGAGAAACCAAGGACAGAACCACCCAACTCCAACATCGCCGAGGTGAAACTCAGGCGAGTACGGGTACTGGGCTCATAGAAGAGAGTCGCCAGCTTTTTGCCCTTGCAGGCATCTGCATATTTCTCACGATTGTCGATGATGTCGAGGGCGAGGTTGATAATCTCGTCAAGCTCGGACATGGAGAGGTCAGTGGGGTCAATCAAGTGTCTCATATTCTTTATTTTATTTAATTTGGATTAAACTTTTAATTTAACTAACCTATTTATCTGTTTTCTACATCTATTTCTGCATCCAGCTCTCGTCCTGAGGGTTGGCCATAAACCTCTTCAGGCGAGCCTCATCGTCGGCCGCAATGTAGCCCTGCTCCACTGCCACCTCCACGAGAGTATCGAAGTTCGAGAGCGAATAGTTGGTCACATTTGCAGCAGCCAACCTCTCCAAACCCTTCTTCATTCCGTAGGTGAAAATGCTCACTACACCGAGCACCTCGGCACCCGCCTCGCGCAGAGCCTCTACAACATCGATGCAGCTGCCTCCGGTGGAGATGAGGTCCTCCACAACAACCACCTTTGCACCCTTCTCCAAGCGACCCTCAATGCGATTGCCGCGGCCATGGTCTTTGGCACTACCGCGCACATAACCCATGGGGAGATTCAGAATGTCGGCTGCAATAGCGGCGTGGGCAATACCTGCGGTGCTTGTACCCATCAACACCTCCACCTCGGGGAAGCGCTCCTTAATGGTCTCCGCGATGGCATTCTCCACCACTGTGCGAGTCTTGGGAGCGGTGAGAATCAGGCGGTTGTCGCAATAGATGGGACTTTTGATGCCACTTGCCCAAGTAAAGGGCTCGTTGGGACTGAGGAACACAGCTTTAATGCTCAGCAGTTCCGATGCAATTTTCTTCTCTCGTGTCATATTCGTGTATGCTATATTTTATTCATTTAGTCCAACTTAAGAAACTCTGCCACACATTTGCGATATGCAGCCACGGGGTCCTCGGCAGCGGTAATAGGGCGGCCTACGACAATGTAGTCCGAACCGAGCTGGCGAGCCCTCGCGGGCGAGGTAATCCTCACCTGATCATCAGCAGCCGAATCTGCGAAGCGAATACCGGGGGTGATGGTCATAAACTCGTTGCCACAAGCCTCCTTAACGATGCTCGACTCCAATGGCGAGCAGACAACTCCGTCGAGCCCTGCGGCCTTGGCATTCTGGGCATATTTAATAATCGTATCGCCAATGGTGGCACCAATCAACAACTCCTCCTGCATAGTCTGCTCCGAAGTGGAGGTAAGCTGGGTTACAGCAATCAGAAGGGGGCTTGTGCCATCCTCGCGGGTAAGACCCTCCTTGGCAGCCCTCATCATCTCCACAGTACCTGCGGCATGCACATTGACCATATCCACATCCAACGCCGAGAGCACCTTCATGGCTTTGCGCACGGTATTGGGAATGTCGTGGAGTTTCAGGTCGAGGAAGATTTTGTGTCCTCGGCGCTTAATCTCTTTCACAATGGCGTTGCCCTCAGCATAATAGAGCTCCATACCGATTTTGAGGAAGGGTTTGCGCTCCTCGCCCTCAAACTTATCGAGGAAAGCCATAGTCTGCTCTGCCGACGCAAAGTCGCAGGCAATGATTACATCTTTTGCGTTCATACGATTCCGATTATATCTGTTAATTTCTCAATTCCAAGTCGTTCCATCTCTGCGGGCAGCTGCTCGATAATCTCTTTGCACGCATAGGGGTTGCGAAGATTGGCGGCACCCACCTCAACAGCCGTAGCACCGGCCATCATCATCTCTATAACATCGCTGGCAGTCTCCACGCCACCACAGCCAATCACGGGAATATTGCAGGCCTTCGACACCTGATAAACCATCCTCACAGCCACGGGAAATACCGCAGCTCCCGAGAAACCACCCATAGTGTTGGCAATAATTGGCCTGCGGGTGCGGGTGTCAATCCTCATGCCGAGCATGGTATTAATCAGGCATATACCATCGGCACCGGCCGCCTCGGCAGCCTTTGCAATCGACACAATATCAGTCACATTAGGTGTCAATTTTACATACAGAGGCTTCGTAATGACCTGCTTTACGGCTCTCACCACCTCGGCCACAGACTCTGCCGATGTACCGAAGCTCATGCCGCCACCGTGGACATTGGGGCAACTCACATTGAGCTCAATAATCTCCACCTGTTCCTCCCCATTAATCTTGCGGCAGCACTCCACATACTCCTCGATCGAAAAGCCGCTGATGTTTGCCACAATGGGTTTGCGGAAGGCTGCTCTCATCTTGGGCAACTCCTCGGCAATCACCGCATCGATACCGGGGTTCTGGAGTCCCACAGCGTTAATCATTCCCGCCGTACACTCTGCCACACGAGGCAGAGGGTTGCCATAGCGGGCATCGCGCGTGGTACCCTTGAACGATATGGAGCCCAGAATGTTAATATCATAATATTCTGCCATGCCATAGCCATAGCCAAAGCATCCGCTGGCTGGAATCACGGGGTTGTCGAGCTTCACGCCGCTCAACACCACACTCATATCTCTCTTTACTTCCATATCAAATCCTCCTTGTCGAACACAGGGCCCTCCTTACAAATGCGTTTATTACCACTCTTGGTCTCCACACTGCAACACATGCAGACGCCGAAGCCGCAAGCCATCCTCTCGTCCAAGCTCACCTCGCCGGGCCACTCGACACCCCTACACAGAGCCTTCAACATAGGCATGGGGCCACAAGCATAAAAGTAGTCGCACTCCAGCCCCTGCTCCCTAATGACATCGGTCACAAAGCCCTTGGTACCCATCGAGCCATCCACAGTGGCGATATACAACTCGGCGCCGATGGCCTCAAACATGTCGGCCGACACCACATCTTTCTCGCTGTTAAATCCGAGAATTACAACCGGTTTCACACCACGAGCCAAGAATTTCTTAGCGAGGTTATACAGTGGTGCGCATCCCACACCACCGCCAAGCAGTGCGGGCCTCCTGCACTCTCTCTCCTCCGAGAAACCATTGCCAAGGCCGGTGAGCAGGTCGAGCTCCGCACCCTCCTTCATCAGGCTCATAGCTTTCGTGCCCTCGCCCACAACATCGTATAGCAGGGTGATAGTTCTCTCATCATAGTCGCACACCGAGATGGGGCGACGCAAAAACTTACCCTCCAATGCGATATTCACAAACTCGCCGGCGCGAGTCACATATTGAGTGTCGCCCTCAAGCACCATCAGCCAACTCTTGGCTGTCAGCTGCTCATTCGACACCACTTTATATATATCTCTTTTATACATAGTCGCTACAATTTTTTCTTCTCATAAGCAATCCTGCCATCGGCAATGGTGAGCAACACCTCACCCCTGAGACGCATACCAGCCAAGGGGGTTGCCTTACCCATCGAGAGCAACTCGCGGGTAAACACATTGAACTCGCTGCGGAGGTCAACAAGCACCAGATTGGCCCTACCACCCACCTGAATGCCCCTTTCGCGGCCCAAAAGCCTGCGGGGATTCTCGGCCATAATGTCCACCAAGCGCTCCAGAGTGATATATCCGCCGCCAACCATGAGTGTATAGACCGTGGCAAACGATGTCTCAATACCCACAACGCCCATGGCGCTCTTCTCCAATCCGCGGCTCTTCTCCTCTGCCGAGTGGGGGGCATGGTCGGTAGCAATAACATCAATGGTGCCATCAACAACACCCTCTCGGAGTGCCTCCATATCCTCCCTTGCGCGCAGTGGGGGATTCATCTTAAAGCGGCCATCCTCCTGCATATCCTCGTCGCACAGTGCAAGGTAGTGGGGTGCAGTTTCGCAACTAACCTTCACTCCCCTACTCTTTGCATCACGAATAAGCGCCACACTCTCCTTGGTCGAGATGTGGCAGATGTGAAGGCGGCAACCGGTGCGCTCGGCCAGCTCGATATCCCTCTTCACTTCGGCCCACTCGCTCTCGGAACATATACCCCTGTGGCCATGCTCACGGCACCACACGCCATCGTGGATATAACCCCCATTAAGCAGGCTCTCCACCTCGCAGTGGGCAGCAATCATCTTACCCGTGGGGACCACTAAATTCATGGCCTTCTCCATAACCTCCGCACTTTGCACTCCCTTGCCGTCATCCGAAAAGCCCGCAACGCGTGGTGCGAGTGCCTTGAAATCAACACACTCCTCACCGCTTCTACCACGGGTAATGGTGGCAAAGGGAAGCACCTCAATGCAGCTATCCCTCTCGATGATATCGAGTTGCTGCTGAAGATTCTCGAGGCTGTCGGGAGCGGGATTGAGATTGGGCATAGTACACACCGTGGTAAATCCACCACGAGCTGCCGCTCTCGAGCCACTTGCAATAGTCTCCTTGTAGGAGAAGCCGGGCTCCCTGAAGTGAACATGAAGGTCTACCAGACCGGGAAGCAGGTGCTTACCCTCACCGGCCACGACCTTTACACCCTCGCGAGGGTCGATATGGTCGGAAATCTCGACAAGCCTACCATCCTCCACAAGCACATCTCGCTTCAGAAAGGCGCCGTCAATCCACACCTTAGCTCCACGAACAAGCACGCTGACACTCTTCGAACAACTCATAGTTTTGCTCCTTGATAGTTTGAAATTTGGCATAAAAAAAGAGGTAACTTGCCACAGCAAATTACCTCATATTCCAAAAATGACCAAAGACAGAATGCCTATCGAAACGCTCGCGTCGCACTTGGCGACCACTATTCGACATATTTCGGCAAACATTCACGGCTTCTTGAGTCATTTATTTGCCCACAAAAGTACAACTAATTTTTGAGATTTAAAAGCCCGCAAAGTGCTATTCTCAAAAAAATATCCATTTTTTCTCATCACCGAGCCTTTTGCGTTTCGCCACACTCCTTAAAGACCCGTGATGCTCTTTATCTCGTTGAGTGTATTCAGTGCTTCGAGAGGTGTGAGCGAGTTGATATCCAAGTCGCGGATGCGATCCCTAATCTGCACCAGCACGGGGTCATCTAATTGGAACATACTGAGCTGAATACCTGCCTGTTGGGGAGGTGTTGCCACACTCTTCACCTTCGGCTGCGCCTTTCCCTTAGCCCTATTGCCCGACTGCTCCACGGCCAGCGAATCGTCGGCGTGAGAAGCCACCAACACGGAGAGTATCTCGTCGGCCCTCTCAACAACCTTCGAAGGCATGCCTGCCAAGCGGGCCACATGGATACCAAACGAGTTATCCGTTCCTCCCCTCTGGAGTTTACGCATGAAGAGCACCGTACGATTTACCTCCTTCACCGACACATTGTAGTTCTTCACCCTCTCCAGACTCTCCTCCATCTGGTTGAGTTCGTGATAGTGGGTAGCAAAGAGGGTCTTGGCTCTTCCGCGGGGATTGTTGTGCAGCCACTCCACCATGCTCCACGCAATCGAGATGCCATCATAGGTGCTGGTTCCTCGGCCAATCTCGTCAAGCAGCACAAGGCTTCGGTCGGTGACATTGTTCAAAATGGAGGCACTCTCGGTCATCTCCACCATGAATGTACTCTCGCCCTGCGAGATGTTGTCGCTGGCACCCACGCGGGTGAAAATCTTATCCACAATGCCTATATGCGCGCTCGAGGCGGGCACAAACGAACCCATCTGCGCCATCAGTACGATGAGTGCCGTTTGGCGCAGCAAAGCGCTCTTACCCGACATGTTGGGGCCGGTAATCATCATTATCTGCTGCTCCTTGTCGTCGAGCCACACATCGTTGGGCACATACTGTTCACCCACGGGGAGCATCATCTCAATCACAGGGTGGCGGCCATCCCTAATATCGATGACCTTGTCCTCCCCCATCTCGGGCCTCACATACCCCCTCTCTGCCGCTATGCGGGCAAACGAAGCAAGGCAGTCGAGGCGGGCGATAACCGCCGCATTGCGCTGAAGCGACTCGAGCGCCCCCGCAAGATAACCCAACAGCTCCTCCCAAATGCGCAACTCAATAGCAAGCACCCTCTCCTCGGCACCCAGCACCTTCTCCTCATACTCCTTCAGCTCGGCAGTAATGTAACGCTCGGCCGATGTGAGGGTCTGTTTGCGAATCCACTCTGCGGGCACCTTCTCTTTGTGGGTGTTGCGCACCTCTATGTAGTAGCCGAAGACATTGTTGTAGCTAACCCTCAGCGAGGGGATGCCCGTGCGCACACTCTCCGCCTGCTGAATCTCCGCAATGCGGTCTTTGCCGTGCAGCACAATGTTTCGTATCTCGTCAAGCTCCAAATCGACACCGCCGGCAATAATCCCTCCCTTCTGTATCTGATTATTGTGAGGGTCGGGATAGAGCGTTGCGCCTATTCTCTTGCGTTGCTCCTCGAGGGGTATAAGTCTCTCAGCAACGGTGGCAAGCGAAGGATTGTCACCCCCCTCCAGCAGGAGTTTCAGCTCCTCAATAGCCCCCAGCGACTCCCTGAGTGCATTGACCTCACGAGGGGTAATGCGACCCGTCGCAATGCGCGAGGAGAGCCTCTCGAGGTCACTGATGGCAGCCAACCTCTCGCTTACAGCCTCCGCCAGCTCGGGGTCATCCTTAAGCGTGGCGACAATATCGAGCCTTGTATTGAGTTTCGCCACATCCTTGATGGGCATCGAAATCCAGTGACGCAGTAACCTGCCACCCATGGGTGTCTGGGTGCGGTCTATGGCCTCCACAAGCGATCCTCGACCACCCACCGAACCTCCCGACGACAGCAACTCAAGGTTACGCAGAGTGAAACGGTCAATCCACACATAGCTGTCGGCGTCGATACGAGAAATGGTCTTGATGTGGGCCGTATCCTTGTGTTCCGTGTAGTCCAGATAGTGGATAATGGCACCCGCGGCGGCAATCCCCACCCCCATACGCTCGATGCCGAAACCCTTGAGGCTCTTCACGGCAAACTGTTTGCAGAGCCTCTTGCGAGCATTCTCCTCGTTCCACACCCACGCGTCGAGACGGTAGGAGTAGTGCTGCCCGCTCACAGCCCTTTGGAAGCGGTCGTCGAAGCCCCTCTGGTAAACAATCTCCTTGGGGGCAAAGCTCGCTACAAGTTTGTCGGTGTAGAGGTCGTCGCCCTCGCCGATATAGAACTCGCCTGTTGAGAGATCGAGGAAAGCTATGCCGTTGCGCTTATCTCCAAAGTGGATGGCAGCCAGAAAGATATTCTCCCTTGCCGAGAGCACATTCTCGTTCATCACCACACCGGGGGTCACAAGCTCTACCACACCTCGCTTCACGAGGCCTTTGACGCTCTTGGGGTCCTCCAACTGCTCGCACACAGCCACACGACGACCTGCCCTCACGAGCTTGGGGAGGTAGGTATTCACGGCGTGATAGGGAAAACCGGCCATCTCGATGTAGTTACCGGGGCCGTTACCTTTGCGTGTGAGAGCGATGCCGAGGATGCCGGCAGCCTCCAACGCATCCTCACCATAGGTTTCGTAGAAATCGCCTACGCGGAAGAGGAGTATTGCGTCGGGATGCTGAGCCTTCACCGAGAAGTATTGTTGCATCAGTGGGGTCTCTTTTGGCCTCTTTTCTTTCTCTTTGGTTGCCACTTGTTTTAGCTCTCTTTTTAGCGGGTTAATAACCCACAAAAGTACAATTGATAATTCAAAATGCAAAATTCGCAATTCAAAATCGGGGTAAAATTGCGAATGCGTGGTCACATTGACAACCAAAAAAAGGGAGTCGGCCGTAGCTGACTCCCTCAATTATGGGTGTTGAAAACATTTAGCGATTAATGTTTCGAACGGTACTGCTTGCGGTCGCGCTCCCTAAGCATCTGCTCCTGCTGGCGCTGGGCCTCCTCGAGCCTCTGCTGCCATTTGCTCTTCTTCTTAGGTGCCGAAGCCATCGCACGCGCCTTTGCAAGCATCTTCTCGCGAAGCCTATCCTCCTTGATGCCAAAGCGGAATGCGTAGTTCTGGATGATGGTAATCATCTGCGACACAAAGTAGTAGTAGCACAAGCCGCTCGCATAGTTATTCATCCACATGAGCATCATGATAGGGGTGAAATAGAGCATCATAAACTTCATGCCTGCCATACCGGGGGCGGCGGCCGTCTGCTGCTCCTGCTCCTTATAGGTGAGCTTGGTGTAGAAGAACAGGGTGACAGCCATGATGAGGGCCATGAGGCTCACATGGTTGCCATACCATGGAATATTGAAGGGCAAATTCAACACACTGTCATAGGTCGACAAATCCTTCATCCACAAGAAACTCTCGCCACGCAGCTCGATAGCGGTTGGGAAGAACCTAAACATCGCAATCAGCACGGGGAACTGGATAAGCATAGGCAAGCAACCACCCATGGGACTCACGCCAAACTTCTTGTAGAGCTCCATTGTGGCCTGCTGGCTCTTCATCATCTCGTTCTGGTCGGTCTGGGCCTTGGGATACTTCGCCTGAATTGCTGCCAACTCGGGGCGGATAGCTCTCATCTTGGCCGACGACATCATAGATTTATAGGTGAGGGGGAAGATGAGCAGCTTGATAAAGAGGGTGAGCAGCAGAATGATGAGGCCGTAGCTGGCGATAAAGCGGCTCAAAAGGTCGAACACGGGGATTACAATCCACCTGTTAACCCAGCTCACAAGGCGACCACCAAGCTGCACGAGTTTCTCCAATCCGAGGTCATACTCCTTCAGCAGCGAGTACTTATTGGGACCATAGTAGAATTTGAAATTGTAGCCACCCTGCTCATAGTCAAAGGGAACCGTTACGCTTGCATAGTAGTCTTTGATGTAGCCGGTGCCGGGTTTGTAGGTGTCGAAACCAACTTCGCCATTGCTGAAGCCATCGGGTGCAATCATAATCGACGAGAAGAACTGCTGCTGGAAAGCAAACCACTCAAACTCGGTCTTGATGTTCTCGCTGCGGCTGCCGCCACCACGCTTGCCAATCTGACCCATGCCAAGTTTCTCCACCTTGCGATCGTCGGGGAAGAGGTACGACACGGTGGTATACATATTCTCATTCTGGTAGCCACGCTCGTTCTGGTAGCTGGTGTTGTTCCACACGACATCAAACGAAGTGGCATTGCGCATCCACTCCTCCATGCCCACAAAGTTTACATCGAAATCGACCATATAGTCGTCGGGCCTCATGGTGTAGAGGAACTCGAGGTAGGCATTTTCGTCCATAGGCAGCCTCATCGAAAGCCTCTGGCAATTAACACCTTCCGAATCGGTGAAATATTCAACGCCCGAGGTGGTGAAATAGAAGCCCTCGGTATTGATTTTACTCTCGCTATAACCCCTGCGCATGTAGAAACCGATGTCGAATTTTGCGCTCTTGGGGTCAAACATTTTCACCAATTCGCCCTCGCCATTTTCGCTGTATTTGCGATAATCCTTGAGGGTAACATCTGCCACTTTCGCACCATAGTTGGAGATCTGCATGGTCATCACCTCATTCTCCAATGTAAAAAGCTGTTCCTCGCCTTGGAGCGCTGCAGTGAGGCTCTCGCCAAAGTTACGCTCAAGCTCGGCCTGCAATCTCTGGTTGGCCAGCGCCTGATACTCGGCAACAGCTGCCGCACGGGCCTCCTCTTCATTTGCGGCCTCAAGCTCGTGGAGATACTTCTCGGGGTGCTCGGCGCGGTCGATGGAGTCGGCAATAAACTGCTCCCTCTGGGCAGCGTAATAGGCCTGACGATCCTTCTCGGTCTGTTTGCTTACATACCAGCTGTATCCAAAAAGGATAAAGCCCATGAGGACGAAGCCTATAATACTTTTTTTATCCATTTCTTCTATGTCTAAATTATATTCTTAATGGTAATTAATACTATTTCCTATTTTTCAGTGCAGCGGCCACGAAGCCCACAAACAGGGGGTGGGGACGCTTAACGGTACTTTTATACTCGGGGTGGAACTGTGCACCAACATACCAAGGGTGATCCACAACCTCCACTGCCTCCACAAGGCCCGTCTCGGGATTGATACCTGTAGCCCTCATGCCGGCCTTCTCAAACTCGGCGAGGTAAGCACCATTGAACTCATAGCGGTGGCGGTGACGCTCAAAGATAACCTCCTGCTCATAAGCAGCATAGAGGTTACTATCCCTCTTAATACGGCAGGGATAAGCACCCAAACGCATCGTACCACCCTTGTCGGTCACATTCTTCTGGCCCTCCATAAGGTCAATCACGGGATGCTCGGTGGGAGTCTCCATCTCGGTGGAGTTGGCATCCTTAAAGCCAAGAACATTACGGGCAAACTCGATAACTGCACACTGCATACCGAGGCAGATACCGAAGAAGGGCACCTTTTTCTCGCGGGCATACTTCACAGCGGCAATCTTACCCTCGATACCACGGTGGCCAAAACCGGGGGCAACCAAAATGCCATCCCAGCAGCCCAACATCTCGTCGGCATTCTCGTCGTTCACCTTCTCGGCATTGACATACTGCACCTTCACCTTCACCTCATTAGCAGCGCCGGCATGGATAAATGCCTCCACAATAGACTTATAGGCATCGGGGAGCTCGGTATACTTACCCACAAGTGCAATATTAACCGTATCTTTGGGATTCTTCACCCTCTCCACAAACTCCTTCCAAGTGGTCATATCCGACTCGCCCTCGCAGGGAAGCTGGAGTTTCTCCAGCACAACCTCGTCGAGCTTCTGAGCCTGCATCTTGAGGGGCACCTCGTAGATGGTGGGAACATCAATCGACTCCACAACAGCGTTGGGCGACACATTGCAGAACAGAGCCACCTTACGCCTAATATCCTGTCCCAGCTCGACCTCCGAGCGGAGCACCAGCACATCGGGCTGCAAACCATTCTCCAGCAACTGTTTAACAGAGTGCTGAGTGGGTTTGGTCTTCAACTCGCCCGAAGCCCTCATATAGGGAACCAATGTAAGGTGCAGAACCATGGAGTTGCCGTAACCGAGCTCATAGCGCAACTGGCGCACAGCCTCGATAAAGGGCAGCGACTCGATGTCGCCCACGGTGCCACCAATCTCGGTAATCACTACATCATATCCACCCTTCTTACCGAGCAGCATGATGCGGCGTTTAATCTCGTCGGTGATATGAGGGATAACCTGCACGGTCTTACCCAAAAAGTCACCCCTGCGCTCCTTATTGATGACGCTCTGGTAGATCTTACCTGTGGTCACATTATTGGCCTGCGAGGTGGTGATGGCCGTGAAGCGCTCATAGTGGCCGAGGTCGAGGTCGGTCTCGGCTCCATCTTCAGTCACATAGCACTCGCCGTGCTCGTAGGGGTTAAGCGTACCGGGGTCGACATTGATATAGGGGTCGAGTTTCTGGATAGTTACCGAGTATCCCCTACCCTGCAACAAGCGTGCAAGCGATGCCGAAATGATACCTTTACCAAGCGACGACGCAACGCCACCGGTCACGAATATATACTTCGTGTTTTTTGTCTCGTTCTCAAACATAATATATTCTGTTTAAATTCGTTACTACTCCCGTTCGCTGTCGATAAGGCCGATTTTCTCAACAATCTCAAGCACCTCCTGTTTGGCCCTTGCAATCTTGTTCTCCACATCGCGAATGAGCGACTCGGCACCCTTCGAACGCGAGAAGAAACCGATGTTGTTCTCCAAAGTGTGGATGTCGTTCTCGAGCTGTTTGAGCTTATTGTAAAGCCTCTCCCTCTCGCTACGCATCTTGTTGCCATTGCCCTTCATGGTGTTCAGTTTGTTGCGGAAGCGCTCAACGCCGCGCTCCCTATCACCGCTACGCAACACTTCAAATAGCTTATCAATAGCTGCACGATAACGATTTTGAAGACCCTCCTTCTCCTTGATGGGCACAAAGCCAATCTCGCTCCAGCGCCTCTGGAACTCCTTGATATTCTCAATCGAGCCACCGGTAATATCAAAAGCCTCTATCTCCTCGAGCAGCGACCTCTTCTTTGCAAGGTTGTCTGCCTGCTGGGCATCAACACTCGAGAAGTGCTCATTCTTGCGGGCGAAGAAGTGGTCGCAGGCAGCGCGGAAGCGTTTCCACACTGCATCGGCATGGCGACGCGAAACGGGGCCAATCTCCTTCCAGCGCTTCTGGAGGGCTATAAGCTCATCGGCACTCCTCTTCCACTGCTCGCTATCTTTGAGGGCCTCGGCAGCCTCACAAATCTCCACCTTGAGCTGCAGATTGTGCTCCATCTCCACACGAATATTGTCGTAGAATGCGCGCTTCAGCTCAAAGAATTTGTCGCAAGCTGCACGGAAGCGCTCATAAATCTTAGTATTATCCTTCTTGGGTGCAAAGCCGATGGTTTTCCACACCTTCTGAATCTCTATCAGGTTCTCCGATGCCCTATTCCACTCTTTACGGGTGGTAAACATTGCTGTCGAAAGTGCCTCGGCCTTCTCGCAAAGCTCGGTTTTGAGCGCAAGGTTCTTTCTCTGCTCCTCCTTAATGCCCTCATAGTACTCCTGATGCTGACGGTTGATGCGTGAGGAAGCCTCCTTGAAACGCTCCCAAATGGTATCTTTATACTCCACAGCCACGGGGCCAATCTCCCTCCACTGCTCGTGGAGCTCCTGCAACTTGCGGAAAGCCTCCAAAATGGACTGCTCGCCCACCAACGCCTCGGCAGCCTCGCACAGCGCAGTCTTCGACTCGAGGTTGCGCTGAAGATCCAAATCGCGCAACTCCTTATTGATTTTCACAAAGTTATAGAAATTCTCCATGTGGAGATTATAGGTCTCCCAAATCTCTTTTACATTGGCCTGAGGAACAACGCCCGTCTCTTTCCATCTCTGCTGCAACTGGCGAAACATCTGGAAAGTCTGGCCTGCAATCTCGCCATTCTCCACCAAAGCCTTGAGCTCCTCAATAATCTGGAGCTTAATCTTAAGGTTCTCCTCCTTGGTTTGCTCGAGCGATGCCATATACTCCTCGCGCCTTGTGCGATAGATGGCAAAGTACTCCTTGAGCCTTATCTCGTCACTATCGGCAGGTGCCACAAACTCCTCGGCAACACCACCCTCAGCAACAAATTTACGCTTCAACTCATCCACCTCCACACGGTGGCGTTTGTAGAAAGCAACCTTCACAGCCTCCACATCGTAGCGCAAGGTCTGCACAGGTTTATTCTCGAGCAGGTTGGCGAAATACTCCACGAGCTCGCCCTTGTTCATGCCCGCAACACTCTCGAGCGAGCCGGCCAAGCGGTCGTTAACCTCAGCGCCCTCCTCACTCATCTCATCATTCTCGAGCTTGAACTCGGGAGCGTCGGCAGCCGCAGCAGCCTCCTCCTCGGCAAAGCTCACAGCCTCGCCACTGGTCTCCACAACATCCTCACTCTCAGTCACAGCGGCCTCCTGAAGGGCACACTCTTGGGTAGCAACCTCTTTCGCATCTTCGGCATTGCCGACTTGTTCCTCGGGAACAGAATTCAATTTTTCGGTAGTCATAATCCTAATGGTTTATCATTCTCACATTTAATGCACGAATCACTATCGCACAGATAACTTACAAATATACAACATTTCGCCGAACTTTCCAACCTAAATAAGGTTTTTTCAACCTCTTTATTAAATAAGGTGTGGTTTTGTAGGAACTTTCGACAAGAATTTGTATCTTTCGGGGATTTTGAAGGAGAACTTGCTATGAACTACAAGATACTGCTTGTCGACGACGAGCCCGATATTCTCGAATTTGTGGGCTACAACCTTCGCCGTGAGGGATTTGAGGTGAGCACCGCTCCCAATGGTGTAGTGGCCTTGGAGTTGGCCGCAGCCACCCAACCCCACCTCGTGTTGCTGGATGTAATGATGCCCGAAATGGACGGCATGGAGACATGTCGTAGGCTCAAAGCTATGCCCGAGTTGTCGGACACCATCGTAGTCTTTCTCTCGGCAAGGGGCGAGGACGAATCGCAAATAGAGGGTTTCGACCTCGGAGCCGACGACTACATCACAAAGCCCATTCACCCCAAGCTGCTCGTAAGCCGCCTGAAGGCTATTCTCAAGCGTGCGGAGGGCGGCCATGGAGAGAACACCGAGGCTGAGGAAGAGGTTGCGAAAAACACTTCGAGCGACATCATTACCATCGACAAGGAGCGTTTTGTGGTAATCAAAAACGGCAGGGAGATTGTAATGCCCCGCAAGGAGTTCCAACTGATGGCTCTGCTCTATTCCAAGCCTCACAAGGTATTCTCCCGCGAGGAGATTTACTCCACAGTGTGGGGTAGCGAAGTGGTTGTGGGCGACCGCACCATAGATGTCCACATCCGCAAACTGCGCACAAAAATTGGCGAGGACCACATCGTGACTATCAAGGGCGTGGGCTACAAATATGAGTAGCGACACGAGTTTAAATAGCTGAAATAGATAACAATAAACATAAAAAACAAAACACAAACTGACACAATGGTAATTCTTGTTCTTAACTGCGGTAGTAGCTCGATTAAGTATCAGGTAATCGAGATGAAAGAGAGTGGCAACAGCCTGCTGGCCAAAGGTCTTGTGGAGCGCATCGGCATCGAGGATGGCGTTTTGACCCACAAACCCACAGGCAAAGAGCCCGTAAAAACCGTAACCGACATTCCCGACCACACCGTGGGTATCGACCTCATCATCAAGGCCATTACCGACCCCGAGAGTGGTGTTATCGCTTCGCTCAGCGAGCTCGACGCTGTGGGCCACCGCGTTGTTCATGGCGGTGAGCAGTTCAAGGAGAGCACTCTCATCACCGATGATGTAAGGAAGATGGTGGAGGGTTGCGTGGATTTGGCACCCCTGCACATTCCTGCAAACCTCAAGGGTATCTATGCCATCGATGAGTTGCTGCCCGGCATTCCTCAGGTTGCCAACTTCGACACTGCATTCCACCAGACCATGCCTGCCAAGGCATTCCTCTATGGCATTCCCCGTCGCTACTACGACGAGTATCGTGTAAGGGCCTACGGTTTCCACGGCACAAGCCACCGCTTTGTGGCCGAGGAGGCTGCCAAAATGGTCGGTTTGGACTTCTTCAATTCGAAGATTGTCACCTGCCACATCGGCAATGGCGGCTCGGTAACCGCCGTGCTCAATGGTAAGAGTGTCGACACCTCGATGGGTCTGACCCCCGTTGATGGTCTGATGATGGGTACTCGCTGCGGCTCCATCGACCCCGGCGTACTCAACTTCATCCACCAGAAAGAGGGCAAGAGCATGGAGGAGATTTGGAACCTCATCAACAAGGAGTCGGGCATCTATGGCCTTTCGGGCGGATTGTCGTCGGATATGCGCGACATCAAGGCAGCTGCCGATGCGGGCAATACCGTGGTTGCAGAGGCTCAAGAGGCATACTTCTATCGCGTGAGGAAGCTCGTAGGCTCCTATGCAGCTGCAATGGGTGGCCTCGACTTGGTGGTATTCACCGGCGGCGTGGGCGAGAATGGCCCCGAGATGAGGGAGTATGTATGTGGTGGGATGGAGTTTATGGGCATCGAGTTCGACGCCGAGGCCAACCGTGGCGTAAAGGGTCAGGACAAGGTTCTCTCGACCCCCACTTCGAGGGTGAAAGTTGTGGTTATCGGCACCAACGAGGAGCTGGTAATTGCCACCGACACCTACAACATCGTGAGCAAACTCTAATCGCAAAGAATTAACGAACAATTAGAAATCAATCCATAATACACTTAGACTATGATTAAACATCTGGAAGACATTGTTGCTGCAGCGGTTGCTCGTGGCAAAAAGAAAATGATTGTTGCCTACGGTCAGGACACCCACTCGATTGGCGCTACCGACATGGCTATCAAGGCCGGTTTGGCAGAGGTAACCCTCGTTGGTGACCCCGAGGAGATTAAGAAATCGTGCGAGGCCGAGGGCGTAGATATGAGCCAGTATACCATCATCCCCGAGAGCGAGGATGTTAAGGCTGTGGAGATTGCCGTGAAAGCTGTTCACAACGGCGAGTATGATGTGCTGATGAAGGGTGTAGTTCCCACCGACAAGTACATGAGGGGCATTCTCAACAAAGAGTGGGGTCTGCTTCCCGCCGGCACCACCCTCAGCCATGTTACCGTACTGGAGGTTCCTGCATACCACAAACTCCTCGTGGTGAGCGATGTAGCAGTTCTCCCCTGCCCCTCGCTTGACCAGAAGAAACAGATTATCAAATACCTCATCGAGACTGCTAACAACCTCGGTATCGAGCTTCCCAAGGTAGCTCTGTTGGCTCCCAGCGAGCAGCTGTTGCCCAAGGTAGTTAGCTCGGTGGAGGCTGCTGCTCTGTCGGAGATGGGTCAGAACGGTGAGCTGGGCAACGCCCTCTTCCACGGCCCCTTGGCACTGGATGTAGCTATCGATCCCGAGAGTGTGAAGATTAAGAAGCTGAGCGGCCCCGTAGCTGGCGATGCTGACTGTATGCTCTTCCCCAACCTTGAGAGTGGCAACATCTTCTTCAAGGCTTGTTCGAAGTTTGCAGGTGCCGAGTTGGCAGCTATGGTTGCCGGTCCCAGCGCTCCCTGCGTGCTCACCTCGCGTGGCGACTCGACCAAAACCAAACTCTACTCCATTGCACTTGCATGCCTCTCGGCAAAATAGTCGAAACCTAACACAGAACTACTAAACAATATGGAAAAGTTGTATAAAATTTTGACCATCAACCCCGGTTCGACCTCGACCAAGGTTGCTGTTTTTGAGAACGACAAGGAGCTCTTCTCCACCACTCTTCGCCACTCGAGCGAGGAGATTGGTCGCTACAAAACCATTCTCGACCAGCTCGACTTCCGTCGCGATGTAATTCTCGACGCCATCAAGCAGTCGGGCATTGAGCTCACTGAGCTTGATGCAGTTATCGGCCGTGGTGGTCTGCTGAAACCCATTCCCAGCGGCACCTACGAGGTTAATGCACAGATGATTGAGGACATCAAGGAGCGTCCCGCAGGTCAGCACGCATCGAACCTCGGCGCACTCTTGGCTGCCGAGATTGCCAAACTTGCAGGCGTTCACGCCTACATCGCCGACCCCGTGGTTGTTGATGAGTTGCAGGATGTTGCAAGGCTCACCGGTCTGCCCGAGTTGGAGCGTCAGTCGATTTTCCACGCTCTGAACCAGAAGGCTGTGGCTCGCGTCTACGCCGACAAGATTGGCAAAGAGTACGAGGAGCTCAATCTGGTTGTTGCCCACATGGGTGGCGGCATCTCGATTGGTGCCCACCGCAAAGGCTTGGTTGTGGATGTTAACAACGCTCTCGATGGTGAGGGTCCCTTCTCGCCCGAGCGCGCAGGTACCATGCCCGCACTCGCATTTGCAAAGATGTGCATGAGCGGCGAGTACACCATCGCAGAGATTGCCAAGAAGATTAATGGCAAGGGCGGTGTTGTTGCACACCTGAATACCAACGACATGCGCGAGGTGGAGAACCGCTACAATGCAGGTGACAAGGATGCTATCCTCGTTGCCAATGCTATGGCCTACGGTGTTGGTAAGTTCATCGGCCAGATGATTGCCGTGCTCAAGGGTCAGGTGGATGCAGTCATCCTCACCGGTGGTATTGCCTACGACAGGAATGTTGTTGGCTACATCAAGGAGATGATTGAGCCTATGGCACAGGTGGTTGTAATGCCCGGTGAGAACGAGCTCGAGGCACTCGCAATGAATGCTCAGAGGGTTCTGGAGGGCAAACTCACCCCCAAGGTGTACGAGTAGTCCGCCGAATTACTCCTGAATGAAAAAGGGACTGCCGAAGTGCAGTCCCTTTCTTTAAAATGGACAAAGTGGTATTCTAATAACTAACACACTCAATCAATGGATTCGTTTGTTAATCAGAAAGATTTTGAACTTCTCAACCGAGAAAACTACACCTTTGAAGTCCTATCAAAGATATTGAAAGGAGAGTGTGACCTCATTAGGAGCAACCACGACAATCTGATATTGTGTCATTCAGAACCACATTATCCCGTTTGGATCTGGACACCAGACAACGCAACTGATGAAGCGAAAGAAAACGCTTGGAAACTGGTCTGCGAACTTTGCCCTCTTGTTAACGGGTACAGATATAATCTAAAATATGAATTAGCGGAATATTTCATTAAAAGAGCAGCAGCCGGAGAGGGCGTTAGTGCAGGGATATTGAAGAATATGTTTGTATATGATTGCCCTTCCCCCATTGTGCCGGATACTATTTCTGATGGTGGCATTTACTGCTGCACCACAGATGATGAAGAGGAGGCAGCTGCCATCATTCCACATTTCTATACGGAAACCGGAGAGGCAAAACCCTCTTATCAGCATTGTCTGGGAAGAGTGAGAAATTATATTGCGGCCAAAGGATTCTTTTTCTGGAAAAACACAAATGGGAAAACAGTAGACTGTGGCTCCTACAGATTGAACGGCAAATACGCGTTAATCAGCAATGTGTATACTTTCCCTAACGAACGCAGGAGGCATTATGCCCAGAACCTTGTGTATCAAATATCGCTTAAAGTGTCAGAGATGGGGTATATACCTATGTTATACACTAATGCAGATTACACAGCCTCCAATGCTTGTTACGAAAAGATTGGATATATCCAGCGAGGTAAATTGTGTACCTTGGCAAGCACAAATCTATCAAATACATCCGTTCAAAGGATGTAGGGGGTGTGCAAACACTATTTTTTGCGTCTGGGTAGATAACCGAGAAGGATATCCTTAAGTTCGCGCCAAGCCTCCAAGTGTAAAAGCTCCGAGAGGAGTGCATAGAAACCGGCGCCAAGGAGAATCTTCGACACAAAGACACACCATAAGGGAATGCTTAAAGCCGCACCTGCAACACCAAGCCCCCACACAAATCCTACCATAAGTCCCGTTACGGCCAAGTATGGCAGTGCGTCCTTCGCCCTACTCCACAATCGCCACTCGGGTAGATATCGTTTTGCCGTAAGGCAGTTGATGGTCATATCCGACACAAATATCGCCACCTGACCCCAAGCAATAGCGGGCACACTGATTGGAATTGTTATGGCCAAAATGGCCGTAGCAATGAGTTTCTTGATGAACTCAATGCGGAAAATCATGTTGCCATCGTCGCACACCTTCACCAGATTGAAAGAGATAACCGACAGGGGGGCAAGCAGGCCCGCAACGCTCAATATCCTGAGATAGGGCACAGCCGGCAGCCACACCTCTGGCAACAACACACGGAACATATCTTCGGCCACAGCAATGAGTCCACTCATGAGGGGAAACATTACAAATGCCCAGAGAATGTACACTTTGCGTGCGTTCATCAAAAGCTTTACTTTATCCTCCTTTTGGCGCGAGAAGGCCGAGAAAGTGACGCTCAGCACCGCCATGATGGTGGAGGTAACGGGCATCTCCTTAATCTTATTACCGCGGTCGTAGTACCCGAGGTCGGTCTTGGTATAGAACTTACCAATGAAAAGATTAGAGATTTGGTAGTAGACATTGCTCACCAAATCGCTCAGCAGAATACGCGAGCCATAGCGGAACATTCCTCGAACGCGCTCCATCGAAAATAGCAGGCGGGGACGCCAACTGCTCCCAATCCACATAAGGGCAGTCTTCACCACAACAACTCCCAGCCTCTGGCCCACAAGTGCCCACACACCGCAGCCCTCCACCGCCATCCATATCGCAACACCACTCGAAACTGCATTAGCTACAAGCACATAGAGCGACAAGTTTTTAAACTCCATGGAGCGTTGAAGAATGGCATTCTGGATGTTGGAGAAGGAGTTGATGGGGATAAGCAGATACAAAATGGGGGCTATCCGCGCAAAATCGGAAGCCCCAAAATAGCGACCACACGCGGGTGCCACCGCCACCAAAACAGCGTAAAGCACCAGCGAAATGACAATATTCACATAGAATACCGAGGAGTAGTCGGTGTCGTCAACCGTTTTCTTGCGGATGAGCGCCTGCGAGAAGCCACTATCCACCAACGGCATAAGTATTGCAGGGAAGGCTGCAACAATAGCCATCAGCCCGTAGTCCTCGGGCGACAGCAGGTTGAGCAACACAAGGCTCACCGCAAGTTGCAGCAGGGCCGAAGCAATCTTCTCCACCGTGGACCATGCCACACCCTTCACCACTTTATGTTTCAACTCGGCAGCCATAACTCCCTACTATTCAACAAGGAAGACCTCCTCGCCATCCGCGTGCATCAGGTGACGCTCACGCACATACTTCTCGAAGGCCTCATCATCCTTGATATTCTCAAGAAACAGGCTATCCTCCTCAATCTGTGACCTATAGCGCTCAATCTCGCGCTCCAATCGCTCCACAGAGCGCTGGGTGCGCACCAACCCCACCAAGGTGAGATCTGCACTAACGAGAATCATCACCACGGGGATGAGGGTCACAACTATCCAATGCCAATATTTCTTGAGAAACTTTTTCATCGCCAACCTCATGCCCACCCTTTCGGTGAGCACTGCTATTCTACTCGTTTACAATGGTGTAGATATCCTTCAGGTTGCGACCCAACTCGTCGTAGTCGAGTCCGAAACCAACAATAAAGTCGTCGGGAATATCAAGCGCACGATACTTTACCTCGTAATCTTTGGTGAACTTGGTGGGCTTGAAGAGCAGGGTGGCGATGGTCACGCTGGCAGGCTTGTGACCGGCGAGCGAACGCAACAGGTGCTCCATGCTCTCGCCAGTATCCACAACATCCTCCACAATGATAATGTGGCGGCCCTCCACATTGTTGCGCAAACCAATGAGCTCCTGCACCTTACCGGTGGAAGCTACGCCGCTGTAGGAGGCAAGTTTCACAAACGACAACTCGCAAGGGAACTCAATCTTCTGCATCAACTCACTCATAAACATGAAGGCACCATTGAGCACGCCGAGGAAGAGAGGGGTCTCAAGTCCTTTATAATCCTCGTTGATTTTATCGGCAACCTTCTGGATTGCATCATTGAGCTCAGCATAGGGAATCGAGAGCTCGAAGGTTTTGTCGTGCAATTGCACGCGGGGTTTGTTGGTCTGGCACATAAAAAATGTTCTATTTATTCGTTAAACTAATTATCTATGGCGATACACCCTCTGCCTTTGGCAGAAAAAGTATATATTTGCAAAGTTAATAAAAATTCTATGAACGATAACACACTTTGGGCGCTTTTAATCACCCTTTTTGCAGGTTTAGCCACAGGCATCGGCAGTATCATCGGTTTTTTTGCCCGCCGAACCAATAAAAAGTTTCTCTGCTTTTCGCTCGGTCTTTCGGCAGGAGTGATGGTCTACATCTCTTTCATGGAGATGTTGCATGGCGCAAGACTCTCTCTCTCAGAGGTTTTTGCATCCTCTACCAGAGCCGACAGCATCACAGCTCTGCTCTTTTTTGGTGGCGTACTGCTTGCCGGCCTCATTGACCGCCTCATTCCCGAGGCAGAGAACCCTCATGAGCTCCACAATGTGGAGGAGATGCAGGGCGACGACAACCAGCACCACTCCCACGCATCCCGTAAGCTGCGCCACGCGGGTATCTTTAGTGCCATAGCCCTCGCCATCCACAACTTCCCCGAGGGTATTGCCACCTTTGTCACCTCCTACACCGACCTCGGTGCGGGTATTGCCATCGCTGTGGCTGTGGCCATCCACAACATTCCCGAGGGTATTGCCGTATCGGTGCCTATTTACCACGCCACGGGCAGCCGTCGCAAGGCCTTTTGGTACTCCTTCTTTTCGGGATTTGCCGAGCCTGTTGGTGCTATGGTTGCGTGGCTCATCCTGATGCCATTCATCACCCCTGCACTTGTGAGCGGTATTATGGCTGTTGTGGCTGGCATCATGATCTATATTGCCTTCGATGAGCTGCTTCCCGCCACCCACTACTATGGCGAGAACCACACCGCACTCTACGGCCTTTTCATCGGCATGGCAGTCATGGCGGTCAGCCTAATAATCCTGTAACCAACCACTATTCATCACACAAGTGGGGCGGCCCGACAAAGGCCGCCCCACTCTATTCTGTCCATTCCCGGAGGACTATACCAAGCCCGAGAAGCCCATGAAGGCCATTGCCAAGATACCGGCCGTGATGAGTGCGATGGGTACTCCCTTAACACCCTTGGGCACGCCCGTAAGCTCCAAGCGCTCCCTGAGTCCCGCCATAATAACCAATGCCAGCGCAAAGCCCAAAGCAATGGAGGTGGCATACACTACCGACTCCAACATATTATACTCCTTCTGCACCAACAACAGCGCAACACCCAGCACAGCACAGTTGGTGGTAATCAGAGGGAGAAAGATACCCAGCGCCTGATAGAGCGAAGGAGAAATCTTCTTGAGCACAATTTCAACCATCTGCACCAAGGCAGCAATAACCAGAATAAAGACGATGGTCTGCATATACTCAATACCCAGAGGGACAAGCACATAGTATTGCAGCAAATATACCACCAATGACGAAATGGCCATAACAAAAGTTACGGCTGCACCCATACCCGCAGCAGTGTTCACCTTATTGGAAACACCCAAGAAGGGGCAGATGCCAAGCGACTGCGAAAGAACTACATTGTTCGCAAAAATCGAACCAATAATGATTGCAAAAATCTCCATAACTCTCTCCTAATTAGTTTTGGTGGTTAATTTACGGAACACGACCATCAGGTAGCCGAGAACAAAGAAAGCGCCGGGCGAGAGCACAAAGATGAGCGCACCGCCACCCTGCCAGATATCAAGGCCAAAAATCTGGCCATTACCCAACACCTCGCGCACAATACCAATGATAGTGAGCGACAGGGTAAAGCCCAAGCCTACCCCCAAACCATCGAGAGCCGAAGCCCACACACCATTCTTTGATGCAAAAGCCTCCGCACGACCCAGAATAATGCAGTTCACCACAATCAGGGGGATAAACACACCAAGAGTGTTATACAAATCCTGCACATAGGCCTGCATAAGCAGCTGCACAACAGTCACAAACGACGAAATCACCACAATGTATGCGGGGATGCGCACCTTATCGGGAATCACATTCTTGAGCAGCGAAATCACAATGTTGGACATCACAAGCACAAAGAGGGTTGCAACGCCCATACCCATGCCGTTGGCAGCCGATGTGGTGGTTGCCAGCGTGGGGCACATACCCAACACCAACACAAATGTTGGGTTATTCTTGAGTATGCCGTCGGTCAATATTTTTAAATTCTTACCCATATACTTCTGCAAAGAATTAAAGGTTTATCTTCTTAAAACACTCCCAAGCATCGGCCACAGCCTCGGTGTAGGCCCTCGACGACACAGTGGCGCGACTAATGGCATCCACCGAGCCGCCCTCCGATCGGAGCGCAAACTTCACCCTCGAGCCCTTCTTTCCTTTAAGGCTATTAATCAGGGCATTATCGTCGTCGCACATCTTTGTGCCAAGGCCGGGGGTCTCGTTCTGCTCCAGCACGACGACATCCAAAATGGTCCCTTCGGTGTCGAAAGCAACCAGAAGGCGGATGGTGCCATTAAAGCCATTCTCCGACACGCCCTCGATGGCGTAGCCCACAGCGTGACCTTCGGCAGTGGCGGTGTAGACCACCGTACCATCAATCTCGCTCTCGAACACCTCCTCGCTCGCGGGAAGCATATCGGCCACATTGAACTTCTCCTTCTCATGCTGGGCAGCCACCTCCTTAAAGGCTTCGTAAGCCAGTGCAACTGCCTCAGAATAGGCCCTTGAGGAGATGGTGGCAGCGGTAAGTGCATCCACATCACCGCCATCTTTTTTCACCGTCATATTCATCTCCTCTGCCTTGCGACCTTTGAAACTCTTCCACAGATTATTACCCGATTTCTTCATATTGTCGCCCAGACCGGGGGTCTCTGCCTGTGCCAACACCTCTATATTATTAATGGTGCCATCGGGCAGGAAGCCAACCATCAGCTCAATCTTGCCATTGAAACCATTGGGCGACACGCTCTTCACAGCATAGCCCACAATCTCATCCGTAGCCTTCGCCACACTCACCTCGC
>JAGBZI010000001.1 GCA_017628305.1 Tidjanibacter sp.
AGAAGAGAAATGTATATTTCCTGAGTATAAATTGCTGCCAACAGACGATGAAATGATTTCAGCAGCATTCGAAGAGGCAGATAAATATGCAAAACAATATAACGTAAGCAAATCAAACATACTCATTGCAGCAACAACGGCCGAGTTGGTGGAATCGATTATAAAATACGCAGAAAACAACCATAAAGCATGTTCTATAATCAAAAGTAGAGGAGATGTAAAAGCAGTCACTAGTGCATATAGTATGCAACAATATGTAATAGGTGGTATAGACTATGTTGGTGGATTGGAGTTTGATTATGTTATTTTGTTAGGAGTTGATGATTCGAGGGTTCCACCCAAATCGGGCAAAGAATCTAATCATTTTCTTTCTTATGCGTGGTATAATCGAATGTATGTCGCAATTACACGCGCTAAATACGCCCTACTCATACTTGGTAACAAAGGTTACGGGTATAGTAATATGTTGGAGTCTGCTATTTATAATGGGATTGTCAGGACAGACAAACAAGAGGATTAATAATAATGATGCAGCAACTATAAGTGTCTTACACCCCACCAACCACTCGGTTGGTGGGGCTTTCTTTTGGATGGAAGAATAGGAATAAAATCAGCAAATCCACCCAAAATGTTTGCTGTGAAGTTGGTTGAATATGAGGGCAATTTGTTCTATTTGATTACTGATGCAGAAAATATGTAAAACCAGATACCGTATATTCACTATTTTTTGTAACTTGCGACTGATTTAGAAACAAGTGGTCTTTGATTACGTTTTTGGGGCTTGTGGCAACTAAAACATTCAAAGGCTAGACAAGCAAAATAAATTATTAACGAGGGGGACAAAGTCAACCATAGAGTCAACCACAAGAAAAGGCAGATAGATAACTCGTAGATAATCAGCATTATTAGTGCGGTTAGAGTACACGTCTGGGGGGCGTGGTGTCGCTAGTTCGAATCTAGTCACCCCGACAAAGTTTAGCACAAAAGCCTGCAAGAAATTGCGGGCTTTTGTTTTTGTACTCACCCAAGCGAAGATTGCTTGCAAGCAGAGCGGTGGTGGGGCAAAAACAAAAGGGAGCGGCTCTGCCGCTTTGGGATAAACTTTGTGCAACCCATAAAGTGCCACCTTGCGTGGCTCGTAGCGAGGTAATCTATTTATCCTCTTGCAATGGAGAATGCTGATAATCAAACGATTGTCGATGCTTTTTTCTTTTTGTGCATATCCGCAATTTGCACGGTTGACGCCACGGTTGACGCACAAAAGTCAACCAAGAAGTTAATCAAAAATTATGAGTACAACAGTTTCTGTTGTCTGCTACAAGTGGAAAACGCTTGCAAAACCTTCACCCCAAACTACATATAACAAAGTTTTCATTCCTTTTATAAAAATGTTTTTATACCTTTGTGGTTGGGCTACTAACAAAAAAAACAAATACAAAATAAAGGAGCTGAAACACTATCCCATCGCGTTGAATTGTGATGAGGAGTAATAAATTGATTTAAATATATAAACACTATGAAAAAACTTTTTGCACTTTTGATGGCAACGACAATGTTGTCGCTTGTGGGTTGTTCGCTCATCGACATTCCCCTTCCCGGAACCGGCAATGAGCAGGAGGAAGAGCAGGGTAACGAACAAACGGGTAGTGAGATTCCCGAGGAGCCCCTCACGAGTGGTCCCGCAACGGTGGCTATCACTCGCGCTACGGCAACAACTGCTCGCTTTGAGGGTAGCATTATCAACGACGAGGTCGATCTGGACTTTGTGCAGATCATCGTGCGCTATGCCGAGCCCGAGAATTTTAGTGCTATGAGCGAGGATATCCCCAGCGTGGTTGTAACTCGCCCCGACTTCGACGCAGAGAAGAAATTCTCCTTCCGCCTCGAAGACCTGCGCCACAACACCACCTACAAGTTCTGCGCAATCGTGCAGTACAAGAACGATGTCTTTTATAGCGATGTGCAGGAGTTCAAGACTGCGGGCGTGGGCGTCACTCTGCAGGTGAAGGAGGGGTCGGTGACCGACAACTCGGTAGAACTCATCGGTAAGGTTGGCGGCATTTCGCCCGAGGACGAGGGCAAATTCGAGATGGGCTTGTTCTACTCCCCCGACAAGAGTCTTGTGGAGAAAGGCGAGGGCGAGAAGGTGGTGTTCGACAACATCGCCGAGGATGGCTCTGTATCGGTGCTCCTCTCGGGCCTCTATATGGATGGTCCCACCTACTATTTCAGCAGCTATGTGCAGCAGGGCGACGACTGCGTGGTAAGCAAGGCAGGCTCGTTTGAAATCATCCGCGAGGAGGTAAGGCGCGTCAAGAAGATTGTCCGCAACGAGGAACTTGCTGATGTGAAGCTCCATTGGGAGTATGAATTTGAGTACGACGCCAATGGCAATGTTGTTGCGAGCACGTTCAAAGATGAGGAGGAAGATTATGTCTATGAGTACCGCATCACCTATGACTACTCGAGCAAGGGTGTAGTTTCAATCGAGGAGAAAGAGTACAGCGACGGCGAGTTGAATGATGAGCAGACCTCCACAGTTACTTTTGCAGACAATGGCAATATCGCAACTTACGACTACTCTTGGGCAGATGGTGGTCCCGATGGCAATGAGATTTACAATTACAACGCCAAGTTTGACTATACCTCCGATGGCTTCTTGAGAGAGTGGTCGGTGAGTCGCAATGGCAACAACGAGTGGGCTCTTCAATACGACTGCTCGGATGGACGCCTTAAAAGTATCTCTTGCTGGGATGCGGAGTGGCCGGATGAGACTGACACCTACAACACAAACGATAGTTTCGGCGGCACCCGTGAGTTGAAAAACACCTCTTTCGACCTGAATAAGGCATTGATCCCCTATGTCTACCCCGACGACTGCCTGTTGTCTTATGGTGCTCTTCGAATGGGCACTTTGGGCAAATACTACTTTGGCCGAATGATGGTGGAGAGTTGCTGGAATGTGAATGACTACTACAATTACGGAACTACCACCGATGCAAATTACAAGGATGTTATGACATATAGCACCTACGAATTTGAAGGCTTTAATGATGATTTTGGAACATTGCCCATCACCAGCGTAAGCTACGACAAGGAGGGCTATCCTACCGAGTTTATTGTCGATGTTCGTGGTCGCGAAGTCAAGATCACCATAACTTTGGGCGCAGGCAATGTTGTGTGGGAGGACGAATACGAAGGCGTCACCTACTATGAGGTTGTCGAGGTTGATAGACAAGAGACCTCCGGCTCCTTGGCTTCCATTGGTAAGGCCTCGGTTGTCGTGGAGTATTGCGAGTAGTGCTCCAAGTTCTTTAGTGGAGAAGAAATTTCAACAACCCACGAAGTCATATATCCACAATTTTATGTATATTGCGACAAGTTTAGAAACAATAATCTTGTACAATAAAACTAATTATTAAATGGGGGCAAAGTCAACCATAGAGTCAACCACAAGAAAAGGCCTTCTCTCTTTGGAGTGAAGGCCTTTTGTGTTATAACAACATTTTGACGACATACCTATTATATAATACATACCATCAGAACATGGCGAAAAAAGAGAAAACCAAAACCGCAAAAAGGGGCGTTAAAAGAGAGCCCCGACACGACCGCGCAGCCATCATAATGCAACTCTTCCGCTCCTTTCCCCAGCGTAAGTTCGCGCTCAAAACGCTTGCCGCACAAAGCGGTGGCGCCGACAGGGATGGGCGCTATCAAACAAAAGCCATTGTATATCAGATGGTTGAGGAGGGTATTGTGGAGGCAACGGCCGCTTCTACCTTCCGCTTGGCGGCCAAGTCGCTGCCCACAATGGAGGGCGTGGCACAGATGTTGGCTTCGGGTAGCCTCTATGTGATTGTCGAGGGGGTAGACAAGGATATCTTTGTGGATCGTCGCAATGCGGGCCATGCACTCGATGGCGACCGTGTGAAGGTGGCCATCACCCGACGCCGTGCCTCTGGCGACCCCGAGGGACAAATTGTGGAGGTGGTCGAGAGGGCCGAGAGAAATTGGGTCGGCACGGTGGAGAAAACACGCTCCCACGCATTTGTGAGGATTGCGAGCAAGAACATGCCTGTCGACATTTTCCTTGATAAGGGGGTTGATAAGTTGGCCGACGGCGACAAGGTGGTAGTGCGCATTGTGAGCTGGGAGCCCGAGAGTAAGTGTCCCACAGGAAGAGTGGTGGATGTGCTTGGTAAAGAGGGAGATAACAATGCAGAGATGCACGCAATTTTGGCGGAGTTTAACCTCCCCTATGAGTTCCCCAAAGAGGTTAATCGCGAGGCCGAGCGCATCAGCGACAAGATTTCCGACAAGGAGAGGGCTTCGCGTAGGGATTTCCGCGAGGTTATAACCTTCACCATCGACCCCGCAGATGCCAAGGATTTCGACGATGCTCTGTCGTTGCGTATGCTCGACAACGGCAACTATGAGGTGGGTGTCCACATCGCCGATGTAACCCACTATGTACAAGAGGGTTCGCTCGTGGAGCAGGAGGCTCGCGAGAGGGCTACGAGTGTCTATCTGGTGGACCGCACGATTCCCATGCTGCCCGAGAGGCTCTCCAACGAGCTCTGCTCGCTCCGCCCCGGAGAGGAGAAGTTGTGCTTCTCGGCAGTGTTTGAGCTCACCCCCGAGGCGACAATCGTGAAGGAGTGGTTTGGTCGCACCATCATCCTCTCCAATCGCCGTTTCACCTACGAGGAGGCGCAGGAGATTATTGAGGGTGCCGAGGGTGATTTCAGAGATGAAATACTCATCCTCAACGGGTTAGCTCGCAAGTTGAGGGCTCGCCGCTTTGCACAAGGCTCCATCGGTTTCGATCGCGAGGAGGCCAAGTTCCATCTCGACGAGAATGGCAAACCGCTGGGTGTCTACTTTAAGGTACAGAAGGAGGCCAACCAGCTGATTGAGGAGTTTATGCTTCAAGCAAACCGCTCTGTATCAGCGTTTATCGGCGCTAAGAAGAATAAGCAGGGTAAGGCCAAAACCTATGTTTACCGCGTGCACGAGGAGCCTGATGCCGACAAACTTGCCCGCTTTGCCAACTTTATCCTTAAGTTTGGCTACTATTTCGATGCCCGCAAGGGTCGCGAGGTCGCCAACCAGCTCAACTCGCTGATGGGGCAGATTAAGGGTAAGAGCGAGGAGAATTTGGTGTCGATTTTGGCTGTTCGCACCATGCAGAAAGCCTACTATTCCACCCACAATTTGGGTCACTATGGCCTCGGTTTCGATTACTATTCCCACTTCACATCGCCTATCCGTCGCTATCCCGACATGATGTTGCATCGCCTTTTGGCCCACTACTTGGAGGGTGGCCATAGTGTTGATGCAGAGGTTGTTGAGGAGCTTTGCGACCACTCCAGTGAGATGGAGGCAAGGGCGGCCGAGGCGGAGCGTGCATCGGTGAAGTACAAGATGGTAGAGTTTATGCGCGACCGTGTGGGTGAGGAGTTCGAGGGCTCCATTAGCGGTGTCACCGAGTGGGGCATCTATGTGGAGTTGGAGGAGACCCACATTGAGGGTATGGTTGCTATGCGTGACCTCGGAAACGAGTTTTTCCTCTTTGACGAGGAGGAGTATGCGGCTGTTGGCAGTCGTTCGGGCCGCAAGTTTGTGCTTGGCGACAGGGTCCGCATCAAGGTTAAGGGGGCCGATTTGAGGCTCAAGCAGCTCGATTTCGAGATGGTGGGTTCCTATGATGCCAAGGGCGCTTGGTGGCCCATCAAAAACGAGGAGGAGAGCCCTCATGATAACTCCAAAAGGGGGCGCCGAGAGGCCCGAAAACGAAGGTAAAAGACTGTGAAAATGGCAATAAAAAAGTCCCGCAAATTATGCGGGACTTTTTTGTGGCAAAATGTACCTTATTTTTCCCTGTTTAGATAGGGGATAAAGTAGGGTTTGTTGTTAGCTTTGTGTTGGGTGGTGCGGGGGATGAAAATTTCGCCGACACCCTCGGCCCTCAGCTGCTTGTTGAGCTCCGAGAGCTTGTTGTTCACAAGGTGGCTCAGACCCCCAATGTCGGCCAGCTGCTCTTTGAGCTTGGCAACTTTAACTGCTGATTGTGAGATGTTTTTGTAGTTTCTAACAAATTCGCCTTTCAGCTCTCTTCCCAGTTGGGAGAGTGGAAAACCCTCGGGATGGAGCACAAACATGCGGTAGAGCGCAGCACTCCACGGACGCAAATTTATCGCCCTGCCATCTATCCAGACACCCCCATTTTTGAGCAATTCGATGGCTCCTTCGGTGTAGCCTGCATCGCGACGGAAAATTAGTCTGTTTTCCGCTGTCAAATGTACCTTAAAATGTACCATATTTTCCTCCTCTCCCACACGCTGCACGCCGGCCGCTTCGTTGCCACACAGCAGAGCGCCATAAACCTCCTTGTCGAAGGCGTGTTTGCGGCGGCAGGTGATGTGACAATCTTCCCTCTCGGGGCACTCGGCGCAGGGGGACGGGCGGCTCCACACCTGTGAGAGGGATTCGTTGGAGAGAAAGCCCCTCTCAAGCCACTCGGCAGCAGAGCGCAGCGCACCAATCAGCTCCTCGTTGATGATGTTGAAGCGGACGATGCGCCCCTCCTCATCGCACTCGCCATAGCGATTGATGAGGTCGGCAGTGGAGGCCGTGAGGGTGGTGACGAAGCTATCGTTGTGGATGGAGTTCATCGGTCTAAAGCTCTTTGTCGATGTTGGCATCGCGCAGGCCGCGAGATATTTGCCAGCGCATAATCACCAGATATTTGGCCCTTTGGAACTGAAGCGTGAGGCAGTAGAAGAGGCTGATGCCCAGCGTTGCGCACCACTTGAAGACCTCGCTGCGCACTCGCTTGCAGAACGCCTTGCGGCTTGTGCCCAATGTGCGGATGCGCTCGCTCTGGCCTATACGATAGCAGACCGCCTTGAAGTAGGGTTCGGTGAGCCTATCGGGGTTAACTATGTGCAAAATCTCGGCCTTTGGCAGGTAGTAGATGTTCTCGCCCGAGGCGTAGTAACGCATATAGAGGTCCTTCTCCTCGCCACCCAATAGCTTGCTGCCTTTGCGGCCAAGCTCGGTGTTGAAGTTGCCATAATACTCTATGGCTGTGCGCCTTAAGCAGAGGTTACCGCCGCCGAAATACCTCCCCTCGGGGAAGGTTACAATCTCATTTCCGAGGTCGAGTCGGCCACCAATGGGGCGTTCGGTAATCCATGTGAGCCAGTGGGGGCGTTTGCCCGGGTAGTGGGGAACGATGCGCCCGCCCGCAGCGACAGCATAGGGGTGGGTGTCGAGGAAGTTGAAGTACTCCTCGAGCAGTTCGGGGCAGGCCACCTCGTCGTCGTCGATGATGGCGATGTAGTCGCCCTTGCACTCCTCAATACCCCTGTTGCGGGCATACGAGAGGCCCTGATTGGGCTCATCTACAAGTTTTATGTCGATTTCGGGGTGGGCCGCGATGAATGCACCCACCACCTCGGCGGTGTTGTCTGTGGAGTTATTGTTCACAATCACCACATCCCACAACTCACGATCGAGAGTCTGGCGGGTGAGCGACTCGAGAGCTCCGCCAATCTTGCTTGCACCATTGTAGGTGGCTATAACGAGCGATATGGTTGCCATAGTTTGCTGATTTTCAAGTTAATCCCCACTCCGATGCAGTGAGCCACAGTGGGGCGGTGGCCCTGTGTGCTACTCCCTGAAGAGCCCCTTGATATCCTCCCACACGCAATCGTTGCCCTCGGCGGGGTCGATACCCAGAATGTGGGTTATGATGAGGTGGTCGTTGAGGTTCTGGAAGGTAACATCGTGGGTGTAGCCCTCCTTGAAGGCGGGGCCACATGCGTAGAATGCCATCTGCATGTCGGGGTGGAAGGGGTCGAAGCCGTGCGACGACTGTTTTGGGCGTGGGCGACCCTTGCCATCCTCCTTTTGGTAGACCACCTTCCAGCCGATTTCGGGCAGCAGCACGATGGGCTGGATGCGGTCGGTGTAGGTGCCATAGTGGTACTCCTCGGGCATGTTGTCCCTCAGCCATACACGGTAGTGGCCCTCCTCCTCGTGTGCCTTGAGAGTCTCGTAAACGCTCAAGATATCCTCCTCGGCGGGCTCCAGAGTGAGGGGGTTGGCATTGAAGAAGTGTTTGGCCTTGCCGGGGATGAGGGGGTAGATGTTGTAGTACCTTTCGGGTGACAGCTCGGTCATGCCGTGGTCGGCAGTGAAGATGAAGTTAATCTTGTCATAGACGGGCGATTTGCGAACTTCGCGCATGAAGTAGGCCAAGGTAGCATCGATGTCCTCCACCACTGCGCGCACCTCCTCCGAGGTGGGGCTGTAGCGGTGCTCAACGGCGTCGGGCTCGTCGAAATACCACATTGTGAGGTTGGGAATCTCCTCCACATTGGGGTTGCAGAGAGCGGCCAAAACGCTGTCGGCCAACTCCTTGCGGCTACGGTTCACATCGTAGAGCAGGTAGTTGGTGGGGAAGCCGCCCTCGTAGGGCGCCTCCACGCCCACCCAAGTGTATACATGGGCAATCTGGCCCTGACGCTCCACGGTGTTCCAGATGGGCTCGCCCTTGTAGAAGTCGGGGTTCACGCGCGCCTCGTCATCACCAATGGAGTAGGAGAGCTCCAGCGCTTTGTCATAAAAACTATTGTTCACGATGCCGTGGTGGTCGGGGTGTCGACCGGTGGCCATAGCATAGTGGTTGGGGAAGGTGTTGCTGGGGAAGCAGGGCATAACCTTTGAGAAGACGCCCACGCGTGCCACCGAGTCGAGGGTTGGGGTGTCGTAGAGTTGCGAGAGGTCGTGGCGGAAGGCATCCATCGAGAGGATTACCACATATTTGTCCTCCTGACCCTTCTTGCATGAGTCGCAGCAGCCTACCAGCAGGACTGCCCACAGCGCCATAGCGCCAATAAACCATTTTTTCATAGCCATTATCTATTTCTTTGAGAGTGTTGTTTCCATTCTACAAAGATAGGCATAAAATTGAGAATTGAAAGTTGCGCGTTGAAAATTGGGGTGCCCCCAATGGGCGCGGGTATAAAAAGGGGGAGCCGAGAATATAGGGGGGTGTTTGGGGAATAAGAAAAGCGAGCGCATTGCGCCCGCTTTTCTTATTAAAACCCTTAACGACTACTCAAAGTCGTAGCCCTCGATGGCGTCGGCATAGTTACTCCAATATGATGCAGACTTGTACGCACTCACGCTCCCGGAGGGTACATATATTTTGCGCCCCGAAGCATTGTTGCCGAACATACTGTAGCCTCCCCTTGGCGGAGTTGTAGCTTTGCAGTATACCTCTGCAAGGCTCGAACACTGATAGAATGCAGTCATTCCAATCGAAGTAACACTATTGGGCATTGTGATGCTCGCAAGGCTCGAACACTGATAGAATGCACTCTTTCCAATCGAAGTAACACCATCGGGAATGGTATATTCGGTTAGACCATAGGGTGCAAATGAATTAAGTACACCATCTATAATCAAGCACCTTCCATCCTCCGATGCAAATTTGCCTTTGAATTCAGCAAGGCTCGAACAATATTCGAATGCACCATCTCCAATCGATGTAACACTATTGGGCATTGTGATGCTTGCAAGACTCGAACAATCACGGAATGCATACCCTTCAATCGAAGTAACAC
>JAGBZI010000014.1 GCA_017628305.1 Tidjanibacter sp.
GACATCGAAGTAGTCGCCCACGAAAAAGCCTCGGTAGGAGTAGCTTATGAGCTCCTCCAATATCTCGCTTACGGCGTAGCAAAGAGCTTGTGCTTTGGTGAGGAGTTCGCCTTGGTAGGTTATTTTCTCGGCCATCGAGCCCGATTGGTCGAGCAGTAGCATGAATGCCCCTTTCTGAGAGCGGGTTATGGGTGCGTCGTACATTGTTTTAAAAGGGTTGTGATGTTGTCGATTTTGTAGTCTGGTGAGTGGATTGCATCGAGCAGAGCGATGAGTGCGCTATTGTGGCTAAGTAGCTGACGGATAGCGTTGTAGTTGCCTTCCGAAGGGAGCGACACTACGGGCTCTCCTGTGAGGAGGGAGAGGTCGGCTGCAAGTGCTGCGAGCGAGGTGGCTATGCAGGCCGTTGGATAGTCGTCGGCGTGTATGTCGGCTACATCGGGTCGCTGCGGGTGGATGTAGCGAGGGGTGCCCTTCACGGCGCGCTGAGGGAGCGCGGAGTGAATGAGCATGTCGCAGTCGATGAGCATCATCGAGCCGTCGCAACACACAATAATATTGTCGGTTTTGAGGTCACCGTGGCGCCACTCGGAGTTGTGGAGCTGAAGTGCTAATCGCACAAACTCCTCGAAGAGCTCAGTGAGTCTGTCGGCTCTTTTGTTGTGGACAGCACCCCTCATAGCATGGGTTAGGGTAACTCCCTCAATCCATGGATAAAGGGCTACATCTGTGTAGCAATCCTTAACCCACAACTCGTCGACAAAATAGCGAGGTGTGATAAGGATTGGAGTGTTGAGTGTAGACACCACTTTGTGTATCTCCTGTCGGGATGGGTCGAGTGTGGTGTAGCACTTCATGGCGTAGATTTTTCCGTCTATCTCCACCTTGTAAGTGACGCTGTTGCCGCCTGCAAAGAGGAAGGCTCCGTTGATTCCGTAGCCGAAGATTTTTATCCTCCGAATGGTGCGAAACAACTCGTCGTCGAATAGTAGTGAATTTCTGATTTCACCTATCCTGATTCGTCTCATCGTTGAAAATTTGGTAGCAAAATTAATATTTTGGGTACTGAAGTTAGAAATAATTATTATTAAATAATTATATTTGCGAATTAAAGGCGTTGTATGAGAAAATTATAATATATTTGTAGCAGAATTGAACATTGCGGCGCTGTTGGAAAGCGAACAAATTTACAAAAATAGTTATGAAGAAAGAGTATATCCCCTTTGTAGAAGAACTTATTGAGCTTGCCATCCGCGAAGATATTGGCGATGGCGACCACACCTCACTTGCCACCATCCCCGAGGATGCGCGTGGGCGTATGAAACTGTTGGTTAAGCAGGATGGTATAATTGCCGGTATAGAGGTGGCAGTGGAGGTCTTCCGCAGCCTTGACCCCACCATCGAGATTGAGATTTTGGTGGCAGATGGCGACAGGGTGAAGGTGGGCGATGTTGCCTTCTATGTGGAGGGGCGTACTCGCACCCTGCTCCAGTCGGAGCGCATCGTGCTCAACATTATGCAGCGCATGAGCGGTGTGGCAACCCAGACGGCTGTCTATGCCAAGGTGCTCGAAGGTACCGCTTGTAAAGTGCTCGACACCCGCAAGACTACCCCCGGTATGAGGGTGCTCGATAAGATGGCTGTGAAGATTGGTGGCGGTGAGAACCACCGTATAGGCCTCTTCGACATGGTGCTGCTGAAGGACAACCACATTGACTTTGCCGGAGGTATTATTCCTGCCATCAACGCTACAAAGAGATACTTGGCCGAGAAGGGTAAAAATATCCCCATCGAGTGTGAGGTGCGTTCGCTGGAGGATATCGACCTTGTGTTTGAGGCGGGCGGCGTGGACCGTATTATGTTCGACAACTTCACCCCCGAGCAGACCAAAGTGGCTGTGGCAAAGGTGGCAGGCAGGTGTAGCACCGAGTCGTCGGGCGGCATCACCATCGACACCATGAGAGCCTATGCCGAGGCCGGTGTGGACTACATCTCGGTAGGTGCCCTCACTCACCAGATTAAGAGCCTCGATATGAGCCTCAAGGCGTGTAAGTAGTCATTGATAAGTACTAAATTGCCACATAATTACTTTGTTAATGGTATTGTGTGGAGCTTGCTAACCTAATAATTTTGCGACCGAAAATAGAATTGATTGATATGAAAAAATTTCTTGTAGTTCTCTGCCTGTTGTGTGGCGCTCTTGGCGCTTCTGCACAGCCCAAATTTACCTATTCCGACATCGCCGCCGGCAAGTTTAGCCAGAAGAGCGTGCGAGGTCTGCGCTCGATGAGCGACGGCGAACACTACACCATTCGCAAAGCGAATGCCATATATCGTTGCTCCTATTCCGATAGGGATAAGAGGGAACTCTTGGTTGATTTTGGGCTCTCGGAGAAATGGTTTGCCGACTATACTTTCTCGTCTGATGAGAGCAAAATCCTTCTTCGTTTCTCCTCGCGCGCCCTCTATCGCCGCTCGCACTACTCGCATTATGCTGTCTATGATTTGGAGAGCGGAGAGATGATTGATGTGGACGAGAGCAACGATGTGCGCTATGCTCTCTTCTCGCCCGACGGTGAAAAGGTAGCTTATGTGAAGGATAACAACATCTTCATCAACGACCTGAAACAGAAATTTACATATCAGATTACCGAGGATGGCGAGTGGAACCACATCATCAACGGCATGCCCGACTGGGTGTATGAGGAGGAGTGGGGCATCGACCACGCCTTCTGCTGGTCGCCCGACGGAGGTAAGATTGCCTTTCTGCGCAGCGACGAGAGTAGGGTGAAGGAGTTTGGCTTCATGAAGTTTGTGAATGACAGCCCCTATCCCGAACTCTTCAAGTATAAATACCCCAAGGCCGGTGAGGAGAACTCGCTGGTGTCGCTCCATGTCTATGACATCGCCGAGGGTGTGACCACCAATGTTAGCACAGCCCACACGGGTGACCTCTACATCCCCTTCTTTGAGTGGACCCCCGATGGTAGGCTCTACTACTATGTCATCAATCGCCTCCAAAACGAGTTGGATGTGTATCTTATTGATGGCGAGGAGCAAAGGGCGCTTTATAGTGAGCGCGACGAGAAGTATATCGACGGTATCTCGAATGGCACCATCACCTTCCTTGCTGACTCCGACCGCTTCCTTGTGCGCAGCGAGAGGGATGGTTACAGCCATCTCTACCTCTCCTCGCTCTCGAAGGGTGGGCTGAAGGCCATCACTACCGGTGAGTGGAATGTGACCGATGTTGTGTGTGCCACCGACAAGAAGATTTGGTACCTCTCCACCGAGGGTTCGCCACTCCGCAGGGAGCTCTACACCATCGACATCAATGGTAAAAACAAAAAACGCCTCTCGACCACCCCGGGAACCTATTCGATTACCCCGAGTGCGGGCTGCAAGTACTACATTTCCTACTTCTCCAATGCCACCACCCCCAATGTGGTTACGCTCCATAAGGGCAATGGTAAGTTGCTTGATACTCTGGAGGATAATGCGCAGTTGAGGAAGTATATTGAGGAGATTGACCTCCCCGTGAAAGAGTTTATTACATTCACCACTCCTCGTGGCGATGTGCTCAATGGCTACATTAAAAAACCCAGTGATTTCGACCCCTCGAAGAAGTATCCTGTGCTGCTCACACAGTATAGCGGCCCCGGCTCTCAGGATGTTCGCGACCGTTGGTCGATTGATTGGGAGGATGTTCTCGTTCAGCATGGTTACATTGTTGTCGATTGCGACCCCCGTGGTACGGGTTTCCGTTCGGCAGAGTTCAAGAAGAGCACCTATGGAATCATGGGTCGCCTCGAGACAGAGGACCAGATAGCCTTTGCCGAGTGGGTGAAGACACTGCCCTATGTGGATGCCGATAGGGTAGGTGTTTATGGATGGAGTTATGGCGGCTTTATGGCACTCAACTGCATACTGAAGGGTGCAGATACCTTCAAGATGGCTATCTCGGTGGCCCCTGTTACCTCGTGGCGCTACTACGATTCGGTCTATACCGAGCGTGTTAATGGCCTGCCCCAGACCAACGCCGAGGGCTATGATGAACCCTCGCCTATCGGATACGCTGCCAACCTGAAGGGTAAACTGCTTCTGATTCACGGCACTGCCGACGATAATGTGCATGTCCAGAATGCCTATGCCATGGTTCACAAGTTTGTGAAGGCGGGCAAGCAGATTGACATGATGGTCTACACAGACGACAACCACTCGATGATGCCCTACGGTACGGTCAATGTGAGGGAGAAAATGGTGGAGTACTGCCTCCGCAATCTTTAGTCGTCGGGCTGTGTAATAGATTGAAAATTATTTGTTTAACTAAAATTAAGAATATGAAAAGATTGATTGGATTGCTTGTGGTCTTGTGCTGCGCTATGGCTACCCTCACAGCTCAGAATGTGAGGGGATATGTGAAGGACTCGGCCGGCAACCCTCTCATTGGTGCGAGTGTCTTTTGGGATGGCACCCTTGTGGGTACCTCCACCAATGTAGATGGTAGTTATGAACTCTACCGAGTGAAGAACCACACCAAACTCGTGGCCGCATACATCGGCTATGTTGACTCCATCGTGGAGGTTGGCGACGACCGAAACGAGGTCAATTTCACCCTCTCGGATGGCGTCGGCATTGACGAGATTGTGATTGAGGGGGCGGCCAACAATAAGATTCGTCAGAGCAGTATCATGGCGGGCGAGAATATCAGCTTTGCGGGCTTGTGCAAGATGGCTTGCTGCAACTTGGCCGAGAGTTTCGAGAATTCGGCAGCCGTTACGGTTGGTTATAGCGATGCTGTGAGCGGCTCGCGTCAAATCAAGATGCTCGGTTTGGCGGGTACTTACACCCAGATTTTGGATGAGAATAGGCCCATTATGAGGGGTATCGGTGCCCCCTATGGCTTGAACTACACCCCCGGTATGTGGCTCAACTCTATCCAAGTGTCGAAGGGTATCGCCTCCGTTACCGCCGGCCATGAGGCTATCACCGGCCAGATTAACCTCGAGTATCGTAAACCTACGGACGAGGAGAAATTCTTTCTCAACCTCTACTTTGATAATGAGCTGAAGCCCGAGGTCAATATTGCCATCCCCTTTGCTTTTGACAAGGATAAAAAGTTGACAACCAATCTGTTGCTCCACTACTCGGGTGATACCCAGCCCTTGGACCACAATGGCGACGGTTTCAGGGACCTCCCCATGGCACGCCAGATTAATGTGGCTAACCGTTGGCTCTATCAGGCCAATGATGGTACACAGTGGCGCTGGGGTTGGAGGTTTGTTAATGAGAACCGTGTCGGTGGTCAGATGGAGTATGAGCCCGCAAGGTACGACCAGATGGTGAGCGAGAAACAGGTTTACGGTTCGGAGATTAAGAATATGGGCCTCAATGCATATTTTAAGGTGGGTAAACCCATCGGCTCGGCCGTGTGGGACGAGGAGAACGATGAGGAGAAACGCTCCAGCGTGGCCTTCGTGATGGATATGGACAACTTCAGGATGGACTCCTATTTTGGCCTTAATTCCTACGAGGGTGTTGACCAATCTTTCTGGGCCAACCTCTTCTATCAGCACTACTTCTCGGGTCGCTCATCGTTGGTGACAGGTGGCTCCTTGTGGGTGCGCAATATCGAGGAGAAAGTTGTGCAGTGTAATATCCCTATCAATGGTGGAATGGAGATGACCGAGCCGGGTCTGTTTGCCGAATACACCTACGCCATCAAGGATAAACTCTCCATTGTGGCCGGTTTGAGGGGCGATTTGGTCGACTTCATCACTGCCGATGGCCAGAAGAATTACAGGGCTATTGTTACCCCTCGTATGCACTTCCGTTACAATTTCACCGACCAGACCGTATTGAGGGCTTCGGCCGGTCTGGGTTCGAGGAGGGTGATGCCCTTCACGGATAACATTTGGATGCTGGCTACGAATAGAGTAATAGAGAACCTCGTTGAGCCCGGCAAAGATTTGGAGCAGGCGGCCACCTTTGGCGGTAGCCTGAGTCATACCCTGAGCCTTGTGGGCTACAACGACCTCACTGTGAGCCTCGATTTCTTCCGCACCCAGTTCTCCAATACCGTTTATGCCGATCAGGAGTATGGAGATGGTCGCATCAGGATTTACTCCACCGACCTTCCCGCTTGGGCCAACAACTATCAGCTCGATGTGCAGTGGACCCCTGCCGAGGGACTCGATATTTTCACCACATTCCGCTACACCGATTCGCGCATTACGCACGAGGCTCGCGAATACTCAAAACCTGCCTATCAGCGTATGGCCGCCTCGGAGAATGGAGGTGAGCGTATGTTGGTTGACAGGCCCCTTGTAGGCAAGTTTAAGGGCCTTGTTAATGTGCAGTATGCCACTAAGTTCCGCCGCTGGGTGTTCGACTTCACCGCACAGCTCAACGGCCCCATGAGGTTGCCCAACTTGGATGGCGATTTCAGCGAGGCGGAGTACTCGCCCGTATACCCCATGTTCTACGGTCAGGTGAGCCACCGTGTGGGTCAGTGGGACATCTATGTGGGCTGCGAGAACATTCTCAACTACATGCAGCACGACCCCATTATTGGTGCCAATAACCCATTCGGTCCCAACTTCAACTCGTCTGTTGTGTGGGGCCCCCTGATGGGACGCAAGTTCTACATCGGTGCGAGGTTTAACCTCTATTAGCGATTGCTGACGATAAAGTATGTATAACACAATGATAATTAAAACTATGAAGAAAATTGTAATGTTGGTGCTTACCCTTGTTATGGGTATCTCCGTTTGTTCCGCTGAGGCTGCGGCAATTAGTGCGACCAATAGTAACCCCGAAAAGGTTGCAAAGTCCAAAAAAGTGGAGGTTGTGAAGTTTAATACCAACCTCGACTGCGAGAATTGTGCAAAGAAAATCCTCAATGTTATTCCTTTTAAGAAGGGTGTGAAGGATTGCGTTGTGGATGTTCCCACCAAGACTGTGGAGGTGACTTTCGACCCCCGCAAGACTAATGCAGAGGTGCTCAAGGAGGAGCTCGCGAAGATTGATGTGTTGGTTGTTGAGCCCCAGCCCTGTGCCGGTACTTGCGTTGGCGAGCACACCAAGCAGGATGCTTGCTGCAGCGGTCACGACCACGGCCACAGCCACAGCCACGAGGGCCACAATCACTAATATGCCCCCGTGTATGACCATGAAGAGAGTCTGTCTGGCGCTGGTGGCAGCGTTGCTGATGGTGGGTTGTGGTGAGAAGCAGCCCGAGCCCCCCAAGGTGTTCATGACTACCGATATATCTCCCGAAGGGTTGGTGAAGGTGTTTGAGGCTCTGGAGGTTCCCTTTGAGGGTAGGGTGGCTGTGAAAATCTCCACAGGAGAACGAGGTGGCCACAACTTCCTTAAACCCGAGCTGATTAAGGATTTGGTGCAGAAGGTGGAGGGTACCATCGTGGAGTGCAATGTCGCCTATCCCGGTGCCCGCTACTCCAACGAGGAGCACTGGAACACCATTAAGTACCATGGTTTCTATGATATCGCCCCATGTGATATTATGGACGAGTTTGGGGAGGTGAAAATCCCTGTGCAGGACACCACACACCTAAAGTTTAACATTGTGGGCGACCATGTTGCCAACTACGACTGGATGATTAACCTCGCCCACTTTAAGGGCCACACAATGGGTGGCTTCGGCGGTGTGCTGAAGAATCAGTCTATCGGTGTGGCTTCGTCAAACGGTAAGGCCTACATCCACTCGGCCGGCAAGGTTACCACCAAGGAGGAACTTTGGGCCGGTATCGGCGAAACAGAGCAGGCCCACTTCCTCGAGGCTATGGCGGCAGCCGCACAGTCGGTGCACGAGTACTACGAGGGTAGGATGGTCTATATCAATGTTATGAACAACCTCTCGGTGGATTGCGATTGCAGCGCACACCCTGCCGACCCCGAGATGAAAGATATCGGCATCTTGGCCTCCTACGACCCCGTGGCTCTCGACCAAGCCTGTGTGGATTTGGTCTTTGAGTACCCCTCGACAGAGGGTGACGATGCCTCGGCACTCATCGAGCGCATCAACTCGCGCCATGGCGTTCACATCATCGAACATGCCGAGAAAATCGGCCTTGGTAGCCGCACCTACGAGTTGGTGTCCATTGATTAGGCTCCATAGTGCGAACCCTAGAGTCGCTTCCGAGTTCCTCGGGAGCGACTTTTTTTGTTGTGGCGAGGCGCGTCCTTTGAATTTCCGAAAAGTTTGCAC
>JAGBZI010000107.1 GCA_017628305.1 Tidjanibacter sp.
CCCATCATGGAGATTGCCAACTATGCAATTGTGGGCACGGTGGAGGAGGCTGTGCCACAGATTTTGGAGCACTACCGCGAGTTGCGCAACAAGTAAACCACATCTTGAGATTGAGCACACTATGGCAAACTATTTCAACGATATACCACAACTACGCTACTATCTCGACAATCCTCTTGTGAGGGCATGCGCAAGGCTCAAGGAGCGCGACTTTGCCGAGGCTGACAAGTATGACTATGCACCCGTAGACACCGAAGACGCCATGGACTCCTATGGCCGCGTGCTGGAGATTGTGGGTGAGCTGTGTGCCGAGCAGGTGGCCCCACAAGCCTTCAGTGTGGACCAAAAGGGTCCCACGCTCCGCAAAGGCGTGGTGAGCTACGCCCCCGCCACCGCAGCCCAGCTCGACGCCGTGCGCAAGGCAGGTATCATGGGCATGACCATGCCCAGAGAGTATGGCGGACTCAACTTCCCCACCCTACCTTTCCTCATGGCTGCCGAGATGATTAGCACCGCCGATGCCAGCCTCCAGAATGTGTGGGGACTGCAATCGTGTGCCGAGACCCTCAAGGAGTTTGGCACCCCCGAGCAGGCCGAGCGCTATCTCCGCAGAGTGTGCGAAGGGCAGACAATGAGTATGGACCTCACCGAGCCTGACGCCGGTAGCGACCTCCAAAGTGCAATGCTCCGAGCCACATGGGACGAGAAGAGCAACTGCTGGAGGCTCAATGGCGTAAAACGATTTATCACCAATGGCGACGCAGACATCCACCTTGTGTTGGCTCGCAGCGAGGAGGGCAGCAGAGATGGCAGAGGCCTCTCTATGTTTATCTACGACCGCGAGAAGGGAGGCATGACAGTAAGGCGCATCGAGCGCAAAATGGGCATCAAAGGTTCGCCCACCTGCGAGCTGGTGTTCCGCAACGCCCCTGCCGAGTTGTGTGGCTCGCGCCGACTTGGCCTCATAAAATATGTGATGTCGCTGATGAACAGTGCCCGCCTTGGTATTGCCGCCCAATCGGTGGGAATTTCGCAGGCAGCTTTTCGTGAGGCGACCATATATGCCCGTGAGCGTAAGCAATTTGGCAAAACCATCATAAATTTTCCGGCCGTAGCCGAAATGGTGGACAACATTGAGGCCAAACTCCACGCTTCGCGCGCCATCCTCTACGAAACAGGGCGCTTTGTGGACATGTACAAGTCGCTCTCGGAGGCCGCAACATACAGGGAGCTCACCCCCGAGGAGCAGGAGGAGCGCAAGCGCTACCAGAGGCTCTCCGATAGCCTTACCCCCTTGGCCAAAGGCATGACGGGTGAGTATGCCAATCAAAATGCTTACGACTGTGTGCAGGTGCACGGAGGTAGTGGCTACATGAGCGACTACACCTGCGAAAGGCTCTACCGCGACGCACGAATTACCACCATCTATGAGGGCACAACACAGATGCAGGTGGTGGCTGCCATACGCTACGCCACCAGCGGTCACTATAGCCAGATGATTGCCGACTACGACAAAGCGACTGTCTGCGAGGAACTTACCCCCCTCAAAGAGCGACTGCGCACAATGACCACCCTCTACGAAAGCGCACTGAAGGTGGTGAATGGGGCCGACCAACAAACACTCGACCTCATGGCACGCCGCTTGGTGGAGATGGCCGGCAGCATCATCATGGGCTACCTGACACTCACAGATGCCAACCACAACAAGCAACTATTCGGACGCTCGGCTGCCAACTACATTGCATGGGCCGAGGCTGAAGTGGCCAAACACTCGATCTACATCCGTAACAACACCCCTGCCACTCAACCCGAGGAGGAGAAAAGGGAGGGCGAAGTGGAGAGAGCGGAAATCAAGAAATTCCTCCCCCACCGAGAGCCTATGTTGTTGGTAGACAGGATGTGGCTCGAGGGCAATGAGGCCGTTGGCGAGTACACCATCCGTGGCACCGAGTATTTCCTGCACGGTCACTTCCCCGGCCGCCCCATTGTTCCCGGCGTGATACTATGCGAGATTATGGGACAGTGTGGCTCGCTGCTCGTTGCCGACCAACTCGAGGGTCACATGCCCGTCTACACCTCCTTCGAGAAGGCTCGCTTCAAAAGGCCCGTGGGTGTGGGTGACCACATAGTTGTTCGCTCGACTATTGCGCGCCACCACGGCTCGCTCTTCTACTTGGACTCCACAGCAATGGTGGACAACAAGGTGGTTTGCTCGGCGACCCTTGCATTTATGATTGTAGGAAAATAGGCAACCAATAGTGTGGTGACAAACAGCAAGCGCAGCCCCAAAACGAGGCTGCGCTTGCTATATTGACAAATTTTGCACCACACTAATATACAGCAGCATCCACACCCCTTGGTTTGTTGGGTGCAAAGTTGTTTTTGATGTAGTCCAAAATCGAAAAATCGCTCTCCAACTCGGGCAGCGAGGTATCGTCAACCCTCTGGTGAATCTGCAACCTCTGACCACCAAAAGCCATACGCTCAGCAAAGAGCTCTATCTCGGGACGCAGGAAATACATGGGACGCCACGAGAAATTGTGGTCAATATTTGCCACATCGTAGAACCAGTAGGGCGAGCCTGACTCCTCAAGACTCTCGGCAATAGCCTCCGAGCCGTGGAGCGACACCCCAAAAAGCGATTGGCGACCATAGGGTACATTAGCATCGGCGGTGCCATGGAAAAGCATTAGAGGGCAGGGAGAGTGCCTCCACTCAAGAGTGCGCGTAGGGGAGCAGATAGCACCCGCCATGGCCACTACTCCCGAGTAGTTGAACCCAGCAGGAAGAAGAGCTGCCATGGGTTTTTCGTTACAGATGGCCCACTCGGCCTGAAGGGCTGTGATAGCACCCGCACTCGAGCCAAGAGTGACGATTTTTGCAGGGTCAATCTTCAGTACTTCGGCATTGCTCACAACGAAAGCAGTAGCTTCAATAAGGTCTTCGGCCGCCATGTCAATCGCATCGATTAACATACTCCTGAAGTCGAATATCGAACGCTTCGCATCGGGCTCGTCAATAAGAGGCTTGAGCCCCAAACGATAGTCGATTGCAATCACCTTCCAACCCCTGCGAGCAAAGTATTCATACACCTCAATCACAGAGGGTTCCTCACGAGAACCCACCACAAAAGCACCGCCAAAAATGTAGATAAGGCAGGGCTCCACATTCTCGTTGGTCGAGTAGATATTGAGCTTCAGTTCCTGCTCGCCACGATGTGCGAAAGTGTAGGTTGCGACCTTCACATCCTGCGCCATAAGAGAGGTGGCAAGGAGGGTCAAAACGAGTGAAAGAATTAGTTTTCTCATAGCATTGCGGTTATCTCCCACAAAGGTATACATTTGGTTTGAAAATACCGCCCGAGCCGTCGAAAAAATCAAATGTTAATAAATAGTTGATAAGTTAATATAAAAAGAGGTATAACGGGTGGACAACTACTCGAAAATAATGTGTACTTTTGCGAGCTATGAGAACACAACTGACCAAACTATTTCTTGCAGCACTCACAGTGCTCCTAACCTCTGCCCTCTATGCACAAGAGCAGAAGGTTGTGGTAAGCGGCCGTGTGACCGACGCATCGAGCGGCGACCCACTCATCGGCGTTACCATTCTATCGGAAACCATGCAGGGTGTAACCACCTATGTTGATGGCACTTACACCATCACCACCACTGCAGGAACAGCTCTCACCTACTCCTACATGGGCTACAAAGATGTGGTCTGGAAGGTACCCGTAGGCAGTAGCGAGGCACTCCGCAATGTCGAGATGGAGAGCGAAAGCGAAGTTATCGACGATGTGGTTGTCATCGCCTATGCCACAAGGAAGAAGGGTACCGTTGCCGGCTCGGTGTCGACCGTGAAGGCCGAGAAGGTGGAGAGTACCCCCACCGCCGCCTTCGACCAAGCACTCCAAGGACAGGTGGCAGGCCTCTCGGTGCTCTCCAACACCGGTGAGCCCAGCGCATCGGCAGTGATGACCATCCGAGGTACAAACTCCATCAACTCGGGAACCGCACCCCTCTACATCCTCGATGGTGTGCCCATCTCGGCAAGCGATTTCAACACCATCAACCCCGCCGACATCGAGTCGCTATCGGTGCTCAAGGATGCCTCGTCGACCTCCATCTATGGTGCGAGGGCCGCAAACGGTGTGATTGTTATAACCACCAAGCGCGGTAAGATTGCCGAGCGACCCCGCATCGACTACCGCATGCAGCTCGGCTTCTCGCAGGCCGACGCCTCCAAGTGGGACCTCATGAATACCGCCGAGCGCATCGAGTACGAGAAACAGATTGGCATGACCGCCGGTCAGAACTATAACCTCTTGAGCCTTACCGATGTAAACTGGATGGACGAGGTGTTTAACTCCACCGCCCCCCTCCAGAACTACGAGCTCTCCATCTCGGGTGCCGACGACAAAACCAACTACTACCTCTCGGGCGGCTTCTACAGTCAGGACGGTACGGCCGTAGGCTCCTCCTTCGAGCGTTTCTCGCTGAGGGCCAATGTGCAGCGCAAGGCAGCAGAGTGGATGACCGTGGGTACCAACACCATGCTCAACTATCAGCTCATTCAGCAGGCCGATGAGGGTGCTTACACACTCGTAACCCCCATCTCGGCCGCACGCTTCATGCTCCCCTACTGGAATCCCCGCAGGGCAGACGGCTCGCTTGCCTCGATTGAGGACGGCAGTTGGAAGGGTAATGGTCAGAACCCTTTGGAGTGGCTGGAGAACAACCCCGTGCACTACAAGAAGTATAAGCTGCTCTCCACAATGTTTGTGGAGGTGACCCCCATTGAGGGTCTTGCCATCCGCTCGCAGTTTGGCGTGGACTACTCCCACACCACCGGCTTTGGCAAGTCCTACCCCAGCTATATGCCTAATCAGGGCAACGGTTCGGCTTCGCGTAGCACCACCGATGGCTACAACCTCACGATTACCAACACCATCAACTACAACTTCGACATCGACGGCGAACACAACTTCACTCTGCTCCTCGGTCAGGAGGGCGTGGACTACCACTATGAGGCGTTCAGCTTGCTCACCGAGGGACAGAACAACGACCGCATGACCAGCATTTCGACCGGCACAAGGGCCACCTCGTGGAGCGACACCACCGATTCGGACTATGGCTTCCTCTCGTTCTTCAGCCGTGGCGAGTACAACTTCGACCGCCGACTCTACGCCGAGGCAGCCTTCCGTCTGGATGGCTCGTCGAGGTTTGGCAAGTCGCGCCGTTGGGGTGCCTTCTGGTCGATGGGTCTGATGTGGGATATTCGCAGGGAAGAGTTTGCAATGCCCTACTCGGACTGGCTCACCAACGCACAGGTGTCGTTCTCGACCGGTACGAGCGGTAACTCCTCCATCCCCAACTATGAGCACTTGGCTCTGGTGGGTGGCGGCGCCGACTACATGGGCGACGCAGGTGTAGGCCTTGCACAGCCCGGCAACAAAAACCTCGGATGGGAGAAACCTTGGACCACCAACCTTGGTCTGCACGCAGGCTTCTGGGGACGACTGAATGTCGACCTTGAGCTCTATTATAAACTCACCAGCGACATGCTGATGGAGGTACCTGTGCCCTACTCCACAAGTGGCTTTGGCTACTACTGGGACAATGTGGGCGAGATGGTCAATGCAGGTGTGGAGCTGGGTGTGAGCGGCACTATCATCGCCACCGACGACTTCCTGTGGACCGCCAACGCCAACATCTCCTACAACCACAACAAGATTACCGAACTCTACAATGGTGTGCAGGAATATGAGCGCTCGGGCACCAACACCAAACTTGTTGTGGGTCACCCCCTTGGCGAATTCTTCATCAACCGCTATGCTGGCGTCAACCCCGCAAATGGCGAGGCGCTTTGGTATGACCAAAACGGCAAACTCACCAACGAGCTCCGCGATGAGGACAAAGTGTTGGTGGGCAAGAGCTACATCGCCCCTTGGCAGGGTGGTTTTGGCACTGCCATTTCATGGAAAGGGCTGTCGCTCAGCACCCAATTCAGCTGGGTTGCCGACCGCTGGATGCTCAACAACGACCGCTACTTCGACGAGTCGAACGGTAGATTTGCCACCTACAACCAATCGCGCCGCCTGCTTGACAGATGGCAGCAGCCCGGCGACTACACCGACATTCCCCGCCATGGCGAGTACACCGAGTTCGACAGCCGACTGCTGGAGGACGCATCGTTCCTGAGGCTCAAGAATGTGATGCTCAGCTACTCGCTCCCCTCGGAGTGGCTTGGCCGCCAAAGCGTTATCCGCGGTGCGAGGTTCTATGTGCAGGCGCAAAATCTGCTCACCTTCACCCACTTCTCGGGTCTTGACCCCGAGGGCTCGGCCAACCTCTATGCGGCACAGTATCCCATGGCACGCCAATACACCTTTGGCCTCGATGTTACCTTCTAAAAAACCACGGACGGAGCTATGAAAATGAAAAACACGATAAAATATTTTGTGGCGATTGTGGCAACCCTGATGGCCACAACCTCCTGTTTGGACAAGATGCCCGAGTCGGCCATCACCGTAGACGAGGCTATGCAGAGCTACGAGGATGCCGAGCAGACCGTTACGGGCATCTACTCTATGATGAAGAGCAGCGCTCTGTGGAGCGGCTACCTCACCCTGCTGCCCGACATTCAGGCCGACTTGGTCTATGCCGTGGATGGTTACTCGAACACCTATGGCAACCACTGGTTGTGGGATATCCGCACCACCGGCTCGGAGATTCAGGCTGTGTATGCATCGCTCTATGGCATCATCAGCAACTGTAACTTCTTCTTGGAGAGGATTGACGGCATCGTTGCCAAACAGACCCTCGACGAGAAAATTACCATCCTCGAGCAGTACACCGGAGAGGTCTATGCCATCCGCGCACTATGCTACTCGGAGCTGCTGAAACTCTATGCCAAGGCCTACGACCCTGCAACTGCCGAGCAGGAGCTGGGTGTGGTACTCCGCAAGGGCTATTCGGAGCCCGAGAGAAGCATCAGGGCCTCGCTGAAAGAGTCGTATGAGTTTGTTGTGAGCGACCTCAAGAGGGCCGAAGAGTTGCTCGACCCCGCCTATGACACCTACAGCAGCTACTACATGACCAATGCCGTGGCACACGCCATCCACGCCCGCGTGGCTCTCTACATGCAGGATTGGGAGGCCGCCATTGAGCACTCCACAGCAGTCATCGAGCAGGAGAACGGCATGTACTCGCTCTCTGCGGCCAACGAGCTCTACACCAGCCAGATGACCTTCTTCGACTACATGTGGAACTACGACCTCGCCACCGAAACAATCTGGCAGGTTGGTTTCACCCCCACCTCCTATGGTGGCGCTCTCGGTCAGGTATTCCTGTCGTTCAACAACGACTTCACCTACTACTATCCCGACTATGTGCCCGCACAATGGGTGCTCGACCTCTATACCGCAGGAGATATGAGGTACAACTCCTATTTCGCCACCCTCACCACGGGCTACGACCACGCGCTCACATGGCCCCTGCTGATTAAGTACTATGGCAATCAGGAGTTTATCGGCTACTACATCTACCATGTGGTGATGCCCAAGCCCTTCCGTCTGGCAGAGCAGTATCTCATTCGCGCCGAGGCTCATTGCCGCAAATCGTCGCCCGACTTCTCGAAAGCCACAAAGGATATCAACACCCTGCGAGAGGCTCGCTTCTCGGGCGGCGGCGGTTCGCTCTCGCTCACTGCGGACAACTGCATCGAGGAGATTGCAAATGAGAGGGTTAGGGAGCTCTACATGGAGGGCCACCGCCTTCAGGACATCAAGCGTTGGGGCAAACTCTATCGTGATGGCGAGGGCTTCACCCGCACCCCCCAAAACAGTTCGCTCGCAGAGGGCAGCAGCATAAGTGTTAAGGCCAACGACCCAAGATTTGTGTGGCCCATCCCCCAGCACGAGTTGGAGGCCCCAGGCTCTGAGGTACAGCCCAACGAGAGTAACAACTAAAAAATGCGTATGAGGAGTATGAAAAGATTACCTATTTATATAATAAGCGCACTCGTAGCACTTGCCGCCATAGGCTGCAACGAGCAATATATCACCTACAACGATAACTCCTATGTGATGTTCTCCGAGCAGGAGCAGTATTTCCTCGTGCAGGAGCAGCAGGAATATTTCAGCGTGGCTGTGGGGGCAACCGTGGCCAGCAAGGAGGACCGCACCTTCGGTGTGGAGATTATCGACAAAGGTAGCAACGCCATCGAGGGCAAGCACTACCGTCTGCTGTCGAACAGCGTCACCATCCCTGCAGGCAAACTCTCCGGCGAGGTGAGGGTGAAAGGTATGTACGAGAATATCGGCCCTGCCGACTCGCTGGGCTTCATCCTCAAACTTATTGTGCCGGAGGAGATGGAGTGGAACGACCTCTACACCGATGGCACCCAGACCAAGGTGGTGATGTATAAGAGTTGCCCCTTTGATATCAACAACTTCACCGGTTGGGTTCTCGTAAGCTCGATGTTCCTCCAGAGCTACCCGGGCGACAATGTGTCCTACCAGAGGGTGTCGGAGGCTGTGCTCCACCCCACCGAGAAGAACACCATCATCCTGAAGGACTGTTTCTACAATGGCTATGATGTAAGAATCAAGTTCCACGGCAACGACCCCGAGAAACCCCTTATCACAATGGAGAAGGGACAGGTGCTAACCGATGAGCAGTCGGTGTTGGGATGGATTGTTGGCGACGACCACATTCTGGGAACCAACAGCCCCTACTATGACTCATATTTCAATGCGTGTCAGGGCTTTGCGGTGCTGTGGCTGGAGGCCTATGTGGAGAACCTCGGCGAGCCCGTGGGAACCATCGGCCACTTCTACAATGTACTTGAGTGGATCAGCAAAGAGGAGGCCGACGAAATCAAGGCCGAGCTGGGTCTGTAATGGCACAAACATACCTAAAACCGAAAATTAGAACGAAAACAGATAAACTATGAAAGCAAAAAATTTACTTAAAGCCTTGGCTATCGCAGCTGTTGCCGCACTCACTCTGGTAGGCTGCAACGACCCAGAAGAGCCCACTCTCACCCCCTCGTTCCCCGAGAAAATTGTGGCCAATGTGGCCGCCGGCGAGGTGTTTGAGATGACTATCGAGCCCAACATGAAGTGGACACTGAAGATTCCTACCGAGGTGGCCTCCTACTTTAAATTTATCGTGGGCGAGAGCGAGCGCTACACACTCAATGGCGAGGCCGGCACCCACACCGTTCAGATTGGCGTGGCTGATAATGAGGAGTTCGACAATGTAAGGGTGTGCAAAGTGGAGATGACCATGGATGGCCAAACTGAGGTGGTCGCCGAGCTCACCCGCGGCTCCAAGGAGCGTACTCTTATCATCTACCCCGCAGAATATGACGCTGAGGAGATGGCGTTCGTCATTGATGAGAACGGCAGCTACACCTACTCCTCCACCCCCTGCGAGGAACTCGAGTGGAAGAGTGTGAACGACCAGTGGATGCAGCGTTTCGTGGTGGAGGCCAACTTCAAATGGAGCCTCGGCGTGAATACCCCCGAATACATTATTGCCAACAAAACCTCGGGCAGCGCCGGCCGCACCGAAATCTTCCTGCGCACCGAGCAGGAGCTACTCCCTCTGGAGGATACCACCTGCGACATTGAGTTCTGCGACTCGAGCGACCGCAATGGCGACGGCGTTGTTGACGACAGCGATATTCTCGTTGTGGGCACCTACACCAGCACCATCGAGGGGTGCAAGGAGTACTACGAGGTGGATTTTGTAGCCAATGCCACCTTCAATGCCGAGGGCGAGTTCTACGAGGCAGGCTCGGATTCCTACACCGAGTCGGCCCATGGCCGTATCTACTCACCCCGTGGTGCAGAGTTCTTCGCTATGGCCAAAGCGGCCGACGGCAGCCTTACTCTCGAGGGTGCCGAGTGGATTAAACTCCAAGTAGATGAGTTCCCCGCCGAGGCCGGCGAGGAGGGCATCTGGCAGCGCAACTTCACCATCAATGTGGAGGCAAACGAGAGCACCGAGCCCCGCTACGGCGTAATCGTGGCCATTCCCCTCTCGCAGAAGGGGGCAACCAACTATGCCGACTTTGTGATTACCAACATCACACAGGAGGGCATCGTGATTGTCGACACCAACGAACCTGTGTACGCCTACGACGAGGATTTGATGATGAGCTACGCAGCTAAGTTTGAGAAACTTGAGAAGGGTACATGGCCTTGGGCCTACAACTGGGAGGTTGTACCCTACGCCTACCGCCTCACCCTGAGGGACAATAGCTCGGGTGACGATTTGGTGTTCCGCCGTCCCTTCGCAAGCTACAAAATCTATGGCTACGAGGGCTACCTTGCCCCTGCCTACGACCCCGAGACCTGCTGGGTGACCATCAACGAGAGCGACCCCGCAGAGGGCATCGAGAATGGCTACATCATCCGCAGCCGACTTGGCGACAATGAGGGTGAGTTCCCCAACACCATGCCAAGCAGCGGCGGCAAGAATGAGGCAACCATCGTCTTCTACAACGACAAGGGCGAGGCCTTTGCACTAATTCATGTGGTGCTCGACCCCTCCTTCTCCCCCTTTGATACCGCCGGCGATGTGAAACTGACCAACGCCGAGGAGGCCTTCAAAAATGGCGCAAGGCTGGAGGAGATTGTTGTGGGCGACGAGGAGTATAGCGACGAAAATGCATTCATGGGTATCCTCCAGTATCGCCTCACCACCACCCCCACCAGCAAGGAGGTTTCGCTCACCATCCCCGAGTATTCGATGTTCTTCGCCTACAACGACTGGCTCACCGTGGAGCAGAAGGGAAGCGAAACCATCGTGAAGGTGAGTGCAGAGAGCACCTCGCAGGGCCGCATCACCTTCTACGGTTCGAACAACTACAATGTAATCCTTCAACTCATTGTGGTCTACAACGCCGAGTAATTGCACACAAGCATAATTGATAGAGAAAGTATATGAAACTCAAACAGATATGGATGTGGATGGCGACAGCGCTGACAGCTTTGGCTGTTGGCTGTGCCACCCCCGACGAAGAGGTTGGACTCGACGACGGCTATGGCTATGTGCAGTTCAAACTCTACAAGAAGGCCTCCTATGTGGCGCCCGAGGATAGCACCAAAGCTATCGTGAAGCAGCTCGAGAGACTGGCCGACGCCTACAAGGTGAAAGTTACTCTTGAGTATGGCAACACCACCATAGCACAAACCCTCACCCTCTCGAGTGGCGAGGGCGAGGCTGCCGAGTGGGGCCTGAGGAGCGATAAACTCAAACTCCTCACCGGCGACTATCGCCTTATCACCTTCTCGCTCTACGATGCCGAGGACAACCCCATCTACAACGGCACCCCGGAGGGAGATAGCAGTTTCACCGTTATTAGCGGTGGCATGATTGTACACGACATCACAGTGGATGTAGTGGCACGAGGTAAGGTGGGTTTCAAACTTGTGAAGGACATGAGCGCCTTTGAGGGTACGCGTGCAGCTGCCCGCACCTACACCTTCGACGAAATCCGAGAGATTAACATCTCCGTGGAGAATAAATACACAGGTGAGGTAACCACCTTCGAGAAACTCCCCTGCAGGTTTGTACACGATTTCGACCACACCGACGATGTGGAGGATGGCTATAAAACATCCCACATCGAGTGCGACACCCTGCTGTGGATTGCTGCCGGTAGCTACAAGGTGAAGAGCTATGAAGCATTTGCGGCCGACAAGTCGCTGCTGGAGCTCAAAAACAACCCCTCGAAGAGCGAGTTTACCGTGAAGGACAACGAGGTTACCAATGCCGATGTGGCCGTAACCCTCTATGAGTCGGACCCCTACATTCAGGACTACTACGCACTGAAGGCTATTTGGGAGAGCCTCGATGGCGAAAATTGGTACTTCATCGGCGAGGAGTATGCCAAAGGTACAAACTGGAACTTCAACTGCGATGTGGACCTGTGGGGCAACCAGCCCGGCGTTATGCTCCACTCCAATGGTCGAGTTGCCCGTATCGACATCAGCAATTTCGGCTTCAGGGGACACCTCTCGCCCGCCATCGGCCAACTCACCGAGCTGGTAGAGCTCTACCTCGGCACTCACAATGACGGCAACTTCAACTATGACCCCACGCTGGATAAGTCGTTGAGCCTCTCGGAGCGTTCGCAACGACGCATGGAGCTCCACGGCAAGTGGCTCCACGAGCTCCACACCCCCATTCAGATGTCGGAGCCTTGCGCAAGGGCCTTGGCCGAGCACAACATCTCGGTGCCTGCCACCAAGCTCTATGAGAAGATGAGCGAGGGTGATATCATCAACGAGGCCAATGGCGGTCAGCTCTCGTTCCGCAAGATGGATACCTCCCATGGCACCATCTGCAACGGCCTGCTGAGTATCCCCAAGGAGATTGGAAACCTCACCAAACTGGAGTATTTATACATGGCAAACACCACCCTCGAGAGTCTGCCCGATGAGATGGAGAACCTCACCTCTCTGACCGACTTCGAGCTCTACAACTGCCCAAATATCACTAAGTTCCCCATGGTTATTACCCGCATGCCAGAGCTCATCTCGATGAACATTTCCAACAATGCCCAGTGGTCGTCGGAGGAGATTTACAAGGGTCTCGACGCCCTTGCCAATGGTCCCAGCCGCGAGAAGGTACAGATTATCTACTGCCGTCAGGGCAACCTTAGGGAGCTCCCCGCATCCTTCAAGAACATGAAGAAACTGGGCCTGCTCGACCTCGCTTTCAACAAGATTGAGAAGCTCCACCCCCTCGGCAAGGAGGTGTCGTTCGTGCAGCTCTACCTCGACTACAACCTCATCACCGAGATGCCCAAAGATGCAGAGGGCTATTTCTGTGGCTACGACGATGTGGAGACCTTCTCGGTGAACTACAACCGCCTCACCAAGTTCCCCAACATCTTCGACGCCAACAGCACATTCACAATGGCCTCGGTGAGCTTTGCCTGCAACCAGATTGACGGCTTCGAGGGCGAGGAGGATGGTAGCTACAAGGGTATCAAGGTAGAGACCCTCACCCTCACCCAAAATAAGCTTAAAAAATACCCCACATGTTTGGCTAAGACCAACTCGATAGTGGCCTACATCATCCTCAGAGCCAACGAGATTGACGAGATTCCCAACGGTGCATTCACCTATAAGAACTCGGTGAACCTCACATCGCTCGACCTGTCGTACAACAAGCTGAGCAAACTGCCTTGGGAGATGCACTCGGCAAATTTGCCCTATCTCTATGGCGTCGACCTGTCGTTCAACCGCTTCGAGAAGTTCCCCTACGAGCCTCTCGATAGTTCGGGCCTCACAGTGCTTGCTGTTCGCAGCCAGCGCAATGAGAGAGGTGAGCGCTCGCTCCAAGAGTGGCCCACCGGCATCGGTACCCACCGCGGTCTGCGAGGTCTTTACCTCGGCTCGAACGACCTTCAGGTTGTTGACGACACCATCTCGACCCTCATCTACTACCTCGACATCAGCGACAACCCCAACATCACTTTTGATGCGTCGGACATCTGCTATGCGTGGAGCGTGGGTGCCTACATATTGGTTTACGACCGCTGGCAGAACATCTTGGGCTGCAGCCAAATGCTTGAGTAGAACCCCACAAAATTATCGGAAAAGAGTATGAAAAGAGTAAACAGATATATTGTTGCTGCGGCAGTTTCGCTGCTGGCCGTGGCATGTGTTCAACCCGAGAATGTGGAGTTCTCTCTGGGCGACTGCAAAGAGATTAATGCCGTGGCCGTGGGAGGCACACACAGAGTGAGAATCGCAGCCGACCAAGAGTGGATAGCCTCCACCGACAACACTTGGATTACCATCTCGCCCGCCAACGGCAGGGGTAGCACCGAGTGTAAGGTGGTTATCGACTCGGCACTAAATGCCGAGGGCCGCACCGGACAAGTGCTCATCCAGAACCTCACAACTCTCGAGGAGCTCACTATCCCTGTAACACAGGAAGGTTTCGACTACACCATTGAGGTGGAAGAACCCGAGGTGAAGGTGGCAAACTACGATTTGCAACACAATCGCAAGTTCGATGTAACCCTCACGACAAATGTGGATTTCGATGTGGAGATTCCCGCAGGCGCACGCTGGCTTGGCAACAAACGCTATGAGGTGAAACTCACACGCGGTATCCGCCCACGCAAAGTGAAAGTGGAGTTTGAGTGGGACATCAACACCATTCCCGAAGAGCGCGTGGCCGAGGTGAAGTTTGTGCCCAAAGGTGGAGAGACTCTCGCCCGTCAGGATGTGCTGAAGGTGGTGCAGGAGTCGGCCGCCCCCATCGAGGAGAATACCCGCAAGGGCGACTCGGTGGCACTTGTGGGCATCCAGCGCTCGTTGCAGACCCTCTCGTCGTGGGATGTATCGCTCCCCATGGAGCGTTGGACAGGCGTAGTTCTGTGGAACGAACGACACAATGGCTACACCCCCGATAAGAAGGGACGCGTGAAGTCTGCTGAGTTCTACATCTATAACACCAATGAACCCCTCCCCTTCCAAGTGAAGTATCTCACAGCAGCCGAGGAACTCTCCTTCTTCGGCAACAGCAACACCTTCATGAAGGACTTGGAGTTGGGTGACGAGATTACCGAGCTCACCCAGCTCAAGAGGCTCACTGTTGGTGCGCACGGTTTGGTGGATGTCAATCCCAAACTCGCCAACCTCAAGAACTTGGAGTATCTCGACTTGGGTTCCAACAACTTCGCGAAGGTGCCCGAGGTGCTCACCCCCGAGAACTTCCCTAAGCTGAGAACCCTCATTCTGAATGCCAATCAGCGTAACTCCGTCTACGACTTGAGTAACTCGGTGGATAGGAATGTCGGTGGCTTCATCGAGGAGGAGAAATTCCCCGAACATCTGCTTATGTGGGGTCTTGACACACTCAATCTCTCGGTAAACTACCTTCAGGGCCATCTACCCACCTTCGAGGACGACGACACAGTGCCCGTCTACACCGAGGAGGATTGGGAGCGTTCGAGGGATACGCTGCCCCGCAAGTTGGTAGACGAGCGCATAAAGAAGGTTATGCCTCACACCAAGTTCTTCAGTATCAACTTCAACCGTTTGTCGGGTTCGCTGCCCGATTGGTTGCTCTACCACCCCATGCTCGACCACTGGATTCCCTACAGCCTTGTGTTCCAGCAGGAGGGTCGCGCAACAGACGGCACCCAAGCCGGCTTCGACAACGAGCCCGTAAGCCTTGACTACTACTACGAGCTCTACACCTCCAAGAACAAACCCCAAATGGAGGATATGGAGTAGTGGCAAGGGTGAGAAGAAAAAGTTTTGAAACGACAAACAGAGATTGAAAATATATGACTATGAAAAGATATATGGGTAGAATATTGATGGCCACAATGGCGGCAGCTGTGCTATCGCTCACGGGCTGTCTGAACGACCTCGACAAGAGTGTGGCAGAGAACACCTCGCCCAAGAAACCTTGGATGGAGGGTGAGCTGATGGTTAAGTTTGCCCCCGAAGTGGAGAACCTACTGACCACTCGTACCGATGCAACCCGCAGTGGTATTGCCACCGTGGATGAGGTGCTCGAGATTGTGGGCGCCTATGAGTTGGAGAGGGTTTTCCCCGTGGATAGCAGGAGCGAGAAGGCAACCCGCGAGAGCGGTCTTCACCTGTGGTATGTAGTACGCTTCAGTGGCGAAAGCGCCGAGGAGGTTGCCGCCAAGCTCTCCAAGTTGGGCGAAGTGCAGAGGGTGGATTTGAACCGCAAGGTGAGGCGTGCCTACAATGGCCATGCCGTGCCCCTCAGCGCCGAGAAGGTGACCCGTGCAGCGGCCACCGTGAAGGGAGGAGCCATGAACGACCCCTTGCTCTCGGCGCAGTGGAACCTCATCAACGACGGCACACTCTTCCTGAAGGATGGTGTGGTAAAGAGCCTCGAGGGTGCCGACATCGGAGCCGAGGGTGCTTGGGAAATTTGCACCGGTAGCGAAGATGTTATCGTGGCAGTACTCGACGAGGGTATCTGCGTGGAGCACCCCGATTTGGCAGCCAACATGTGGGTAAATCCCAATGAGATTAAGGGCTCCAATGATGATAACGATGGCAACGGCTATGCGGGCGATGTGAACGGCTACAACTTCGTGCGTCGTCAGGGTGCCATCACATGGAATGACTACCTCGACTCGGGTCACGGCAGCCATGTGGCAGGTGTCATCGCTGCTGTGAATAACAATGGTGAGGGTATCAGCTCTATTGCCGGAGGCAGTGGCGCCACGGGAGGTGTAAAACTGATGTCGTGCCAGATTTTCTCGGGCAACAACGGATGTAGCGTGCTCGAGGTGGCAAGGGCTATGAAATATGCAACCGACAATGGCGCAGTGGTGCTTCAATGCAGCTGGGGCTATGTTTCGGGCGAGGCCAATGTGTATGATTGGGGCGAGCAAGGTTTTCACACCGAGGAGGAGTGGAAGATGGGCTCACCTCTGGAGTATGAAGCACTCGACTACTTCACCCACAATGCCGGCTCACCCAACGGCCCTATTTCAGGCGGTATAGCCATCTTTGCGGGTGGCAACGAGAGTGCCCCTGCAGCAGGTTTCCCCGGCGCTGCCGACTTTGCAGTGTCGGTGGCAGCCACAGCCGCCGACTTCACCCCCGCAGTCTACACCAACTACGGCCCCGGCACCACCATTTCGGCCCCCGGTGGCGACCAAGACTACTACTGGGACTACATCGACGAGGAGCACAACTATGGCGAGGTGGGCTGCATCCTCTCGACCCTCCCCTACAATGTGAGCCCCAGCGGCTATGGCTTCATGGAGGGTACCTCGATGGCTTGTCCCCATGTGTCGGGCGTTGCAGCGCTGGCAATCTCCTATGCAGCCCAGAGGTGCGTGCAGATTACCCCCGAGGAGCTCAAGGAGGCCATGTATAGCACAGCAATCAAGTTCGACGACCTGCTGACCGGTAAGAAGGATTACCGCCGTTATGTGGCAGATATAGGCCCCATTCAGCCCATGCAGATGGATCTCGACCTCTACAAGAACCAGATGGGTGCAGGCCAGATTAATGCTGCTGCTATGCTCCGCAAGTTGGACGGCATGGGTACCCCCGTGCACTTCCCCAACATCTACCTCGCAGAGGGCGAGAGCAAGGCTGTGGCCCCCGCACGCTACTTTGTGGATGGCGACAAGAACAGCTACTCGGTGGTGATTGAGAACGGCGAGGTTGCCAAGTGCGAGAACAAGAATGGTATCCTCGTGTTTGAGGGACTCAAGAGCGGCTCGACCACAGCAACGCTGAAAGTTTCGGGCTCGGTGAATGAGCAGCACACCTTCAACATCACCGTGCGCAAGGGAGCCGGCAGCAACGGTTGGCTGTAATCCCATTTCACGCACGGGAGGCCATGATAAACCACAGGGGGACGATGAACAACTGCAGTAGGGCTATGAGAAACCGCATAAGGAGAGTAGCCTTGATGGTATTGTGGTGGTCATTTATGGTGGCCACACCCGCCTCCATGTGGGCCCAGATTAGGATTGTATCCCCCGAGGCACTCCAAGAGGCCGCACACCCCACCCTCGCAAAGGGGGCAACAATGACCTTTGCCGAGGGGAGCACCATATCGCTTGGAACCATCGCCGAGGATGGCCCAGAGTGGAGAAGTTCTCTCCGGTGGAGCAATGGGAATGGAGGCAAGACAACCATCACCCGCATCACCACAAGTTGCAGCTGTGTCACCGCCGAGTGGGATAGGCGCAAGAGTGTGGATGTGGCAAGTGGCACCATTGAGGTGAAGTTCAACCCACGAGGCCACATAGGCCCAGTGAGTTACAAAGTGATGGTCTACACCACCCTCTCGGCAAAGCACCCGACATCCATTGTGGAGATTGGCGGGCGCGTGGAGCCGGCCGCCGATGGTGGCTCACTCTACCCCTACACTCGAGGAGCTCTCGCCATGCGACAGCAGAGGGTGGAAGTGCCCTCACAGGGTGGCAAGGTGAGAGTGGCAGTGAAGAATGTGGGGTCGGTGCCCCTGACTGTGACCCACGACAAGGAGCTGACAACAAGAGGTATTGTGGCCTACACAACACCCACAGTGCTCCGCGAAGGCGAGGAGGGATTTCTGTGGGTGGAGCTGAGGGATACAACTAAGGCCCTGCAACAAAACCCACCCGTGCTCTACCTCGACGGCGTGAATACCCCACCCCGCAGGCGCAAAATTGAACTTATAATTACGGACTAAATAAAAACTAAAGAACGATATGAAAAAGATTTTCAAACTACTGTTGGTGGCACTCATGTCGCTTGTAACTGTGGCTTGCGAGAGCCCCGCAGAGGAGAATGTAGCCGAACAGCAGCTGGAGGTTACCCCCAACAACATTGCCGGCAGCTGGGCTCTCGAGCAACTGAATGGTGAGGCGCTGCCCGAGGGGTCGTATGTCTACATCGACTTTGTGCGCAGCGACCGTACATTCACGCTCTACCAGAATGTCGACAGCTTTGGCAACCGCACACTCACCGGTCGCTATTTCATCTATGTCGACGAGGAGATGGGCACATCCGTCATCCGTGGCGAGTATGACCACGGCATGGGCGAGTGGAACCACCGCTACATTGTGGAGAGCCTCACATCCACTGCCATGACCCTTGTAGCCAAGGATAATGCGGAGGATGTGTGCGTCTACACCCGCAAGGATATCCCTGCCGAAATCGTGGGTGAGTAGGCCCCATAACTACTCTACACACAAAAGGCCAAGTACACATTGTACTTGGCCTTTTGTGTATAACTCCCTCAATCGTGAGGTCTACTTAAACAACTCTTTGAACCACTCGGGGGCATGGCAGGGGCGGCGTGTCGCAGCATTAACAAACACAAGCTCCACAAAACCCGTGTTCACAAGCTCGCCTGCCTCGTTACGAATCTCGTGGTCGAACCTCACACGAGCACCCTTAATCTCATGCATAAAGGTACGAATGGTAAGCAAATCGTCGTACCTCGCAGGAGTGAGAAACTTCATCCCCACCTCCCTCACAGGCATCATCACTCCGCTCTCCTCGATACCCTTGTATGTGAAGCCACGCTCGCGCAACAATTCGGTGCGGGCATACTCGTAGTATACGGGGTAGTTGGAGTGGTGAACAACACCCATTTGATCGGTCTCCTTGTACCTTACACGCACAGTTATATCCCTCTCGTACACAATTTTATCCATCTCTATCTAAAGTTTATGTCCAAGTAATCGTTCGGCCTCTTCCAGCCTGCCATTCTTAATATGTTCTCTCACAACAGAGCTACTCACCTTGCCCCCCTCAAAGGTGTAGGCCGAGGCACGGATAACCTCAAAGCCATACTTTTCACCCAGCTTCTCGAAGTGGTCGGAGGCAGTGTCTCTATCGTGACCAAAGCGGTGGTTGTAGCCCACAACGAGCGTGTACATACCGAGCCTCCCCACCAACAGTTCCCTCACAAACTCCTCCGATGTGAGGGCGGCAAACTCCATGTCGAACCGCACAACAATCATCTCATCCACACCCAACTCCTCCAAAAGCTGTGCCTTGCGCTCCGTGGTGGTGAGCAGTCGGAACTCTCCGCCGCGAGGCAACACCTCACGAGGGTGCGGATCGAAGGTGACCACCACACTCCTACCCCCCACCTTGTGGGCATGTTCCACAACCTCACCAAGTAGCGAGGCATGGCCACGATGCACACCGTCGAACGACCCGATGGTGACAACGGGGCTCACAATGGCGGGAAGATTATCAAAACCGTAGTGGATATTCATGGTGCAAATCGTGGGGATTAAATGTCGACTCTCTCCTGCTCCTTCACAAAGTAGGCTACCTTCTCCAGCAGGGTCGTAATATCGTAGTTCTCGACAACGATGCCGAGGGGAAAATTGAGCGGTTTGGAGGTGAAATTGAGCACACCCTTAATGCCCGCATTCACAATGGGGAGCACCACATCTTCGGCCACACGCGTGGGGCACGAGATGATGATTATATTGATGTCAAGTTCCTCGACACGCTCCGCGAACTCCTCCATGGAGTAGCAGGGAATATCGTCGATAGTGGTACCCACCTTCTGGGTGTCGACATCAAAAGCGGCCACAATCTTGAGCTTCAACCCCTTGGCATTGAAGTATTTAGTGATAGCCTGACCAAGGTTGCCCATACCTATTACACCGATATTGAGCTGCTGGGGAGCGTCGAGAATGTCGCTAATGAAGTCGGCCAACACACATACATCGTAGCCCTTCTTGGTGTCACTCGAGAAACCGATGAGCATCAAATCGCGGCGCACCTGCACGGCCGTGAGGCCATGGATACCGGCCAATACATGGGAAAAAATGTGGGTGATGCCCTGCTTTTGGCAGCGCAACAGAGTGCGACGATACTCGCTCAATCGCTCGACGGTCTTTTCGGGTAGGGCCTGCAAATCTGACATAGGGTAAAGTTTTTTGGCTTTGAATAACCTACAAAGGTAACAATTTTTGTAAATTTGTCACAAATTTGAACAACAACAATGATTAAAGGAGTAATATTCGACATGGATGGCGTGTTGGTCAACAACATGGCCGTCCACTTCAAGGCCTTCGCAGCTATGGCCGAACGCTACAACCTCACAGCAGAGCCGGGTGCCGACTTCACACATCTCAACGGCCGCGGCAACGACGACATCATCAATGCCCTCTTCCCCGCCGAGCTTGTGGCTGCCAGAGGTGTCGAGTCGTTGGCTGCCGAAAAAGAGGCCCTCTACCGCGAGATTTACGCCCCCACCATCCGCCCCACCGCCGGCCTACAAGAGCTGCTGGCCGAGCTGAAGAGGGAGGGCATCAGGTGTGCCGTAGGTTCGTCGGGACCAAAGGAGAATGTCGCCTTTGTGCTCGAGAAGTGTGATATTGAGCCCTACTTTGAGGTACGCATCAGCGGCGACATGGTAACCCATTGCAAGCCCGACCCCGAGATTTTCCTCACGGCGGTCAAGGAGCTGAACCTTCGCCCCGAGGAGTGCTTGGTGTTTGAGGATGCCGTTTCGGGCGTTATGGCTGCTAAGGCTGCTGGCATGAGGGTTGTGGCACTCACCTCCACCCACACTCACAAACAGCTCGCTCCCCACTCCCCGGCAATGATTGTGGAGGACTTCACACCCCTCACTCTCGCCACCCTCCGTTCCCTCTGGAACGACTAACACACCTATCAAACAGCACAAAAAAAATCCCACCAACCATTGCAAGTTGGTGGGATTATGTTATTTACGCTCCTCGCTACGCAAACACTAATTCGGGGCGATGCGCAGGCTATTCTGCATGGCCATGCGTTGGCGTCGGAGCTCCTCGCGAGTGAGAACCCTCTCGTCGGCCATGGTCTGCTGCCACCAATTCATAGTGGCATAGGGGTGGGCATACGACTCCGAGAAGTCGTTGTACAAATCGGCCGAAGGGGTAAAATAGACCCACTGCGCGCCACCATCTATCTGGGCACCCAAAGGAGGCACCGAGCCACAATCGCCCACAGACAGCATCTTATGGGGGAAAAGTTCGTTAAGCGACTCCCAATAGGTGGCAATGGAAGAGGCTGTGCGTCCAAAGATGTCGCAGCAGACAACATCCACATACTTCTCACCGGGGTAGTACTCGAAATCGCCCGTACGACTCGTCCACACCCATATAAGATTGTTCACACCGCGCTGCTCGAAATACTCAAACATAGTCTTCCACAATCGTTTGAAGCCATCGGCACCCCCATTGCTCCACCAATAGGTGTCGGCAACGCCCGTGGTAGCTACGGGAGCCACATCGGGCAGCGGGCGCCACACAACGGGAATATTCTTCTTGGCCAACAGCAGCAGCATATCGGCCATCTCCTTGAGGTCGGCTCTCATGATGTCGTTTTCCCAAGTACCATCAGTGAGCATATTTGCCACAGTGAGTGAGGTCCCCTGCTTGAGATTGGTGAACTGTCGCGCCCCCTCCGAGGTGGGCACCATCCAGCTCCAATCGGCAGCCACCACACCACCCTCGGCCCACCATTGCTCCATAGGAGTTGTGTCAGTGTAGTCCAAAGCGGTGGAGGGGGAACGATAGAGGAGGTTGTAGTCGAACACAGCCATCGCGGGTGTGACTCCTGTCCACTTCTTAACCCACTCATACTCACCGCGAGTCCACATATTGTAGCTCCTCGCACCCGACACAGTGTAGTGGCCATAGAGGTCCCAAAGATAGGTGTAGAGCTCCTGTGCCACGGGGAGCGCATTGGGGGTCACGAGTTGCATGGTGAGTTCCGATGGGGGGACATAAGGGCCTGCCTCGGTGCGGAAGCCAATTAATCGGGCAGCATTAAGCCCTCCCGTAGTCTTATCCTTCACCGCGCCCTCGCCAATGGTGAGTGTGTAGGCGGTGTCGTAGGTCATCTTCTCGAGCGTCAGAATTCGCAGTTTAGGGCCATCGACCTCCACCTCAAATGGGAGTTCGGGAGAGAGCGTAACCAGCTCGGCAGCACGGAGTTCCACATCCCTATCGAAGAGGATGAGGATAGTCTGCGGCTCGGCCGACACATTCTCGGCACCATTCACAATGGTTTGGCCCACAATCACGGGAGGCACCTTCTCCACATGCTCGTCCCCGTGGCAGCCCACAGCCAGCAGCACCACCGCCATCAGCGCACATATCTTCAAAAAAATCTTCATTCCCAATCTAAAATCGTTGCACAATATCTCCGCAAAGATAGTTTTATTTTGCAAAAATAAAAATCCGACTCACAAGCACCCCCTACAAGTAGTTCGTAAGTTCGCTCGGATGGGCGATGATTGCCAGAGGGTTGTGGGCAGCAAGTTCTTCGCGCGGACGAAAGCCCCAAGCCACACCCAAGCAATCCACCCGGGCATTGATGGCGGTCAGCATATCGACATTCGTGTCGCCCACATAGAGCACCTCATCGCGCTCCAGCCCCATACTCTCGAGAATCTCCTCCACAATCTGTGGGTGAGGTTTGCGCTGTGCCCCATCACGATGTCCCAACACCACCTCAAAGGGGATATTCCCGAAGAAGTGGGCAATGATTTTCAGCGTTGCCGAGTGGTACTTGTTGGAGGCCACAGCGAGCCTAACTCCCCTACCCTTCAACTCCTCGAGCAATTCGCAAATTCCCTCATAGGGACGGCTGCGGTCCACATTGTGCACCTCATACCAAGGGACAAAAATGTCGCGTATGCGCCCCACCATCTCCTCCGTACGGCACCCCTCGGGCAGAGCCCTCTCAAAGAGTTTCATGATGCCGTCGCCCACCATAAAGCGGTAGGCATCCTCGGGATGAGTGGGGAGGCCACACATCTCCAGAGCTCTATTGACACCCTCGCAGAGGTCGCCAATGGAGTTTACCAAGGTGCCATCGAGGTCGAAAATTACTGCTTTTTTCATCTGTCGGGAAGAAAATCAAACTATCGTCAGAACAGACAACAAAGGGGCATCCGCTTATCACGAAGGCCCCTCTGTGCATGAATATTCACTATTTGCTCAACTCCTTGATAATGGCGCACATATCAGCATACTGCTCTTCCATGCTGCGAAGGAGTTTATACTGTGCACGGGTACGCACAAGGTTGTGGTCGGCGTAGGCAGTTTTGTAGTACTTGTCGCCATCAATGTAGTCCATCAAGAAGCGCAACACCTGCTCGTAGGTGATGTAGCGGCCCGAGAATGCCAGCCACTCGAGCTCACTTGCGCAGAGCGACTTCTGCTCCGAAAGGTAACCCTCGGCATAAGCGCGGAACATCTCGATGCTCATCGACACATTGTCGAGGTTGGGGTCATCCTCAGCACCCGTATTGGTGTAGGAGCGGATGGCATCGCCAAAATCGTTGAGCGAAGTGGAGCTCATAACGGTGTCGAGGTCGATGGCACAGAGCACCTTACCTGTGGGGCGGTCGAAGAGGATGTTGCTGATTTTCGTGTCGTTATGGGTAACATGTGTGGGGATGGTGCCATCCTCCACGAGCGACCAGAACTTCATCATCTCCTCGCGGCGGCTCTCAATCCAGCCAATCTCCTCCTCCAGCTCCTTCACGCGGCCCACGGGGTCGGCAGCAATGGTGGCATCCCACTGATTGAAGCGGTGTCGGATATTGTGGAAGCCCTTGATGGTCTCATTGAGAGGTTTATCAAAGTCGGCAAGCAGAGCCTGAAAACGGCCAATACCCACACCACCCTGATATGCCAACTCGGGCGAATCGGCACGGTCGTAGCTCGAGGTGTCGGCAATAAAGAGGCACACGGCCCAGAAATTCTCGCCATCCTTGACATAGAGCTTGCCATCCTTCGCGGGCACCACTGTGAGAGTTTCGCGCATGGGGTCGGCCACCTTTGACTTAATGTGGTTAGTAACGGCCAGAATATTGTCCATCATGCCGGGAACATCGGGGAATACGATGTGGTTCTTGCGCTGAAGAATGTAGTTGGGAGCATCACCCTCGGTAGTCACCACAAAGGTGTCGTTAATGAAACCCTCACCAAGGGGTTTGATGGTGACAATCTCGCCCTCAAGGGCAAACTGTTTGGCAATCTCGATAAGTTTGTTCTGCATAGTATTTTAGTGTTAATTATTTTCTGCTATTTGGAAAGAAGTACCTCGCCGAAGAAGTCGGGGCAATGGAAGTTGGGCTCGGGGAGTGCAATGGGCGACCAACTGAGGAAGTGGACCTTGTGACACCCGTCGCCACACTTATAGAAGTTGGCTGCGAGCCTCTCGGGAGCGCTCTCAAGTCCCAAAACCTCAAAGGGGATAACCTCCACAAGCCACCACCTCTGGCCTTCGCCAACCGAGTCAATAACCTCGTGGGGCAGCGAACCAAAGCGGCGCACACGCTCCAGCTGCTCGGGGGTAAACATCTGTGCCTCATTGCGCGAGCGGCGTTTGGCAGCGAGTGCGGTACCCACACAGTTTATCTCGAAGTTGAAATATCCCTCGCCCACGGGGTCCTTCACAAAGAACTCCACACAACTATCCTCCCACACAGGGCCGTTATCGTTGAGTGTCACAGCCCTCAGGTGCTCCTCCTCCACCTCGAACATCACAGCCAACGCCTTGTCGGAGTGGGCAAAGCGGAAGTTTACCAGAGGGCGGTAGGGGTAATCGCTCCAGTTCACAGTATCGATTACCTTGGGCTCCACATTTTCACGCAAGGCAGCAACCAACTCACTATCGGGAAGTTGCTGAAGATTGGGAATATATGTCGAGTGCAGAGTTTTGCGCTCGGCGGCGGCATTAAGGTTTTTCATAGTTGTCGTAATTTTGCATTAATCGTTTCAAAATTAAGATTTTTTTGCGAAACCGACAAACATTTTGCCATCCTCGGAGGGTTTTTGTTCGCCGAGATTGCGAAAAAATCACTACCTTTGGTGAGCAAAACAACATTTTATGCAAACAAATACCCCTTTGGAACAATGATTAGAAAAC
>JAGBZI010000108.1 GCA_017628305.1 Tidjanibacter sp.
AAAATTCAAAATTTTCGTTTTTTCTCCAAAAAGCTCTCGCTCGGCAGAGGCCTCTCGACCTCTTCGCTCCACGCGCGCTCGTATTTCCTACATTTACCCCCTTCAGCCCTCCTATCTGTTGTAGAGGTCGAGGAGCTCTTTGGCGGCAATGAATGAACTCATCTTGTCCGAGAGGATGGCCTCCTCATAGTACGCCAAGCGCTCGGCAATCAACGGGTTACCATAGAAACCGCTCTTGAGGCTCTCGTTGATGCTCTCATACATCCAATACTTGCCCTGACGGTTGCGGTTGGACTGGAAGAAGCCGTTTGACTTGGTGTGTTTGATGAAGTCCTCCACAGTGTTCCACACATCGCCAATGCCCTTGCCCGTGAGGCTCGAGCATGTGAGCACCTGTGGAGCCCACTCGCTCTCGGTGGGAGGAAAGAGCTTCAGGGCGTTGAAAATCTGTGCCCTCGCCAGCTCCGCACGGTGGCGGTTGTCGCCGTCGGCCTTGGTGATTGCCACGACATCAGCCATCTCCATAATGCCTCTCTTGATGCCCTGCAACTCGTCGCCGGCACCGGAAATCTGCAACAGCATGAAGATGTCCACCATCGAGTGAACAGCCGTCTCGCTCTGGCCAACACCCACAGTCTCAATGAATATCACATCGAAGCCCGCAGCCTCGCAAAGCACAATCGACTCCCTCGTTTTGCGAGCTACACCACCCAGCGAACCTGCACTTGGTGAGGGGCGTACGAACACATTGGGGTTGTTGCAGATGGTCTCCATGCGGGTCTTGTCGCCCAGAATGGAGCCTCCCGTACGCTCCGACGAGGGGTCGATGGCAAGCACTGCCAGCTTGTGACCCAAGTCGGTAACCATGCCGCCCACAGCCTCGATGAAGGTGGACTTGCCGGCTCCGGGAACACCCGTGATACCTATGCGCATCGAGTGACCGGAGTAGGGAAGACACTGCTCAATAATCTCCTGTGCCTGTGCATAGTGGTCGCGGTTGTTGCTCTCAATGAGGGTGATAGCCTGCGAGAGGATGGTGATGTTGCCTTCCAGAATGCCCTTCACATACTCCTCCGTGGTGAGTTGGCGGCGCCTGACGCGCTTGAAATAGGGGTTTACGATAGGTTGGCTCTCAACACCATCGGTTACATTCAGCGCACTCTCGCCGTGCTCCTCACGGTGGTGGTACTCGTAGTGGTCTATGTTGGTCAAACTCATTGTTGGATAATTTTTTTCAGTTGTTCGGTTGTGAGCTCCACGGGGTTGCCACACCACACCACCTTGCCGCTTGCCCCCACAACCACAGCGTAGGGTACATGGTTCACACCGAAGGCTCGGAAGGTGTCGCCCCTCTCGTCGGAGGCTACATAGAAGTATTGGTATTCATGAAGCAGCATCGAAGCCACCTGCTCGGCGGGTTCGCGGGTCAGCATCACCACCTTCAGCTCGTGGCGAAGGTGCTTAGCAATCTCGTTGCACACATCTATGCGGGCACGGCAGTCGCTATTTGTGGAGTGAAAAAACTCCACCAACATAGGCATTGGGGTGGCGGGGTTTTCGAACTTGTCGCTAATCCACTCCACCTCGCGGATGCGAGGAGCCTTGGCTCCCACCTCCACGCGCTGCCCCCACAGCGACCATACGGCCGCCACAAGTAGAACAACTATGGATACCAATCGTTTCATCACCACAAATATACGAAATTATGTTGAGAGTTGAAAATTGCGGGCAGAGTTAAATTTTGGGGCTACCGGCAGAAAGAGTTTGCATAATAGCTTCGGGCAGCCTCTTGACTGCCTATTAGAAGGAGAAGTAGCAGCCGCCGTTGGCAAAGCCGCGGGTGCCCACGCCACACTCCAAGAAGATGCCCCTCTCGCTACCGAAGCTCAGACACAGAGGATAGAGGTCGAAAGTGGGGGTGATGGGGTATACGGGACCGAGCAGGGGGATATACACCGAGGGTACATAGAACTCCATGGGGTAGATGCTTGCAAGGCCGAGGCCTGCGTTGCCCCATAGTCGCCAGCGTCCCACGGCGAGGTAGTCGTAGGTGGCACCCACTGTCAGCGACATGCTCAGAATGCCGGTGTTGCCTATGTGCTCCGAGTCCCTATTGTAGAAGTTAGCAAAGCAGAAAGTTGCACTTGCGGTGGCGGTGATTGACAAGCGTTCGCTTAGGGGGTACTCCAATTCGCCAAAGAGGGTCCCTCCGTTCTGATACTCAATTTGGGTGGCGGTGTCGTGGCGGAGGTTGAGGCCGTTGCCCCATGTGAGGGGGGCAAGGGTGGCTCCAAGCTGCCATGGTTGGGTGAGGGCGAACCCCACACGAAAGTGGTTGTTAGCCGGGGCCTTGTGGCTCTTTTCAATCTCCTCACCACCCGAGAGAGTCGGTACCTCTTCGTACCTTTGAGCGCTGGCCGAGGGCGCCCACAGTGTCACAGCGGCGGCCAAAAGGAGTAGTGCGCGGGTGATTCTCTTTCCCATAGTAGTTTCGGATTTTGCAGCGGGGTAAAAATAGGCAGAGGAGGTACGGTGACCCCCTCTGCAATGTGTGGAAAACTAAAGGTTAGCCTCGATTTTCTTGCGGAGGTCGCCCTCGGAGCAAGCGCCCACCTGTTTGTCAACCATCTCGCCGTTCTTAACGAACACGATGGTGGGGATGTTGCGAACCGAGAACTTCATGGGAACATCGTTCGACTCGTCAACATTGCATTTGCCGATGTTGGCTTTGCCCTCGAACTCCTCTGCGAGTTTCTCCACGATGGGACCAATCATGCGGCAAGGACCGCACCACTCTGCCCAAAAGTCAATAACCAAAAGTTTGCTGTCTGCTGCCAACTCTGCATAGTTGGCATCGTTGATGTTAAGTGCCATAGTCTTTGAGTGTTTTAGTTAAGTGAATATATGTGTTGTCTACAGTTTTTCGTACTTTCAACTTTCAATTTTGCCCCCTCCCTCCGTGCTCTAACATTGAGTGCGGAAGTTGATGCCGTTGTCGGCGAGGAAGTCAAGCAACTCCTGTGTGATACGCACCCTCATCTTGCGGGGTTGCAGAGTGGCCATGACTCCCGTGCGGCTATCGACAACCCTCAGCGATAGCATGCTCTTGCCCTTCGACTTCTTGAGCCTTCGGGTGAGCTCCTCGCGGAACTCAGTGGTCAAATCCTCCACAAAGATATTAATATTTATCTCTTTTATCACATCTTCGCCCACTTCGTGGAGCTGAACGATGGAATTTATCTTCACTTCCAGTTCCTCGGGGTTGTAGGGACGAGGCCTAACGGAGCCCTTCAGCATCAGGAAATACCCCTGGTAGATGAAGGGGCGGAACTGCTCATAGTCCTTGCCGAAGAGTGCAAACTCATACTCGCCCGAGTAGTCCTCCAACTTGAATTTGCCGAAGGGGCGGCCGGTGGAGGTCGTCAGGTGCTGCTCGCCGGTGACCATGCCACCCGCGATGAAGTCCCTCTGGCCCACATCTGCAAGGTTGGAGAAGGTTGTCAGGGGGGTGTTGCACACATGGCGGATAATCACCGAGTACTCGTCCAATGGGTGCGACGAGAGGTACATGCCCGTCACAAGTTTCTCCTGATTGAGGGTGTATATCTTGTCCCACTCCTGCAATGGGGGCATCACAGGCTTCTGGAGTGATACATCAATCATACCACCGAAGAGGCTTTGCTGGGCGTTATTCTTGTCCTGCTGGAATTTTGCGCCATATCTCACAAGTTGATCGAGGAAGTTGGCATCGCCCTCCTTCACCGTCACAAACAGTTTGCTGCGGTGGAAGCCCAAGATGGAGTCGAAGACTCCCGCCAGAGCCATATTCTCAATGGCCTTCTTATTCACCGTCGAGAGGTTTATCCTCTCTACAAAGTCGTAGATATCCTTGAAGTCGCCTCCGCGCTCCCTCTCGGACACCAGCTCCATCACGGCACCCTCGCCCACACCCTTGATGCCGGCCATGCCAAAGCGGATGTTACCCTCTTTGTCGGCCGAGAAGATGTGGATACTCTTGTTCACATCGGGGCCCAACACCCTCAGCTTCATCTTGCGGGCTTCGTCCATGAAGTTGGTGAGTTTATCCATGTTGGTGAGGTTGCGGCTCAGCAGCGCTGCCATGAACTCCGCGGGGTAGTGGGCCTTCAGGTAGGCAGTCTGGTAGGCCACATAGGCATAGCAGGTGGCGTGCGACTTGTTGAACGCATACGACGCAAAGGCCTCCCACTCGCCCCATATCTTCTCCAGCGTAGGCTCGTCGTGACCCTTGGCTTTGGCACCATCCATAAACCTCGTCTTCATCTTGTCGAGCACCTCTTTCTGCTTCTTACCCATCGCTTTACGCAGGGTGTCGGCCTCGCCTCCCGAGAAGCCTGCCAACTGCTGCGAGAGCAACATCACCTGCTCCTGATAGACGGTGATGCCATAGGTGTCGTAGAGATACTTCTCCATCTCGGGGAAGTCGTAGGTGATGGCCTCCTTGCCCTGTTTGCGGGCGATGAAGTTGGGAATCTTCTCCATGGGGCCGGGGCGGTAGAGGGCGTTCATCGCAATGAGGTCCTCAAAACGGGTGGGCTTCAGCGCCCTGAGGTGTTTCTTCATGCCGGGCGACTCAAACTGGAAGACTCCTGTGGTGTCGCCGTGGCTGAAGAGGGCATAGGTTTTCTTGTCATCGAGCGGAATGGAGTCGATGTCAATCACCTTGCCCGTGGTGCGCTTCACATTCTCCAGCGCATCCTTTATGATAGAGAGGGTCTTAAGACCCAAAAAGTCCATCTTGATGAGGCCAACGCTCTCCACAAACTTGCCCTCGAACTGCACCACATTAAGGTCGGCATCCTTCGCCGTAGCAATGGGGGCAAACTTCTCCAAGTCGTCCTTGCCGATAATCACACCACAGGCATGGACACCCGTCTGGCGTACCGAGCCCTCCAACTTCTCTGCATAGCGCAGTGTGTTCTGTATCAGAGGATTTGCGCTGTTCTTCTCGGCCGCAAATTCGCTTTGGGTCTCATACAGCCACTCGAAGGGGGTCTGTTTCTTGCCGTTCTCAATCTTGTCGGGGATGAGTTTCGTGAGGCGGTCGCTCTCCGGCAGGGGCAGCTTCTGCACCCTCGCAACATCCTTGATGGCCATTTTGGGGGCCATGGTGCCGAAGGTGACAATTTGGGCCACACGCTTGCGGCCATATTTCTCAATCACATAGTTCAGCACATCGGCCCTGCCGTCCTCGTCGAAGTCGACATCCACATCGGGGAGTGAGATACGGTCGGGGTTGAGGAATCGCTCAAAGAGTAGGTCGTACTTGATGGGGTCGATGTTGGTAATCTTCAAGCAGTAGGCAACCACAGAACCGGCAGCAGAACCACGGCCGGGACCCACCGACACACCCAACTCGCGCGCAGCACGAATGTAGTCCCACACGATGAGGAAGTAGCCGGGGAAACCCATGTTCTCAATGGTCGACAACTCATATTCCAGTCGGGTCAATAGACTCTCGCTGAGCTCCTTGCCATACCTCATGTGGGCACCCTCATAGACCAAGTGGGTGAGGTATTGGAACTGCTTGGCAACCGTCAGTCGCTCATTCACCTCGGGGTGGGCAGCTGCATACTCATAGATGCTCGCCGAGGCCTCAATAGCCTCCCTCTCCTCCTCGTTCTTGGTCTTCTTGATGACGCTCCTTTTCAGTTTTTCCTCATCAATCTCCAGACTCTCGGGCACCTCGAAATTGGGCATCAGAGGGTCGCAGTTGAGGTTGAATTGCTCCACCTTCTCGGCAATCTCCACAGTGGTAGCCAGCGCTTCGGGGTAGTCGGCAAACAGCTCGGCCATCTCCTCGGGGCTCTTGAAGTACTCCTCGCCCGTGTAGCGCATGCGCGTGGGGTCGTCGAGGTCCTTACCTGTGTTGAGGCAGATGAGGTGGTCGTGGGCCATGGCGTCGTCGGCATCGGTGAAGTGGACATCGTTGGTGCAGATATACTTCACACCGTGCCTCTTGGCCAAATCCACAAGGCGTGGATTGACCATATCCTGATGTTGAATAACATCCTGTGGGCGGGTGGGGTCCTTCGGACGGTGGCGCTGAATCTCGATGTAGTAGTCGTCGCCAAACACCCTCTTGTACCACTCAATAACCCTCTCGGCCTCAGCCTCGTTGCCGGCCATCAGCGCCTTGGGTACCTCGCCGGCAATACATGCCGAGCAGCAGATGATACCCTCGTGCAACTCCTCCAATATCGTGTGGTCAATACGGGGCTTGCCATAGTAGGAGCCCTCCGTAAATCCAATCGAAATGAGCTTTATGAGATTGTGATAACCCGTGGCATTCTTTGCCAGCAGGATGAGGTGGTAGCGTCGCTCGAGGTCTTTGTTGCGGTTGTGGCGGTTGGCCACAATGTAGGCCTCGCAGCCGAGAATGGGCTTCACACCCGCCTTTGTCGCAGCGTCGTAGAACTCCTTGGCTCCATACATATTTCCGTGGTCGGTGATGGCCACGGCGGGCATCTCGTACTTCTTGGCACGAGAGATGATGGAGGGTATGGAGGCAGCACCATCGAGGATGGAGTACTGCGTGTGGACATGGAGGTGTACAAATTGCGACATGCGGTCCGCTTGGTTAGAGTTGATACTACGGACAAAGATACTATTTATTCTCCGGAATTTTTACACCCGTCGACCACTTTTTCAAGAATATTTTTTGCTATATTTGAGCCTAACATTAGTAACCAACAAACCGTAACCGCCTTATGACAGACAACAACAATGGTGAGGTTGTGACACTCACCACATTCGCCACCGCCGCCGAGGCGGAAATCGCCGCCTCCATGCTGCGCAGTATGGGCATCGAGGTGAGCATCGTCAACGAGATTTCCTCCATCATGCTCCCCTACATCAACGACAATCGCGTGCGACTGTTGGTCAACTCCGACGACCGCCAGAGGGCACTCGAACTGCTCGAGGCAGTGAGCGAGGAGAGTTGAATGCCGAGGGCAGAGTGGAGCCGGAAAGGCTCCTTTGTGCCTGTGGTGCAGCAAGAAAATCTCGGGAGAGACTAAAACGCAGATAGATAAGCAATTTTTAGGCATACAAAAATCCCCTCCGCAGTTTGCTGGCGCAAATGTGGAGGGGATTTTTTGTTGTGCAACGCTAACGACGCTGCTTATGTGCGGTTATTAGCCGTTGTAACGCTTCATGTTCTCGATGAGCATGAGCACTTTGTTCGAGTAGCCCCACTCATTGTCGTACCACGAAACAACCTTCACAAACTTGGGAGTGAGCTGGATGCCTGCGGTTGCGTCGAAAATCGAGGTGCGAGCGTCGTCGATGAAGTCTGCCGAAACAACTGCGTCCTCGGTGTAGCCCAGAATACCTTTGAGCTCGCCCTCCGAAGCCTCCTTCATAGCGGCGCAAATCTCAGCGTAGGTAGCCTCTTTTGCGAGGGTACAGGTGAGGTCAACAACCGATACATCGAGGGTGGGAACGCGGAACGACATACCGGTGAGTTTGCCGTTGAGCTCGGGAATAACTTTGCCTACTGCCTTAGCTGCGCCGGTCGAGCTGGGGATGATGTTGCCGCCTGCTGCACGGCCACCACGCCAATCCTTCACCGAAGGACCGTCAACGGTCTTCTGGGTAGCGGTGGTTGCGTGAACGGTGGTCATAAGACCCTCAACCATACCGAATTTGTCGTTGAGCACTTTAGCCACGGGAGCCAAGCAGTTGGTGGTGCACGATGCGTTCGAAACGATCTGCTGACCAGCGTAGGTGTCGGTGTTTACACCGCATACGAACATGGGGGTGTCGTCCTTCGAGGGAGCCGACATAACTACATATTTGGCACCTGCGTCGATGTGAGCCTGAGCTTTCTCCTTGGTGAGGAAAAGACCGGTCGACTCAACTACATACTCAGCCTCAACCTCGTTCCACTTGAGGTCTGCGGGGTTGCGCTCTGCGGTTACGCGGATAGCGTTGCCATTAACAACGAGTTTGCCGTCAACAACCTCAACGGTGCCGTTGAATTTGCCGTGTACGCTGTCATATTTGAGCATGTAAGCCATGTACTCAACATCGATAAGGTCGTTGATACCAACTACCTGAAATTTGTCTGCCTGATTGCAAGCAGCGCGGAATACCAAACGACCGATACGACCGAAGCCGTTGATACCAATTTTAATCTGTGCCATAGTTCTACTTAATTGTTTAAATTTTTGTTATGTTGTTGTTTACCTTTTTCGCACCACAAAAGTACAAACTTCCCGTTATTTACCAAAACAATTATTAAATTTTTTTAGTAACTCTCCCCAAAAAGTAACATTAGCTTAACTTTGGGAGTGACGGAGGGGGCGGCGACGAGCCGGAATGGATGACCTTAAAATTAATCTGGCCACTAATCACCCGCGGCCAAATAGTCTAATCACGAATCACTCGTGGCAAATAAATCTGGCCACTAGTTCTCCTTGAAGTCCACATATTCGCCCACATCGTCGTTCACCCTCTTTTTGGGTTGGGGGCCGGTTTTGATTTTCACCTTGCCCTCGTTGGGGTTCTGGGGGCGGGTGGTGTTGCTGAAGCCGCCGAAGTGCCATGTGTAGCCCGCAAAAGGCTCGCCACGCTCCTCGGCCAGACGCTGTGCGCGGCGTATGCGATAGCGGAAAATGAGCACGCCGATGAGGCCCATGAGTATGATGAAGCCGATGGTGTAGAGTATGAAACTAAAGATGTCGCCCAGCGAGATGGCTCCCGTGAGCAGAAGCACCAAGAGGATTACCCATATCCAAAGTCGTGTTTCGGTTTTCATAATTTCTTCTTCTTTTTTTGTGTGAGGGTTGGTTATTTGAAATGTGTATCTCTCTATTTGTTCACGCGGTGGGCTTTGCGCACGCCGTCGATTTGCTGGATGTGCCATGTCACCATGTCGGCAACGCTCGACGAGGCCACCTCCACACTCACAAGGCCTCCCATCTGCCCGTTACGCAGGGAGGAGAGGGCTATGGAGCGGATGTTGATGCCGAGGCTGCCGATGGTGTCGGTGATGTTGTTCAGCAGACCCGAGCGGTCGTCGGCCACCACGCGGATGGCGGCTATAAAACGCCCCTTGCTTGTCTCGCCCTTCCACCTTGCGGGGATTATGCGGTAGGGGTACTGCTCCCTCAGGCGCGGTGCATTGGGACAGTCGGTGCGGTGGATGGTCACTCCGTTGTTGATGGTGGTAAATCCGAACACCTCGTCGCCAAATATGGGGTTGCAACAGCGTGCCGTGTGCCACTTGAGGCCGTGTACCTCGTCGCCCAAGATGAGCTCCTCGTTGTCGCCTGCCGAACTTTTAGAGCCGGCAGTTGTAGCTTTGGGGGGTGCAGGTGGTTGTGGCGTATCTACCCCCTCCAAGTGGCGGGTTATGAGCTCCTTGATGGCAGCCATGTCGAGCTTCTGGTCCACGATGCGGCCATAGAGCTCCATGCCTGTGCGCAGTTTGTAGTGTTTGCACAGCAGTGTTACTGCGTCGTCGATGGCGATGGCGAGTTTCCAGTTTTTCAGTTTTCGCTCCAGCTCTTCGCGGCCCAACTTTGCCAGCTTGCTCTCCTCCTCTCTCAGGTAGGCTTTTATTCGGCTGCGGGCCTTGCTGGTCACCACCACATTCAGCCAGTCGGCCTTGGGCTTCTGGTTCTTGGAGGTGAGGATGGTGACGATGTCGCCGTTGCGCAGTGGCTCTTTTATGGGGACATTGCGCTGGCCAATCTTGGCACCCACGCAACTGCTGCCCACCGAGGTATGGATGTCGAAGGCGAAGTCGAGCACCGTGGCTCCCTCGGGGAGTTTGCGGATGTCACCCTTGGGGGTGAAGACGAAGACCTCGCGGTTGGTGGCGTAGGCGTTGAGCTTGGTGCAGAGTCCCGACCTCGAATCGCTCTCCTCCATAATCTCGCGCAGTTTGGCAAGCCACTCTTCGTGGCTTATGGAGCCTCCGCCCACACCCTTGTACCTCCAGTGGGCGGCGATGCCTCGCTCGGCCACCTCGTCCATGCGTTCGGTGCGTATCTGTATCTCCACCCACTCGCCAAAGGCAGAGACGGTGGCGTGCAACGACTCGTAGCCATTGCTCTTGGGAATGGATATCCAGTCCCTCATGCGCTCGGGGTTGGGGGTGTAGTAGTCGGTGACTATCGAGTAGATATTCCAGCAGAGCATCTTCTCCTGCTCGCGCGGGCACTCAATTATTATTCGTATGGCAAAGATGTCGTAGACCTCCTCGAAACCGACCCCCTGCTTCTGCATCTTGCGCCAAATGGAGTAGATGCTCTTTGTGCGACTCTTCAGGTGGTAGCGTATGCCGCTATCCCTCATTCGCTTCTCGATGGGGGCCAGCACATCGGCAATGAGGGCCTCCCTGCGCTGGGCGCTCTCCTCCAGCTTGGCCTTTATCTCGGCGTGAGCTTTGGGCTCGATGTGTGCAAAGGATATCTCCTCCAGCTCGCTCTTGATGTTGTAGAGGCCGAGTTTGTGGGCAATCTGGGCGTAGAGGTTCATGCTCTCCCAGCACTTGCGCATCTGTTTCTCGGCGGGGAAGATGTCGATGTTGCGCATCACCTCCAGTCGGTCGGCAAGTTTGAGGAGTATCACCCTCGGGTCGGTGGAGTAGGAGATGATGAGGTCGCGGAAGTCGTCAATCTGGCTCTTGTCGGCTTTGGTCTTGATGCTCGATATATCGTTCATGCCCAAGATGATGCCCACGGGAGCCTCGCCAAAGAGGGTGTTTATTTCGGAGAGTTCCACAAGGCCCAACCTTGCGGCGTCGTGCAACAGTGCAGCCACCACCGAGTTGCGCCCAAGGCCCACCTCGCCTGCTACGATGGCAGCGGTGGCCACCGAGTGGCCCACCAGAGGCGTGTGGTCATAGCGCTCCATGCCCTCGAGGGCATCGACTGCCATCCCGAGAGCCTTGCCTATGAGCTCCACACTGTGGTCGCTGAAGAGCCTGCGGCACAGGGCCATAAACCCGGCATAAGGGGTCGCTGTTGTGTTACTCTCTGTCATCTCTCTGTTGCGTATTTTTTATATTTAACGACTGCGGGGTCTTATTATTGTGGCCCCGCAGTCGTCAATTCGTGGGTGGGGTAGACTACCCTCGATGGGGATGCTCTACCAGATGATTACGCGCTCCTCGGCGGGGCGGAACATCTTGTCTCCCTCCTTGATGCCGAAGGCGTCATACCAATCGCCAATGTTGGGCAGGGTGCCGTTTACCCTCCATTTGCCGAGCGAGTGGGGGTCGGTTTTGGTGAGGCGTACAATCTCCTGCTCGCGGATGTTCTGTGCCCACAGGGTTGCATAGGCAATGTAGAACCTCTGCTCGGCGGTGAAGCCATCAATGTCGGCAGGCCTCTCGTCGCCCCACGAGTTGCGCAGAGCGGTGAGCGATACGCGCAGACCTCCCTGATCGGCAATGTTCTCACCGAGGGTGAAACGACCGTTGGCGTGCAGCCCCTCGGCATTCACCTCGATGGCGTCAAACTGCTTCACGAGCACCTCGGCCCTCTTGTCGAAGGCTTCGGCATCCTCGGGGAGCCACCAATCGTTCAGGTTGCCATCTTTGTCATATTGGCGACCTTGGTCGTCGAAACCATGGGTCATCTCGTGGCCGATTACCACACCGATAGCACCGTAGTTCACAGAGTCGTCAGCCTCGGGGTTGAAGAAGGGGGGCTGAAGGATGGCTGCGGGGAAGCAAATCTCGTTGGTGGTGGGGTTGTAGTAGGCATTCACAGTCTGGGGACTCATGAGCCACTCGCTCTTGTCAACGGGCTTCCCGAGGTCGGCCAGATTGTCGGCAGTGTGCCACCTGCGCAGAGCGCGGATGTTGTCGAGGTAGCTCATGGCGGGGTCGATGGTGAGGCTCTCGTAGCTCTCCCAGCTGTCGGGATAGCCAATCTTCACGGTGAACGATGCGAGTTTCTCGTGGGCCTTGGCCTTGGTGGCGTCGCTCATCCAGTCGAGGTTGTCGATGTGTTGGCCGAGCGCTGTGGAGAGGTTGGCCACAATCTCCACCATCTTCTCCTTGTACTCTGCGGGAAAATATTTCTCTACATATTTCTTGCCAACAGCCTCCGAGAGGTTGCCATCGGCGGTGCTGAGCGAGCGTTTCCAGCGGGGGCGCTGCTGCTCGCTGCCCGAGAGGGTGCGGCCATAGTAGTCGAAGTTTACATCCGAGAACTCATCCGAGAGGTAGCTTGCCGAGCTGCGCACCTCGTGGAAGATGAGGTAGTCCTTGATGGTTGCAAGGGGAGTTTTGCCAATCAGTTTGTTTGCTTTGGCGAGTGCGGGCTTCTGGCTAACAACCACCTCCGCGGGCATATCAAAGCCCATGGCGGCGGCGTAGGCATCCCAATCGATGTTGCGGAACTCTCGCTTCAACTCTTTGAGAGAGAGTTTGTTGTAATTTTTCTGAGGATTGCGCCTCTCGACATTCGTGAAGTGGCTGGCTGCCAGCTCTTTCTCGATGGTGAGCACCGAGTTGGCGATGCGCTCGGCCTCCTCGGCGGTGTAGCCTGCAAGGAGTACAACAGCCTTGATGTAGCGCTCGTAGGCCTCGCGGATGGTGGCAGCGCTCTCGTCGAAGTAGTAGTCGCGGTCGCCGATGCCGATGCCGCTCTGGCCAATGTAGAGCACATTGACGGCGGTGTTCTTCTCGTCGGCACCCACACCACTCGCAAAGAAGGTGTTGGCACTCTGGAGGTGCATCTTGCCGATGAGGGCCGAGAGGTCACGACGCGAGTCAAGAGCCTCAATCTCGGCGAGCGAAGCCTTCAGGGGGGCGGCACCCTCGGCATTGAGTCGGGTGCTGTCGAGGCCGAGGCGGTAGAGGTCGGCAAGCTTCTGCTCCACCGAGCCTGCGGGGGCGTTGCTCTTCTCAATCTCGGTGAAGAGCTCCTTCACACGCAGCTCGTTGCTCTGGCGCAACATGTCGAAGGCGCCGAAGCGTGAGTACTCGGGGGTGAGGGGGTTGCGCTTCTGCCAGCCGGCGGTGAAGTGCTCATAGAAGTCGTCGCCAAGGGCGTAGCTCTCGTCGAAGTTGTCGGGGTTGAGAGCGGGGGTCTTTTTCTGGCCGCAGCACGAAGCGAGCGCCGCTGCCGCAAAGAGGATAATCATTGTGCGTTTCATGGGTAATATTGTTCGTTTGTAGTTTTATTTCGAGCTTTGCAACACCGCCCCAAAGGGGTGTCGGCGGCCCTTTTAGCCATTAGTAGCTTGCAAAGATAAACTTTTTTCCTATATTTGTAATAACTTGTAATGAGATAACTTTAAAAACCATGGGGCTTATGAAGAAAACTTTGGCTGTTTTGTTGCTGTTGGCGGCGGCGTTGTCGGCAACCTCCGAGGCTCGAGCGCAGGCCTCATTGTCGGATGCGAACCGCGATTTTCCCCGTTGGGAGGTCCGTGGCGGAGTGGGCTGGTTCTCGCTCTTCGACTTTGTCGGGGCGCTCGGCACCGGTTTTGGCTCCATCGACTTCGGGACCAACGACGACAATGGGATAACCACGCGCCGCGAAGGGTGGAACGCACTGCTCAACCCTAATCTGGATCTCTATTACAATCTTACGCCGAGGTTCTCGGTGGGGGTGAGTGCCACGGTGGGCCACATCTCCTCGAAGCTCGTCTATGTGACGGGTGGCAGCGGCGTGCGCAAGAGCAGTTCGTTTACCTATCCCTCGCTGCTGGTGGGGCTGAAGTGGCTCTACGCTCGTCTGGAGGATAACCTGTGGAGCATCTATGGAACAGCCGGCGTGGGCGCTTCGCTGATGTGTGTCAAAAATGTGGATACCGCGGGCGAAGTGAACAACACGACACAGTTCTCTCCGATGGTGAATTTCTACCCTCTGGGGGTGAGTTTCGGCACCACCCGAGGCCTCTTTGCAGAGGTTGGATTTGGCGCTCGGGGAGTTATTAACATGGGAGGATTTTTCAGCTTTTAAGATATTATGAGTAAGACGATTGGCTATGTGCCACAGGGGGGTGTTTGCTCCCGATTTATTGAGGTGGTTTTGGATGACAACAACATCGTTGAGAGGGTGCAATTTGTGGGCGGTTGCGCAGGCAATACGCAGGGCGTTGCAGCCCTTGCCACAGGGCGCCCGGCAGAGGAGGTTGTGGCCATCCTCGAGGGGATAGATTGCAGGGGGAAAGGGACCTCGTGCCCCGACCAGTTGGCCCGTGCAATAAGGGGCGCAATCGAGGCGAAATAGGGGGTGTGAAGACTCCGTTTTCATGGGTGTCGGAATGGTTGTTTTGCTCCGTTCCGACGCCATTTTTTGTCCCTTCCAAGGGGGTGGTCGCGCGCTCGTGTGAAAATATATTAGGGGAAAGGGTGAAAAATTGAGAAGAAATGATTACCTTTGCGTGCTTAAATGTGCGCCTGTGATGATGGGCGGATGTTTTGGACGAAGCAAATAAGTATTAAAACTCAATAAAAGCTATGTTTAAAAGAATTATTTACACCCTGATGGTTGTTGTTGCTCTCACCTCGTGTGGAGCAGCTACCGACCTCGCCTACTTCCAAGAGGTGGCGGAGAGTGGTCAGCTCGAAGGTGTTTCGGGTCAGCTCAACACCATCCAGCCCGGAGATGTACTCACTATCTCTGTGTCGTCGTCAACCCCTGAGTTGGCTATTCCCTACAACCTCTTTTCGGCACGCTCGCAGGTGGCCAGCAGTGTTACTGCGTCCAACTCCTCGAGCCGTGTGATTACCAATGTGTCGTATGAGGGCTACACTGTGCAGGAGAATGGTACCATCGACTTCCCCGTGCTTGGAAGCATCAAGGTGGCAGGGCTTACCCGTCAGGAGATTGCCAACATGCTCAAGAATAGGCTGGAGGCTGTGATGCCCGACCCCGTTGTGACCGTCACCATCCTCAACTTTTATGTGACCGTCATCGGTGAGGTAGCCCGCCCCGGTACCTACAACTTCCCCGGTGATAGGCTCACCCTCCTCGAGGCACTTGGTTTCTCGGGCGATATGACAGTCTATGGCAATCGCGAGAAGGTGATGGTTATTCGCGAGGAGAATGGAGGTCGCCATGTGGAGGTGCTCAACCTCAAGAGCAAGGATGTCTTCAAGTCGCCCTACTTCTACCTCAAACAGAATGATGTGGTCTATGTGGAGGCTGTGGGTGCCAAGGCAAAGTCGGTGTCGACCTTCACCACCTACTTCCCCGTGATTACCTCGCTGGCATCGCTGGGCTCGACCATCGCTATGATGATTTACTATGTTACTTACGCTTCCCGCCTCAAATAATTAAGCAGACTTATGGAAAACAACAATATGCAGCAGCAGAACGGTTTTGCACAGCAGAACCCCGAGGGTGAGGGTATGGAGCTCTCCCTCCGTAGCATTTGGAAATTCTTTGCGGGCAACTGGTTTTGGTTCCTTGTATCGGTGTTTGTTTGCTTGTGTGCAGGCTTCCTCTACTGCAAGGTGTCGCCCAAGATTTACTCCTCCTCGGCACTTATCTATGTGGATGAGAACGCTTCAAGGAGTGTGAAGTCCGATGTGACCACCATGACCAACCTGAGGATGATGCGCCAGACCTCCGTTGTGGACAACGAGGCTGCCATCCTCCGCTCCCATAGCCTCATGTATAAGGTTGTGGAGAATCTCGACCTGAATGTTACCTACCGTGTGCAGGCCAAACTCCGCAAGGTGGAGGTGTATGCCCCCGCAGTCACCGCAAATCTCATGGTGGACTCGCTTATGAAGCCTTTTACCATGGAGCTCAACCTCACCGAGGAGGGCGCAAAGGGTAAGATTATCTACACGCTGCCCGGCATGAAGGATAAGATTGAGGAGAACTTCGAGGCTGCCTATGGCGCCAATATCTTCAGCGAGGTGGGTATCCTGCGCGTGGTTCGCAACCCCCGTTTCGAGGAGGACTTTGCAGAGGTTGTGAAGGTTAACAACAAATATTTCATCTCGGTTAGCAGTGTGAGGAGTGCAGCTCGCGCTATTGCAGCCAACCTCTCGGTGGCTCCCTCGAGCAAAACCACCAGCCTTATCTCGGTGGGTATGAAGAGTGCAGTGCCCCAGAAATCGGCCGACATTGTAAACGAGCTTATTTATGTTTACAACGAGGATGCCAAGGAGGGTGAGCGTGCCGTGGCAAGGGCCACCATGCAGTTTGTGGATGAGCGTCTGGCCATCGTGGGTGGCGACCTCGCAGCAGTGGACGACACTGTGGAGAGCTACCGTAAGAGCGCCAAGACCGTTAACCCCACTTCGGAGGCTAACCTCTATGTGCAGGCAGCTGCCAAACTCGAGGAGCAGGCTGTGCATATCGAGACCCAAACAAGAATCTTGTCGGATGTGCTCGCTTCGGTGAAGAAGGTGAGCGGCACCATTGCCCTTGTTCCCAACCTCGGTATCGACGACACTTCGCTCACAGCACTCATCAACGACTACAACAACGCCGTGTTGGAGTACCGCATGCTGGGTGGCGACGAGAAGACCGACAACCCCTCGGTGCGCAACCTGAAGGACCGCATCCTCTCGATGCAGTCGCTGTTGCCCGCCTCTATCAAGAATATTCAGAGCTCGCTGGAGGTGCAGCTCCGCTCGGTGGATCGCCAGATTGCCGAGAACGAGGCTAAGGTGAGCAACCTCCCCTCCATCGAGAAGGGTGCACAGTCGATTATGCGTGACCAGCAGATTAAGGAGAAGATTTACGACTTCCTGCTCAACAAGAGGGAGGAGACCAGCCTTAAGTTGGCTACCACTGCCCCCATCTCGCGTGTGATTGACGCTGCCGAGCCATCGTCGCAGCCCATCGCCCCCCGCACAATGATGATTATGCTGTTGGCACTCATTATGGGCTTCGTTCTTCCCGTGGTGATAATCTTCATTGCAGAGGCTCTGCGTATGAAGGTCTACTCGGTTGAGGAGGTTGAGGGTGTTCTTGGTGGCGATGTGCCCATTGTGGGTGCAATCCCCTCCAAGGAGAGCCGCCACACCAGCGATGTGATGGTTACCCCCAACAGCCGTGACTCGGTGTCGGAGGCATTCCGTATGGTGCGTACCAACATCGACTTCATGATGCCTCAGGGCGGTCAGGTGATTATGGTTACCTCCACCGTTCCTTCAGAGGGTAAGACCACCGTGGCGCTCAACATTGCTCTGTCGTTTGTTATCACCGGCAAGAAGGTGGTGATTGTCGACATGGATATGCGTAAGGGCTCGATGGAGAAACGCGTTGGTGCTGTTCACCACAGCCGTGGTATTGTGAGCTACCTTGTGGGCAAGGAGACCAATATCGACAACCTCATTGTGAAGGATTGTGTTCATGGTGTGGATGCTCTGTTTGTGGGCACCATTCCTCCCAACCCTGCCGAGTTGCTTATGCGTCCCGAGGTTGACGAGGTGTTTGCCGAGCTGAAGAAGAGGTACGACTACATCATCGTTGATACTGCACCTATCGCTCTGGTTACCGATACCATGATTGTGAACCGTCTGGCCGATATGACTCTCTACTGTATGCGTATGGGCCACACCGAGAAGACCAGCCTCGAGACTGTGAAGGCTATTGCCGGTCGCAAGTCGCTTAAGAACATGGGCGTGCTTGTGTCGCAGGTGGGCGTTGGTCAGCTCTACTATGGCGGAGAGAAGGGTGGCAAGAGCTACGGCTATGGCTACGGCTATGGCTACGGTTACGGCTATGGCTACGGTTATGGCTACGGCTACGGCAACGAAGATGAGCACAAGAAGACTGTATTCCAGCGCATTGTGGCTCGCATCAAGAGAAAATAGTGGGCGTGCGGAAAAAAGTGTGGCAAAATTGTGATTTTGCAAAAAAATTCATATCTTTGTCATAACTGCTTAATATAGAGCAGCGCATGCAACCACAGACAGTAACTTAAATAAACTTACAACTATGCAGGAATTAGTAGAGAAAATCAATGCTCAGATTGAGTTCTTCAAAGTAAACGCTCAGGCTCAGGTAGAGAAAGGTAATAAGGCTGCAGGTACTCGCGCCCGTAAGGCCGCTCTGGAGCTTACCAAACTTATGAAAGAGTTCCGTAAAGCATCGGTTGAGGCAGACAAATAGTTTGGCTACCTCAATGATAAATCGGGCGCACCGTTGGTGGTGTGCCCGATTTGTTTTTTCCCACGATGGATTTGTGCTAATCCTTTCCCCTGTTGCGTAGGGCGAAAATTATGTTGTCCAAGGAGTAGAGCCCACCACCACTTATGGCCAGCGTGGCATAGATGCCTGCATAGACCACCTTGAGCTCTGCTTGGTCGAAACTTTGCGATGGAAAGAAGAGGAGGGCCGCCGAGAGCATCGCCACTACCATCACCACCGATACGACGCGAGTGAGCAATCCAGTGGTGAGCATCACACCCGCCACCGCCTCCACAATGCCTACAAGACTCACCACCTCGGCTGGCGAAAGACCCAAAACGGAGGGGTACTCCTGCTCGAGCCACATGTACTGCTGCGACTTGGTGATGGCTTGGGTGAAGAGTAGTGCGCCGATGAATAGGCGTAGGAAGAGGGTTGCCTTGTCGGCATTGCCCATGGGTGGAAAATATCTTCCCCCCTCGGAGAGGAGGTTGCGCTTTGTTGGGGTGTGCTCTCTGTTGTGTTCCATGTTGTGCTCGTTTTGGAAAGGGGAGAGCAAAGCGTGTGCCGAGAAATAGTTTGGGCGAGCCATAGGGCCCGCCCAAGAAGGATTTGGTCAAAAAGCCCTCGAAAAGGGCCTTTGAAAGGCGGAGATTTCGTGATTTCAGTTAGTCGAACTTTGCGCGCCTTCAGTTACATTGCAACCGCTCTCTACAAATTTTGTAGGAGGTTGTCGCACCCCTCTTCGAGCATGTCGAGCACCAACTCGAACCCCTCGGCCCCCTCGTAGTAGGGGTCGGGAACATAGTCGTAGCCGAAGTGTTCCGGGAGGTAGTCGGCAAACCTCTCGAGCCTCTGGAGAGCCTCCACGCTGGGGGCGAGGCGACTGAGCGACTCATACACCGAGTCGTCCATGGCCAAGAGCAGGTCGAACTGCTCGAAGTCGATGCTGCGCACCTTGCGGCTGCGGTGTGTGAAGTTGTAGCCACGGGCGGCACCTGCCCTGCG
>JAGBZI010000015.1 GCA_017628305.1 Tidjanibacter sp.
AAGAACTATGGCAAAGAAAGTAGTTGCAACACTTAAGAAAGAGGGTGCAAACAAGGGTTTTACCAAATGCATCAAAATGGTTAAATCGGAGAAGACCGGTGCTTACATCTTCAAAACCGATGTAGTTCCCACCGAGGAGGTTAAGGAGTTCTTCAACAAGAAATAATCCCACACCGATTTCACCAAAGTATTCTGGGCAACGGCCCGAAATACAAAAGGCGTTCCACCAAGGAGCGCCTTTTGTGTGTTTAGTGAGTTTCAACAAGACGAAATTCGACACTCAGGTTAAACTTTTTTAATCCCAAAGGGATTAACATCTCCGGTAAAAAGAAAAACTACAAAATTTAGTTGCGTAACTATATTTTTTAGTTTATATTTGTGCAAGCAAATCGGGGAACTCCCCACAAAAACCGGAACCTAATGAAACGATTGACACGCAAGGAGGAGGAGGTAATGCACCTCTTCTGGCAGCACGGAGCGATGTTCGTGAGAGAACTCGTAGCCCTCTATCCCGACCCCAAGCCCCACTTCAACACACTCTCCACCATGGTGCGCTCGCTCGAGGCCAAGGGCTATCTGGCACACACCCCCTACGGCAACACCTATCAATACTACGCTGTGGTGAGCGAAACCGAACACGGCGGCACAACAATCAAGGGTGCCGTGAGCCGCTACTTCGAGAACTCCTACCTCACTGCCGTATCGGCCCTTGTAAAGGAGGAGAAAATCTCCGTGGATGAGCTCAAGCAACTCATCGAGCAGATTGAGAAAGGGAGCAACTAAATCGCCCACACACCATGCAGGAGCTACTCACATACACACTCAAGGCGGCTGCCGTAGCAATCGTTTTCTACCTGTTCTACAAGGTTTTGCTCTCGCGCGAAACATTCCACCGCCTCAATCGCATAGTGCTGCTCGCCACGATGCCACTCTCGATGGTGCTCCCACTCTGCGTCATCACCATCAAGCGCACGGTGGTCGCGGAGCCCACGGCGTTGGGTACACCCCTTATCCCCATCGAGGTCGCCGAACAACCCATGGTAGCCGGCGTAACGGGGCAGACTGATTGGTGGATGGTTGGGGGCATCATTGCCATCGTTGGGGCGGCAGTGGTGGCATTGTGGAGCATCTGCTCCATCATCTCCGTAGAGAGGCTGGTGCGTGGCTCGAGGGAGTTGGAGCGCGACGGCCACACACGCACAGTCGTCACCAACAAAAAGATTAGCCCCTTCAGTTGGATGAAGACCATAGTCCTCTCCGAGGAGGAACTCACCGAGGGTTACGACCTTGTGGTGGCCCACGAGATGGCCCACATACGACTGCTCCACTCGTGGGATGTGCTCTTTATGAATCTCTGTTGTGCGCTACAATGGTTCAACCCTGCCGTGTGGCTTCTCCGTCGCGACCTCCGCGAGGTACACGAATACGAGGCCGATATGGAGGTGTTACTTAGGGGCGTAAATGTACGCGACTATCAACTTCTATTAATAAAGAAGGCTGTCGGCAACAAATCCTACTCCATTGCCAACAGCCTCAATCACAGTACACTTAAAAACCGTATTACTATGATGTTGCACAAAAAATCAACTCCCGCGAGTCGTATGAGGGTACTCTGCGCCTTGCCGCTGGTGTGCCTATCGCTCACCGCATTCGCACAGACCGAAACAGTCGTCATCAACGCCGACAAAGTTACGGAAAACTCTCATGAAAAACAAACACGCCAAGTCACCACCCTGAGGGTCGTGGATGGTAAAGTATATGTCGATGGCAGCCAAACTCCCACATCGCACATTATCACAATCACTCTGGGTGACAACTCAACTCTGCTCAATGGCAAGGAGATAGAGTTCGACAGCCTCGCCGAGGAACTCGACGCATATCTCCAGCAGGAGGGCTCCACAACCTCCGCAAAGGTTGTTTACATCAACATGGAGGAGGGTGTGAAGATGGAGCAGGTGGACGCAGTGAAAAACACACTGCGCGACGCCAAGCTCTACCGCATCTACTACGACACTACACCACAATCTCTCCCACCTCTCAGCGATAGTGGCGACACAGATACGACAACAGTCGCAGAGGAGCCTACCCCCTTTATGTTAGTTGACGACCGCAACATTATGACCATTGTGTTGCAGAAGAACAACAAGGTGAAGCTCACGATGGGTGGCGAGAGTTTCGAGGTGGGTGCCGATGACAATAAGGTGCGTTGGGCCATCAAAACATTTGTGAAGAACGCCAAGGAGTCCCCCACACTCCCCTCGAAGCGCACAACCGTCATCACCCTCCCCTCCGGCGGCAAGAGTCTGGAGTACCAGAGTAGCAATGGGATGATAACCATCAAGGCCGACGCGGAAGCTGATGCAAAGGAGTTTAGCTCCCTCAATGCCGCAATTTATGCCGCCTATGGCGAGTTGCGTGAGGAGGCTGCCAACGAGCTCTTCGGTCGTTCGCTCTCTGAGTTGACTCCCGAGGAGCAGGATGCCATCCACAAGGCCATCCCTATCCGAGTGTCCGAAACCTCAACAGCAAAGCACCTGAGCAAATAACAAAGAAGGGCGTTCCGAGGAACGCCCTTCAGATTATTTCTGTATGATTAATTGACAAATATCTGAGCAACCAAACCCTTACATCCTCTGGCGGAGAATCTGCTCAACCAGACGATAGTCGATGTTGCTATTCTCGCCAAGCATGGTGCCACGCTCCTTGAAGCGGCGCACAATCTCCTCCACAACATCCTCACCAATAGAGAGTTCCGAAAGGCGGGTTGCGAGGCCCAACGAACGGAAGAACTCCTCGGTAGCTGCAATGGTGCGGTCGATGCGCTCCTCCACAGAGCCCTCGCAGATACCCCACACGCGCTCGCCAAACTGCACAATCTTTGCCCCCTTCTGCTCCCTCAACACATTCATCACTCCGGGCAGCACCATAACCAGTGTCTGGCCGTGGGTGGTACCCGTGAGGGCCGTAATCTCATGGCCAATCATGTGGGTAGCCCAATCCTGAGGCACGCCCATGGCCACAAAGCCATTAAGACCCATGGTGGCCGAGAGCATAAAAGTAGCCATCGCGTCATACTCCTTCTGGTCGGCCAGCGCCTTGGGTGCCACCTCCACAATGGTCTGAACAACACCCTCGGCCCAGCGATCCATCAGGGGTGAGCAACCTGCCACGGTGAGGTACTGCTCCATGACATGAACGAAGGTGTCGGCCAAGCCACAAGCCACCTGAAAAGCAGGCAGCGAGTAGGTAGCCTCGGGGTCGAGCA
>JAGBZI010000109.1 GCA_017628305.1 Tidjanibacter sp.
AAAAAACAGACAAAACGATGAAAAAAGATATCCATCCTAAGAACTATCGTATCGTTGCATTCAAGGATATGTCCAACGATCATGTATTCCTCTGCCGCTCGGCTGTGAATACCAAAGAGACCTTGGTAGTTGACGGTGTTGAGTATCCCGTTTACAAAATGGAGATTTCGAACACTTCGCACCCCTTCTACACCGGTAAGATGAAACTTGTTGACACCGCCGGTCGTGTTGATAAGTTCATGCAGCGTTATGCAAGGTACAAAAAGAACTAATTACCTTAGTATATATGCCCAGAGGTTGAGTTGCAAAGCTCAACCTCTTTTTTTGTCCCTACTGCCGCCCTATCCGCCGGCCTCCCCACAATGAAAATTTTCCGAAAAATGTTTGAGGATTAAAAATTCTTTATACCTTTGCAGTGTACTAATACAATAATACACCCATACACTATGATTACAGTAAAGAATCTAACCTTCCATTATCGTGGTAAGAACCATCTCTACCGCGATTTCTCGCTCCACATCGAGCGAGGGGGTATCTACGGCCTGCTGGGTAGTAACGGCGTGGGCAAGAGTACCCTGTTGAAACTTATGTGTGGCTTGCTTTCGCCCGACTCGGGTGAGGTGGAGCTGTTTGGCCACAGGAGTCGAGCGCGAAGTGTGTCGCAGCTTGCGGATATATTTGTGGTGCCCGAGGAGTTTGAGTTGCCCAAGGTGACCCTTGGTGAGTTTGCGAGGTGCACTGCCCCCTTCTATCCTTCGTTCGACCACTCGTTTTTTGCCGATGCGCTCCGCAGGTTTGAGGTTGGGGTAGAGGAGGAGTTCCACTCGATGTCGATGGGTCAGCGCAAGAAGGCCTACATCGCTTTTGCCATGGCTGCAAAGAGTTCGCTTCTCCTGCTCGACGAGCCCACCAACGGCCTCGATATCACCTCCAAAGCAACTTTTCGCAGCCTGCTGGCCGAGTGGGCCACGCCCGAGCGCACTGCCATTATCTCGACCCATCAGGTGAGGGAGGTGGCTAATATGTTCGACCACATTGTGATTATCGACCCCAAGGGTTTGGTGGTGGATAGCTCCGTGTATGATTTGAGCAGCCGACTGAAGTTCTCGGTGGAGAGCTCGGCAGAGGGTGCTCTTTACAGCCAATCGACCCTCGGCGGCTATGCTACCGTGAGGGAGAATGTGGATGGCGAGGAGAGTAATCCTGACATTGAGCTCCTTTTCGGCGCAGCCACCACCTCGCGCGAGGAGATAATTCGTATCCTAAACCCCTCAACTAACCTCTAAAACCCCATTGAGATTATGAACAACACATTTTCATTCCGCCGTTTGTGGCTCCTTGCCCGCAAACACTACTCCGAGAACCGCCGCCCCTACCTCATTGGCGTCGCATGCTACGCCTTTGTGCTCTTCATCTGCTTCTGGTGTTGGCTGGGGGGAGAGGTTGAGGACGATTTCCTCATGGAATTTGCATTTATGTGGTCGGCGATTTTCATCCCTGTGGTTGTGGCCAAGATTAATTTCTCCGACTCGATGAAGCGAGGCAGCAGCCAGATATACTACACACTCCCCGCAACCGAGGGAGAAAAGTTCCTCTTTGCACTGCTAAACACACTTGTTGTGTCGGCCGTTGGCATCGCCGTGTGCGAGGTGTGCGCAAGCCTTCTGCACGATGCTACACCTCCCCGCCCCGACAGAATCGGCGGTGACTATTCTGCTATAGGTCATTGGTTTGCAAACCTTGGCGATATGATTGTAATCGCGTTGCTCTTTATGTCGGGCAGTGTGGTTGCCTGCTCGGCGTCGAAGGATAAGAGCGGAACGGGCTTTGCATTTGTTATGATTGCGCTGGCGGTGCTCTTCTTCCTCCCAGAACTGTTCATTGCCCCCCAAGGCGACTATCTTATCAGCACGGAGGGTTTTATTGTGGGCGGCAACACGCTCTACTGCGACTACACCACTGCCGGTGGGCTCGATGTGTGGTTCCTCACACCCCCCGTTCTTCCCTTCCACGAGTGGTATAACGCCATTGTTCCTGCGCTGTTGGTGGTGATAGGGTGGTTTAAGTTCCGCGAACGAGAAATTAGCTAACTACTATGGATTTTGGAACCAATAAACCCATCTACCTCCACATATATGATATTGTGGCAGAGAGGATTATATCGCACCGTTGGCTCGAGGGCGACCGTGTCCCTTCGGTGAGGGAGCTCGCTGCAGAGTTGCAGGTGAACCCCAACACCGTGATGCGTGCCTACGATGCGCTGCAACAGGGTGGGCTCATTGCCCCAACCCGTGGTATCGGCTACTTTGTGGCCGAGGGAGCTGCTGCCCGTGCGCTGGAGGAGAGTCGCAGAGAGTTTGTGGAGAACGAACTCACACAGCTCTTCCGCCGCATGGAGACCCTCGGATTTACCCCCGAGGAGATATCAACACTCTATTCCAACTATAAAACTAACTTGAAAAATGAAAACAAGTAATAAGATTATAATCGGAGCCACAGTGCTCTTTGTAGCCCTCAGCGGAGTGCTTGTGGGCATCAGCTACCACAGAGGCGAGGCTATCCGCAAGGAGATGGCGCCTGTATTCCAACAGATTGACAATACGACGATTAGGGTTGTCAAGATGGTCCACCCCGAGAGCGACTATTCGGTGCTCGGTCGTAGCGACCTTGGCAGGTGTGTGAGGTTTGTTTACAGTGCTCCCACCCCCGACGAGCTTCGCGTGGAGGGCGACACGCTGGTGGTGAACACCGACAAGCGAGTGGTTATTCGCATGGAGCATCTCGACTACATCATCCACAAGGATGGCTATGTGGAGAAGTGCGGCGACGACATCCCGGGCTTCTATATCCCCAATTAGTGGAAAATTGCCGAAATCCCCCAACTCATACGATAATTTGTTAGTGAAAGAGGGCGACCCGCTGCAGCAGGTCGCCCTCTTGATTTTCTATCGTAGGGGTTTTAGTTCTCGTCGAGGCCGAGCAGACGACACATTATGCGGGGAATGTCGGTGTTCTCCAGCACACCCTTAAAGTGCTCAGCACCTGTGCCATAGGCGAAGAAGGGAACCATGCCGCCATTGTGGCCGCCTGTGGTCCACGCATAATCCACCATGTGGTCATTGAGGTCGAATTTGCGGTTGCCATTAACGATTGTGAGGCCGCCGGTCTCGTGGTCGGCAGTCACCACAACGAGGGTGCCGGGGTGTTTGTCGGCATAGTCGAAGGCTACGCCCACAGCGTTGTCGAAATCCTGAGTCTCGGTAATCACACCCTCCAACTCGTGTTTGTGGGCCCAGCCGTCAATCTGCGACCCCTCCACCATGAGGAAGAAGCCGTCGCCGTCGGCATTGTTGGTGAGAATCTCAAGGGCCTTGGCAGTGGCCGTTGGGAGGAACTCGGTGCTGCGGCCGTGGAGCACGGTGGGCATCGAATCGTCGGTGGGGAATACGGCAACACGACCCTCGGTAACATCCTTAATGTCAGCCAAATCGTTTGTTACGATATATTCCCTTGCGCGCAAGCTGTCGAGGAAGTTGCGGCCATCCTCGCGCTGGTCGAAACGGCGGCTGCCACCACCGATTATAACATCCACAGTGTTGGAGAGGTAGTAGGTGGCAATGGAGTCCTCCATGTTGCGGTGGGGCACATGGCCCACAAAGGAGGCGGGGGTGGCGTTGGTTACGGGGTAGGTGGCAATGATGCCTGTGGCCATACCCGCCCTCTCAGCCTTCTCGCGGATGGAGGGGTGAGCCACACCGTCGGGAGTCATGCCAATCATGCCGTTGTTGGTCTTGTAACCGGTGGAGAGTGCGCTGCCGGCAGCTGCCGAGTCGGTCACACGACTATTTGCCGAGTAGGTCTTCTGGAGGCCGGCGCTGGTTGCTCGCTCCATGTTGAGAGGCTCATAGGAGTTGTGAATCATGGTGGCTGTGATGTGCGACACACCCATGCCGTCGCCAATCATGAAGATTACATTCTTCACCTTGGGTTCGGTGTCGATGGTGCGGTTCAGGAGGCTGATGATTATGCCGCCCAAAATAAGCACAGCAACACACTCGAGAATGGTGGAAAGGATTTTTGGTTGTTTGCTCATAAGTTCGTGTTATTAGTTTGTCTGCTTCGTCATCCACAAAGGTAGTGATTTTCTCGCCAGATTATCCCATTTTATCATAATAATTGTCTTCAATAGTGTGTAAAAATGCTACATTCTCGAGAATTAATAGTAACTTTGCGGCGTGGCAACGCCACGCCACAACCAAACGAACGCAACGAAACAATAAAATCCAAACATAGATGAAACGAGTAATTTTCCTTTTGGCGAGCATTGCAGTGCTTGCATCGTGCAAGGAGGCCCCCAAACAGACAGCCTCCCGCGAGCGAATCTACAAAGTAATGACCGTGGAGGCTGACGACCGAGTGCTCACCTCCGACTACGCTGCAACCATCAGCGGTTGCCAGACTGTGGAGATCCGTCCTCAGGTGAGCGGTATGATTACCGACATCCTCATCAACGAGGGTGACTTGGTGACCAAAGGTCAGGTGCTCTTTGTCATCGACCAGACCCCCTACAAGGCTGCCTATGAGATTGCGCAGGCCAATGTGAAGAGTGCCGAAGCGAGCCTCTCGACAGCGCAGCTCATCCTCGACAGTAACACCGAGCTCTTCGAGCAGGGCGTTGTCTCGGAGTTTGACCTCATGACCTCGCGCAACGACCTTGTGGAGGCCGAGGCGAGGCTGGCGCTGGCACAAGCCGAGGAGATTAATGCCACCAACAACCTCTCCTACACCGAGGTGCGTTCGCCTGTGAATGGTGTAGCAAGTATGATTCCCTACCGTGTGGGTGCCTTGGTGAGCAGTAGCATCGCGATGCCTCTGGTGACTGTGTCGGACGATAGCGAGGTTTATGCCTACTTCTCGATGGCCGAGAACACCATGTTGGACCTCATTCAGGAGTACGGCTCGCTGAAGGAGGCCATCAGGCTGATGCCCGAGGTGGAACTCGTCATGAGCAATGGCAAGAAATACTCCCAGAAGGGCCGCATTAATGCAATTAGTGGTACCATCAGTGCCACCACAGGTGCTGTGAGCCTTCGTGCCACCTTCCCCAACCGCGGCCGACTGCTGCGCGATGGCGGTAGCGGCAGGGTGGTGATTCCCACCGTGCTGAAGAATAGTATTGTGATTCCTCAGGCTGCCACCTATGAGTTGCAGGAGAAGGTCTTTGTGTATAAAGTCATCGATGGTCAGGCTGTGTCGGCAGGCATCACTGTGCTGCCCCAGAACAACGGTGTGGAGTATATCGTGGAGAGCGGCCTCAAGGTGGGTGATGTGATCATTGCCGAGGGTGCCGGTCTGGTGCGTGAGGGTGCCAAGGTGAAGACCGAGGCCGACCTTGCAGCAGAGGAGGCTGCCAAAGCTGCCGAGCAGAACGGTGAGCAAACCACTAACGCAGAGTAAAACGGGAGGGGATTGATTATGAATATCAAGACATTTATTGACAGGCCTATTTTTGCGGGGGTCATCTCGGTGATTATTGTTCTTCTGGGAGCAATCTGCCTTGTGGGCCTTCCCGTGGAGCAGTTCCCCGAGATTGCTCCTCCCACGGTGAGTGTGTCGGCCAACTATTCGGGCGCCAATGCCGAGACTGTGCAGAAGAGTGTGGTAATCCCTCTGGAGGAGGCCATCAACGGCGTGGAGAACATGATGTATATGACCTCGTCGGCAACCAACAATGGTTCGGCAAGCATCCAGATTTACTTCCGTCAGGGTACCAATGCCGATATGGCGATGGTGAATGTGCAGAACCGTATCGCCTCGGCTCAGGGTCTGCTGCCCGCCGAGGTTACCCGTAGTGGTGTGAGCGTGCGCAAACGCCAAACCAGCCGCATCAAAACTCTGGCAATCTACAGCCCCGACGACTCGTTCGATGAGCGCTTCCTGAGCAACTATCTGAAAATCAATATCGAGCCCCGATTGTCGCGTATTGCGGGTGTGGGTGAGGTCGATGTGAGGGGTGCCGACTACTCGTTGCGTATATGGCTCGACCCCGCGAAGATGTCGAAATACTCGCTTATGCCCTCCGACATCTCGACTGTGCTTGCCGAGCAGAACTTGGAGGCCCCCACGGGTACGCTGGGTGCCGACTCGCGCAACACCTTCCGCTATACGCTTAAGTATCGCGGTCGCTACGACAAGGAGGAGGACTATGCCAACATGGTTATCCGCGCAGAGAGCGACGGTACGGTGCTCAGGTTGAAGGATGTGGCAGAGGTGGAGTTGGGCTCCATGAGCTACGACTACCTCGGTAAGGTGAATGGCCACCCCGGTACGACGCTGATGATTTCGCAGACCTCCGGCTCCAATGCAAATGAGATTATTGAGGCCATCGATAAGGAGATTGAGGAGATTCGCAAGTCGCTGCCCAAGGGTATGGAGATTGTGGACCTGATGAGTACCAAGGACTTCTTGGATGCCTCGATTGCGAGCGTTATCGAGACCCTCATTTTGGCCATCATTCTGGTGGTTTTGGTGGTGTATATCTTCCTCCAGAGCTTCCGCTCGACCCTCATTCCCTCAATCGCGATTATCGTGTCGCTGGTGGGTACCTTCGCATTCTTGCAGGTGGCGGGCTTCAGCCTTAACATGATTACCCTCTTTGCACTCGTGCTTGTGATTGGTACGGTGGTGGATAATGCCATTGTGGTGGTGGAGGCTGTGCAGGCCAAGTTTGATGCCGGCTACCTCTCTCCCTATAAGGCTACGGTGGACGCTATGGAGGGCATCTCCAAGGCGCTGATTGCGACTACCTTCGTATTTATGGCGGTCTTTATCCCTGTCTGCTTCATGGGAGGAACCACGGGTACTTTCTACACCCAGTTTGGTCTGACCATGGCTGTGGCTGTGGGTATCTCGCTGTTGAACTCCATCACGCTCTCCCCCGCGCTGTGTGCCATCCTCATGAAGCCCCATGTGCCCGATGAGAACGGAAAACTGAGCTTCTCGGCTCGCTTCCACATCGCCTTCGACGCAGGTTTCAAGGGCATTGTGCGCCGCTATAAGAAGGGTGTGAAGTTTATGCTCAAGCAGCGTTGGCTCACAGTAATCCTTGTGTTTGTTGCCTGCGGAGGCTTCTTCTACATGCTCGAGAATACCAAAACAGGCCTTGTGCCCAAGGAGGATATGGGCTCGATTAATATCGATGTGCAGACCCCTCCCGGTACCAACTTGGGCGAAACCGTGTTGGTGATGGAGCAGATTGCCGAGCGATTGAACATGGTGCCTCAGGTGGAGACCTACTCCTACACCACCGGCTATGGTATGATGTCGGGTGCGGGCTCCTCGTGTGGTATGTTCACTGTGAAACTGCAGGATTGGGACTTGCGCAAGGGCGAGGGCGACGATATCGACTCCGTTATGGAGAAGATTTACGACCTCACTTCGGATATCACCTCGGCGAAGATTATGGTCTTCACTCGTGGTATGATTCCCGGCTATGGTGCCAGCGGTGGTTTCGAGATTTATGTTCAGGACCAGAAGGGTGGTACCATCGAGAACCTCAAGGTGGTGACCGATGATATCATCGCAGGGTTGAATGAGAGGCCCGAGATTGCTCGTGCATCGACCTCGTTCGACACCAAGTATCCTCAGTATCTGTTGGAGGTGGATGCCGCTAAGTGTAAACGCAACGGTGTGGCACCGTCGAGTGTGTTGAGTGTCATTTCGGGTTATGTCGGAGGTAGCTACGCCTCGAATATGAACCGATTCTCGAAACTCTACCGAGTGATGATTCAGGCCAATCCCGAAAGCCGACTCTCGGTGGAGGCCATGAAGAATATGTTTGTGCGCAACGCCATGGGTGAGATGTCGCCCATCTCGCAGTATGTGACACTCACGAGGGTATATGGTCCCCAGTCCATCTCGCGTTTCAACCTCTTCTCGGCCATCTCGGTCAATGGTCAGGCGGCTAATGGTTACTCGTCGGGCGAGGCTATTGCGGCTGTGAGGGAGGTTATGGAGGAGCGCCTGCCCGCGGGCTACGGCTATGAGTTTGGCGGTATGTCGAGGGAGGAGGCTGCGACGGGTAGCTCCACGGCCATCATCTTTGTCATCTGCGTGGTGTTTATCTACCTCATCCTGTGTGCCTTGTATGAGAGTGTGTTCATCCCCATTGTGATTATCCTCTCGGTCCCCTTCGGTCTGGCGGGTAGCTTCCTGTTTGCCAACATGTTTGGGCTGGAGAACAATATCTACCTCCAGATTGGTCTGCTGATGCTGATTGGTCTGCTGGCCAAGACGGCTATCCTGCTCACCGAGTATGCGTCGGAGCGTCGCAAGGCGGGTGCCTCCATTGTGAGCGCTGCACTCTCGGCCGCCAAGGCTCGTTTGAGGGCTATTTTGATGACCTCGTTGACCATGGTGTTCGGTATGTTGCCCATGATGTTTGCAACGGGTGTGGGTGCCAATGGTAACATCTCTATTGGTGTGGGTACCGTGGGCGGTATGCTCGTGGGTACCGTGGCCCTGCTCTTTATTGTGCCCACTCTCTTCGTGATTTTCCAGTTCATAGAGGAGAAGGTGAGCCCCAACAAGGGTAAACGCAGCGAGATATAGAACCTGCGGACTAAGGTGTTTTCAAAACTGACGAATATGAAGAGATACTTATTAATATTTGCTACGGCCCTCATGTTGGGTGGTTGTTCGTTCTATACCCACTTCGAGAGGCCCAATGTGCCCAACCTCCATGAACTCTACGAGGCCGACACAACCTACACTCGACTCGCCAACTACTCGTGGAGGGAGTTCTTCACCGACACACTGCTCCAGAACTACATTGAGCGCGGTTTGGAGTACAACATCGATATGCTCACAGCAAAGCTCAACATCGACCAAGCAGAGGCCGCTCTGGAGGCTGCCAAGTATGCCTTCCTGCCCTCGGTGAGTGCCTCGTTGCAGAGTACTTTGTCGGGGGGTAGTGGCGACGGCGCAACCTTCTCCTACAACCTTACCCCTACGGCAAGCTGGGAGGTGGATGCCTTTGGACGCCTGTGGAACGCAAAGCAGGGCGCTGAGGTGGCACTGCGCCAGACTCACCTCGCCGAGCAGGCTATAAAGAGCAAACTTATTGCTACCATCGCGAATAACTACTACACCCTTCTGATGCTCGATGAGCAGCTTAAAACCAGCCGCCATACCCTCACCACTTGGGAGGAGAACATCCGTACACTCACTGCCCTGAAGCGTGCAGGTAAGGCTACCGAGGCGGCAGTTTTGCAGGCCAAGGCGAGCAAGTTCGGAGTGGAGGGCTCGGTGCTCACCCTCGAGAGGCAGATTGTGGAGCAGGAGGAGGCCCTCGCTACCCTCATGGGTGTGCTCCCATTCGAGATTAAGCGAGGCACCCTTGCCGACCAAACATTCCCCGAGGAGTGGTCCATTGGTGTGCCTCTCGAATTGGTGTCGCTTCGCCCCGATGTGCTCCAAGCTGAGGCCAACCTCGCCACCAAATTCTATGCCTACAATGAGGCTCGCTCGCACCTCTATCCCCAGATAACCCTCACCGGTTCTGCCGGTTGGGTCGATGCTGTGGGTGGTGCCATTGCCGACCCCGGCGAGTTCATCCTGAAACTTGTGGGAGGTATCGTGCAGCCCATCTTCGCGCGCGGAGTGAATAAAGTGAGGGTTGAGGTGGCTACCCAGCAACACCAGTCGGCACTGTTGCAGTATCGTCAGGCGCTGCTCAATGCGGGTGCTGAGGTGAATAACGCACTAAAGAGGTGGCAGACATCCAAGGAGCGCTACGCTATCGACCTGAAGCAGATTGTCACCCTGCGTGCTGCCGTGTGGAACACCCAGTTGCTCATGAAGTATGGCTCGGCAAGCTATCTCGAGGTGCTCACCGCCCAACAGAACCTGCTGAATGCCGAGTTGGCGCAGTCCTCCGACCGCTACTCCGAGATTCAGGGTATCATCCAGCTCTACTACGCACTCGGTGGCGGTGTGGAGTTGTAGGTGTAATACCTATTTATATACTAAGGGCAACAGAAAACTCTCTGTTGCCCTTATTGTTTATTTGTTAGCGACCTACTATTAGGGAACTATGATTTTCAATCTCTTATCCTCGATGGTGAATGTTGCGGGGGTGGTGCCGAGTGCCTCGCCATCAATCTCCACCTCCCTCACCTCGTCGGCAAGGAACTCCACGGTGCGCCCCTTGTAGTTGTGAACCCTCTTTACACTGTATATCTTGCCGTCGAAGAGGCGACCCACAACAGTGAGAATGCGAGGTATGGACATGGTCTCGATGACGGTTACATCCAGCAGCCCGTCGTCGGCCACCGAGTTGGGTAGCTGCCACATGCCACTGCCATTGAACTGACCAATGCCAACCGATGTGCTCATAATCAACCCCTTGGCTTCGTTCACACCATCCACCCTCACACACATCTTACACGAGCGGTACGAAAGAACCGACTTGGCTAACTGGCTCATGTAGGCAAACTTGCCATTCTTGCCCTTGTCTTTCATTTGGCACACCTTCAGGTTGACCGCAGCGTCCAAACCTGCACCGCTTATGTTCACACAGTAGCGGCTCTCGGGTTCGCCCTTGCGGTTGATGTAGGTGCCCTTGGCGACATCCTGCACAAACTCCTTACCTGTAGCAACCACCTCCACAGCCTTCTCGTACTCCCTCGGAATGCCATAGCTGCGAATCCAATCGTTGCCCGTGCCTACGGGAATTACTCCCAACCTAACCTCAGTTGAGGGAACCTCCTGCTGCAGAAGTATGCCGTTGGCAACCTCGTGTATGGTGCCGTCGCCTCCGATGGCGATAAGGTTGCGGTAGCCATCCTCCACGATTGCCCTCTTGGCAAGCTCTATGGCGTGGAACCTATAACCCGTGAAGACCGTGTCGAAGTCGATTCCGTGGGCATAGAGTATGCGTGCTATGTGTTCCCAGTCGCGGCCGCATCGTCCGCTGCCCGAGAGCAGGTTGACAATGGCGAGCCATCTTTTGTTTTTGCTCATTCTTTCTTCAATTATTCGAGTTCTTCACCTCCATATATAGCCCCGCCCAACTGTGGTAGGGCAGGGCCATATTGGTGAGTGTGGTCGATATTCCGACCCCATTGCGAGGCTCTACTACTTCTCGGGAGCGTGCTCGAGGGTGTAGCAGAGGTAGTTGTAGAACTTCTCTACCGAGGCAATGTTTACCTTCTCGTCGGGCGAGTGGGGGTAGCAGATGGTGGGACCAAACGAAATCATGTCCATCTTGGGATATACACCACCGATGATGCCACACTCCAGACCGGCGTGAATGGCGGTCACTGCGGGCTCCTTGCCGTAGAGAGCCTTGTAACCCTCCTGCATAGTCTTCAGGATGGGCGACTCGGGATTGGGGTTCCAGCCGTCGTACGAGCCACTAAGCTTCACGGTTGCACCTGCCATCTCGCACACGGTCTTCATCTGCTGTGCCAACTCCTCCTTCTCGCTGCGTACCGAGCTGCGGAGCAAGCACATGATGGTGAATTTGCCGCGCTCCGAAACCACCCTTGCAAGGTTGGTGGAGGTCTGTACGAGGCCGGGCATGGTGGTGCTCATCTTTGCGATGCCGTTGGGCAAGCCAACCACTGCGTCAATGAGGTCCTGAGTGTCGAAGATGTCGATGCACTTCGAGGGGCACTTAACGGGTACTGCCTTGAACGAAATGCTATCCTCAATGCCTTTATACTCTGCCTGATAGAGTTTCTCGTAGCGTTTAACGGCTGCAAGGAACTTCTTCTCATACTGTTTCAGCACTGCCACGGTTGCAAAAGCCTCCCTTGGGATGGCGTTCCTCAGGCTACCGCCGTCGATGTCGCACAGCAGGATGCCGAATTTATCCATGAAGCTCTTGAGGAAGCGGCAGAGGAGCTTGTTGGAGTTGGCCCTCTGGAGGATAATCTCCATGCCCGAGTGGCCACCCTTCAGGCCTTTCAGCTCCAAGCGGTAGGCGCTGAAATCGCTCTTCAGGATGCGACCGGTGCCGTAGCGCAGAGTGGCGTTGAAGTCCATACCACCGGCGCAACCAACATACAGCTCACCCTCGGTCTCCGAGTCGAGGTTGAGCAGAATGTCGCCCTTCAGCATACCGGGTTTCAGGCCAAAGGCACCATCCATACCGGTCTCCTCGGTTGCGGTGAAGAGTGCCTCGATGGGGCCGTGTTTGATATCCTTCGACTCCAGAACAGCCATCATTGCGGCCAAACCGATACCGTTGTCGGCACCAAGTGTGGTACCATCGGCAGTCACCCACTCGCCATCAATGTAGGCCTCGATAGCGTCGGTGTCGAAGTTGAACTCCTTGTCGGAGTTCTTCTGGGGTACCATATCCACATGGGCCTGAATAACGATGGTCCTGCGGTTCTCCATGCCGGGGGTGGCGGGTTTCCTAACCAAGATGTTGAGAGCCTCATCCACGGTGTACTCCAGTCCCAAGCCCTTCACAAACTCGATGATGTAGTTGCGAGCGGCCTCCTCGTTGTGCGAGGGGCGGGGGCATTTGGTCAGACCCTCAAAATTTTTCCACACTGCTGCGGGAGCAAGTTTCGACAGATTTTTGTCCATAGTGTTGTTTTATTTTAGTATTAGTGTTTGTGTTTATCTTGTGCAAATCAATAGCTTGCGGTTATTCTGCTTTGGTGTTCGCACCACACTCCTCGGGCTCTTTGCCCTCGAAGGCACACACGATGCGGCCCACGAGAGAGTGGCGAATGATATCTTTGTTGTCAAATTCCACAACTCCTATGCCGTCAATACCTCGGAGCAGCTCCACGGCACGACCCAAACCCGAGTCGCTCTTGCGCGGGAGGTCGATTTGTGTGAGGTCGCCCGTAACAATAAACTTGGCATTGCGGCCCATACGGGTGAGGAACATCTTAATTTGGGGTAGGGTGGTGTTCTGCGCCTCGTCCAAAATCACGAAGGCGTTGTCGAGTGTACGGCCCCTCATGTAGGCCAACGGTGCAATCTGCACCACACCCTCCTCCATAAATTTCTGCAACTTGGCGGGCGGAATCATGTCGTTCAGCGCGTCGTAGAGTGGTTGCAGATAGGGGTCGAGTTTCTCCTTCAGGTCGCCCGGAAGGAAACCGAGCCTCTCACCGGCCTCCACTGCGGGGCGGGTGAGGATGATGCGCTTCACCTCACGGTTTTTGAGCGCACCCACGGCGAGTGCTATGGCTGTGTAGGTCTTACCGCTTCCGGCGGGGCCCACAGCAAACAGCAGGTCGCTGCGTTTGTATTCATCAACGAGTCGTTGTTGGTTTTTAGTGCGTGCCTTCACAATTAGTCCGTTGTTGCCATAGACTATCACATCGGCACTCTCGGGCTCGCCCTCTGAGTGGGGGAGTCCTCCTTGGAAGATTTGGTTTATAACGCTCACAGATAGGTGGCCATACTTATTGAAGTATAGCTCCAGAGCCTCCAACCTCTCCTCCAACCTCTCAATCTCGCTCTCGGCTCCGATAGCTTTGATGCTGGTACCACGGGCCACGAGTTTGAGTTTAGGAAAAAGGTCGCAAATTCTGTTGAAATTAGAATTTGCGACCCCGTAGAAGTCGAGAAGCCCTATACCATCAATGGAAAGGTTCTTCTCTGCCATTAAAATTCTATCGTCACACAGAAGTGATTAGAACATTACACCCAGCGATACATACCAAGTGTTGGTCTCGCCGTTGATGTTGTCGAAGTTGAAGAGGTCACCAATGCTCTTGGGTGCGCAACCCTCTTTCCAACCACCCAGCAGACGGAAGTCAACCATCAGGAAGTTGAAGAGGTCGATACCAGCACCTGCTGCCCAAGTGTAGCTTACATCCTGCCAGTTGATAGCTGCGGTGTTAGCGTTGGGGCCGGTGAGCGAAGCGTTGGAGTTGAAGGTAACAACGGGACCAGCCTGAACGCGTGCGTTGAACAGACCGAGGTCCATACCAACACCGGCGAGGATGGGAAGGGTGAGCTCATTAATGGCTACATCCTTAATCTCTACCTTACCGGTCTCGGGGTTCTTCAGGTCACCCTTCTGCCAGTTGTACATTACCTCGGGCTGGAGGTGAAGCGAGAAGATCGAAATGGGCACATTCAGACGGAACATCAGACCGGCATTGTAACCCATGGCGCCATCAAACACGCCCTGGATGCTCTCGCCATCCATCTGAACATTGCTTGCGGTCGAGGTGAGACCTGCCTTGGCACCGAACCAGAACCACTTGTGGCTCTGAGCATTCACGGTCGAAACTGCCAACAGGCAGACAACGGCCATCATAAAAATTTTCTTCATGATAATTAAAAATTTGGTTAAGTTAATGAATTAATTTACTTGTTATTTCTTTTAGAATACCACGCCGATGCTGAGGTTCCAGCTGGTGCGGTTGGTATTGATGCTGCCTTCGATGTCGTCGAAGTTAATCTCGCCGCCATTGAAGTTGCCGTTGTAGCGAACCTCGGCGATGAACGAGAGAACTTTCACGCCCAAACCTGCGGTCCAGCTCACAACGGGGTCCTTGTAGGCTGCGATGAAGTCATCCTTCACAAGGTCGCCAAAGCCTTTCTCGCTGGTGATTGCGAACACGGGACCTGCATTTACCCTCACACTTGCGAGGCTGCCGAGGCCAATCTCTGCGCCAATAAGGATGGGGAGGTCGATGTAGGTGTGGCTCTCCACCTCAACCTTCTCGCCAATGAAATCGTCAATCGAGGGGAGGTCGATGGTGGTGTTGGTATACTGCAACTCGGGCTGGATGTAGAGGGGCAATTTGGGAATGTTGATGCGTGCGAACACGGTGCCTGTCCAACCGGTACCCTCGGCGGTGATGGACTCCTTGATAGCCTCGCCATCCATGGGAATCTTCTCGCTGGAGGAGATGATGCCGATACGACCACCCACATTGAAGAGGCCGAGAATGTTGTTGTGTGCCTCAGCCGAGAGGGCTGTCGCCATGATTGCAAGTGCAGTAATGATAAACTTTTTCATCGTTCAAAAAGCTTTTGTGAAAGTCAATACCTTAATTTATATAGTCTCTTTACGCCACAAATATAATATATATTTTCAAAAACAGTGCAAAAAGATGAAATTTTCGCAAAGTTCCTTATCTTTGTGGCCGTAAATAATAGATAAAGCGTTATGAGTTTAGTCGCAATAGTAGGCCGCCCCAATGTGGGTAAGAGTACTTTTTTCAACCGTTTGGTGGGTATGCGTCAGGCAATTGTGGATTCCACGGCCGGCACCACCCGTGACCGCCATTATGGCAAAACCGATTGGAATGGCAGGGAGTTTTCGCTGATTGACACCGGTGGTTATTCGGTGGGTAGTGACGATGCCTTCGAGGAGGAGATTCGCAAACAGGTTCACCTCGCCATTGACGAGGCCGACCTCATCCTCTTCATGGTGGAGGTATCGACAGGCATCACCGACCTCGACCAGATGGTGGCCGATGTGCTTCGCCGCAGCAAGAAACCTGCGCTGTTGGTGGTCAATAAGGTTGACAACTACGACCTTATCTATGGTTCCAACGAGTTCTATGCGCTGGGCCTTGGCGACCCTTATTGCATCAGCTCCATGAGCGGTAGCGGTACGGGTGACCTGATGGATAAGATTGTGGAGATGTTGCCCGAGGATAAGCCCGAGGTGGAGGAGGAGCTCCCCCGCATCACTATTGTGGGTCGTCCCAATGTGGGCAAATCGTCGCTCACCAACGCTCTGCTTGGTACCGAGAGGAACATTGTGACCAACATTGCGGGCACCACTCGCGATAGTATCAACACGCGCTACAATAAGTTTGGCCTCGACTTCTACTTGGTCGATACGGCCGGTCTGCGCAAGAAGGGTAAGGTTACGGAAGACCTTGAGTTTTACTCGGTTATGCGCTCCATTAGGGCCATTGAGAACTCCGATGTGTGTGTGCTGATGCTCGACGCTCGTCAGGGTATCGAGTCGCAGGATATGAACATCTTTTCGCTCATCGTGCGCAACAAGAAGGGTTGTGTGATTGTGGTGAATAAGTGGGACCTCATTGAGAAGAGCAACAACACCATGAAGGAGTGGAAAGAGGCTCTCCAGAGCAAGCTTGCCCCCTTCAATGATGTGCCCATCATCTTCACCTCGGTGATTAACAAGCAGCGAATTATGGATGTTCTCCAGACCGCTATTCAGGTCTATGAGGCTCGCCGTCGCAGGATTTCCACCAGCGAGCTCAACGAGTTCCTGCTGCCCATCATCGAGGAGACACCTCCCCCCATGACCAAGGGTAAGTACATCCGTATCAAGTATGTGACCCAGCTCCCCACCCCCACGCCTTCGTTTGCATTCTTTGTGAACCTTCCCCAGTATATCCGCGACCACTATCGTCGCTTCTTGGAGAATAAAATGCGTGAGCATTGGGATTTTTGTGGAGTGCCTATGCAGATATTTTTCCGCCAGAAATAGGGCGAGCGCATCTTGCGGGTGAATTTTGCACCAAAATTCGGAGAGCGAGTTCCTCACTTACAGATAGTAAGCTGCGGACTCGCTCCCTCTTTTGTCGCAAAATTCCCTCCGCAATCTGCTACTCGCCGCTCGCGCCCCTTGCGGGCGACCTTTGTTCCAAAAACGCAGCAGAGGCTCTTTATTTGTGGATACTTGTTTTTGTTTTGGTGGCAACGGAATTTATTGCTACTTTTGTGGCGATGTAGGGTGGAGATTTCGCCCATTATTGTATACAAAATGCACCCCAAAGTCCGAACATATTCGATGCCCGTAGCGATGGTCGTAGGCGCGCTTTTGCACACCTCCGTCGGCAGACTCGATGTGCTCTCTCCCTACCTCATCGCAGCCATGCTTTTTGTCACCTTTACGAGGGTGAAAGCAGCTGAACTAAAACTTGAGCGAATACACCTTGGTCAGATTGGCATTCAGCTTGTTGGTAGCCTTATGCTCTATCTTTTGTTGAGGTGGTGCGGAGTGAACGAAATCATCTGTCAGGGGGCCCTGATTTGTGTCTTTATTCCCACCGCCATGGCCTCGGTTGTGGTGGGTGGAATGTTGGGTGCAAATGTCACCACGATGACCACTTTTACGCTGCTCTCCAACATGAGTGTGGCGGTGGTTGCGCCTGTGGTTTTCTCCTTTGTCGGCACCCACACGGAGCTCCCATTTTTGACCTCCTTTTGGCTTGTTTTCCGCCGCCTTTTGCTGCTCGTCGTATTGCCCTTTGTGGCGGCTCAGCTGATGGGTAAAATCTCGCCCAAGGCCTTCGATTATGTAAGGGGTCACCAGTCGTGGTCGTTCTACCTGTGGCTTGCCTCGCTCACCATCCTTATGGGTTCCACCACCACCTTCATACTCGCCCAACCTCGTGAGTATGTGGGCATGGAGGTTGCCATGGCTCTCATTGCGGGGGTGCTGTGTGTGGGACAGTTTGCCCTTGGGCGTTGGTGGGGCGCAAGGTGTGGCGACAAGGTTGCGGGTGGTCAGTCGGTGGGGCAGAAGAATACCCTGCTTGCCATACTGCTTGCCCAGAGTTACCTCCACCCCCTCTCGTCGGTTGCCCCTGCTGCCTACATCGTGTGGCAAAACATCATCAACAGTATCCAGCTGTCGCGCAAAAAATAGAGAGCAACCTCGGAAGGTCGCTCTCTGTTGCTACTCCACCACCTCCTGCTCGGGAGGGGGGCAGCCGTACATACCCGAAGGCTCCGGCTCGCAGGCTATGAGGGTTGCGATGCTCGCAAACCCCAGCGCCCAAATAAGCCATCGTGCAATACGCTTTTTCATAGGACTATTCGGTTTTCTTGTTGAGTTTGAGGGTTACATCGTGGGTTGCGGTGCCGGAGTACCAACCGTATTCGCCGGGCTCCTTGTAGTCATCGCTATTGGTGGTGAGCACAACGGATGCAGAGTCAAACTTACCATTCGCATCGCCATCCACATCGTCGGCCACAATGGTGTGTTTGTCGCTCGGGAAGGAGTTGATATTAAGCACCACCTTACCACTTGCATCGGTTGTGCCTACGGCAAGGGTGTCGGTCACGGTATCGTAGGTTGCCATTCCTGTCTCGCTGTCCCAATATTGGCGCTCAACTTTTTCGATGGCGCTCACTCGGATACCTTCAATCGGTGTGTCATTCTCACTATCAACAACATCCACATCGAAAACATAGTCGGCGCTGGGGCAGCCATACATGTAGACCTGACCTCCGCCGCCAATTTCGTCAATCATCTCACACGAGGTAGCTACGGTTGTAAAGCCCAACACGCCGAGAATCCATCTGATAAATTTGCAATTCATAAGTCGTATATTTTTAGGGGTTATTTCTCTTCAAGGAAGAATTCGTAGGCCACATAGGCCGAGCCGGCATACCAATCGCCGTCGTCACCCTTGTAGTCCTCGGGGAGGATGGTGTGCTCTCTCACCTCGGAGGCAAATTCTCCCTCGTGGGCGGTGCCGTCGATGTCATCCACGCCAATTTTTATATCCTTCATCTCTGCCCATCCTGTCCATGAGTAGATGAGTGAACACTCTCCGTGCCTGTTGGTCATACCTAGGGCTACGGTGTCGGTTCCATTCTCCACAACGCTGACTTTTAGGCCCATAATAGCTTTGCTGCCGTCACGATTGTAGGCCGTAACATACACCTTGTAGTCGGCGTGGGGGCAGCCATACCCGACCGTTAAACAGGCAGTGGTGAGTCCTCCAAAGCCGAGAAGTGCCATCAGGCATTTAACTATTCTACTCTTCATAATGTGTAGATTAAAATGTGTTACACTTACTACATAGATGCACGAGCACCCCAAAACGTTGCACGCTCCACGCATTTTTTTTTGATTTTTCGCAAAAAAAACAAAAAAAATGCGCCCAACTACAAAAAGTTGAGCGCAAGTTAGCATTTTTTTTGATTTTTCGCAAGCTCCCTTACTCGGCCTTGGGCAGAGCGGCGAGTGCAGCGTCGATGCGGCGGAGGCTCTCCTCCTTGCCCAGCACCTCACACATGTCGTACATGCCGAAGCCTTTGGGCTCGCCAACAATGCAGAGCCTCCAAGCATTCATGATGAGGCCCATGCCAATCTGATTGTCGGCAATCCAGCCGCCCACAACCCTCTCCATCTCGGCAGTGGTGAACTCCTCGATGCCCTCAAGGATGCCCCTCAGCTCGCCAATGATGCGGGGTGCATCGGCCTTCCAATACTTCTTGGTGGCCTTCTCATCGTAGGTGGTGGGTGCCTCGAAGAGGAACGACGAGAGGCCCCAGAACTCCTCGGGGAAGGTGGCCCTCATCTTTATCTGCGAAGCAATTTTTACAATTTTCTCCCTCGAGAGCTCTATACCGCGCTCTTTGAGCTGTGCCTCGAAGATGTCGGCAACCTCCTCGTCGCAGCGGGTGTGCATATACTGTGCGTTGAACCAGTGAGCCTTATCGGGGCTGAACCTTGCTCCCGACTTGCCAACCCTCTCCAGCGAGAAGGCCTCAATAAGCTCCTCCATCGAGAAAATCTCCTGCTCGGTGCCGGGGTTCCAGCCCAGCAGAGCCAGCATGTTGATGAACGCCTCGGGGAAATATCCATCCTCACGGTAACCCCTCGAAACCTCACCAGAAGGGGCAACGAACTTCAGGGGGAACACGGGGAAGCCCATCTTGTCGCCATCCCTCTTGCTCAACTTGCCCTGACCGGTGGGTTTCAGCAGCAGGGGGAGGTGGGCAAACTCGGGGCGGCTCTCCTCCCAGCCAAATGCTCGGTAGAGCAGGTAGTGGAGGGGAAGCGAAGGCAACCACTCCTCGCCGCGGATAACATGGCTAATCTCCATCAGGTGGTCGTCGACAATGTTGGCCAAGTGGTAGGTGGGGAGTGCGTCGGCCGACTTGTAGAGCACCTTATCGTCGAGGGTGGAGGTGTTCATCTCCACATGGCCGCGGATGAGGTCGTCCATCTCCACAACCTCGTTCTCGGGCATCTTGAAGCGGATAACCCACTGGTCGCCACGAGCCTTGCGCTCCTCCACCTCCTCGGCGGACAGGCGCAGTGAGGTGGCGAGCTGCTCCCTCACGGAGTAGTTGTAGCAGAAGGCATCGCCCTTGGCCTCCATCTCGGCACGCAGAGCGTTGAGCTCCTCGGGGGTATCGAAGGCGTAGTAGGCGTGGCCGCTCTCCACAAGCTGGAGAGCATATTTGAGGTATATCTCCCTCCTCTCGCTCTGGCGGTAAGGGGCGTGGGGACCACCTTCGCGCACACCCTCGTCAATCTTGATGCCGCACCACTCGAGCGACTCCATGATGTACTCCTCGGCGCCGGGAACATAGCGGGTCGAGTCGGTATCCTCAATGCGAAGGATGAAATCGCCACCCTTTTGGCGTGCAAAGAGGTAGTTGTAGAGGGCGGTACGAACGCCGCCAATGTGGAGTGCACCGGTGGGGGATGGTGCGAAACGAACTCTTACTTTTCTATCCATTTGATTTCGATTTTTGAATTTTACACTTTGAATTACACATTGAAGAGGAAGTGCATGATGTCGCCGTCCTGCACCACATACTCCTTGCCCTCAACACCAATCTTGCCCGCCTCGCGACAAGCCTTCTCGCTGCCCAGAGCAACATAGTCGTCGTATTTGATAACCTCCGCACGGATGAAACCACGCTCGAAGTCGGTGTGGATGACGCCCGCAGCCTGAGGAGCCTTGTAGCCCTTGGTGTAGGTCCAAGCTCTCGACTCGTCGGCACCGGTGGTGAAGAAGGTCTCCAGACCGAGGAGCCTGTATGCAGCCTTAATTAGGCGGTTTACACCCGACTCGGCGATGCCCAACTCCTCGAGGAAAATCTGGCGCTCCTCGTAGCTCTCCAACTCGGCGATGTCTGCCTCGGCAGCCGCTGCAACAATCAGCAACTCGGCATTCTCCTCGCGAATGGCCTCCCTCACGGCCTCTACATGGGCGTTGCCGCTCGAGATGCTTGCCTCGTCGACATTGCACACATAGAGCACAGGTTTGTTGGTGAGCAAGCAGAGCTCTGCAACCCATTTGGCGTCCTCCTTGTTGTCAATCTCCACCGAGCGGGCAGCCTTACCCTGCTCCATGGCCTCCTTGTAGCGACACAAAATATCATACTGGCGCTTGGCCACCTTGTCGCCCGCGGCAGCCTGTTTCTGGGTCTTGCCGATGCGGCTCTCCACAGTCTCGAGGTCCTTGAGGATGAGCTCGGTGTCGATAATCTCCTTGTCCCTCACGGGGTTTACCGAGCCGTCCACATGGGTGATGTTGGCATTCTCGAAGCACCTGAGCACATGGATGATGGCGTCGGTGTTGCGAATGTTGGCCAAGAACTTGTTGCCCAAGCCCTCGCCTTTGGATGCGCCCTTAACGAGGCCTGCGATGTCCACAATCTCGATGGTGGTGGGGACCACGCGCTTGGGATTGTCAATCTCGGCCAGCTTTATAAGCCTCTCGTCGGGTACGGTGATTACGCCCACATTGGGGTCGATGGTGCAGAAAGGGAAGTTGGCTGCCTGTGCTTTTGCGTTGGACAAGCAGTTGAAAAGGGTACTTTTGCCCACATTGGGCAGACCCACTATGCCGCATTGTAATGCCATAAAAAAGTCTGTTTTTCGTAAGTTGTCCGCAAAGATAGCGATAAATTTGCTTTCTAAAATGAAAATTCGTATTTTTGAGGGATATAAGAACGAAATAAATCAACTATAACTATGAAACATACTCTCAAAACAATCGAACTGCTGGAACAGCACATCGACCTTCTGGCCGAAAACGGTATCTATGAAATTGAGCGCGACCTGCTTTTGGAGCGTCTGCGTGGCCTCTACGCCTCTGTTGTGGCACTCGAGGCCAAGGCGGAGGAGGAGAGGGTGCTCGATGCCTTGATGGGCCTTGGTGTGGCAGGAGAGGTCTCCACCGAGGAGCCCGAAATTGAGGTGGAGCGCATCTATGCCGAGCCCGAGGAGGAGGTTGAGTCCGAGGAGATTGCTGCCCCCGAGGAGGTTGAGTCCGAGGAGATTGCGGCCCCCGAGGAGCCCGAGGAGGAGGTTGTGTTTGAGGAAGTTGCCGAGCCTGTGGCCGAAGAGGAAACCGAGCAGGAGCCCGAGCCTATGGCAGAGGAGGAGCCCGCAGAGGAGGAACCTGTTGCGTATGTGGAGGTGGAGTCCGCAATCAATAGGTACATAGGTGCCATTGAGGAGCCCGCCATTGAGGAGCCCGCCACGGAGCCCGAGGAGGAGCCCGCCCCCGAGGAGGAGGTTGTGGAGGAGCCTCTGGATGTGGTGGAGGAGAAGAGTG
>JAGBZI010000110.1 GCA_017628305.1 Tidjanibacter sp.
AGAAATAGTAGGGGAGTAGTACCTATTATTATATAGAGAGAGGTTTCCTACATTCGGAAACCTCTCTTTTCGTTTGCGCGGTCTTGCGGGAAAAGGGAGCGGGGGTGTGGCTAACCCAAAATCTCCTTCACTTCGCCCTCTACTTTCAGCAGGCGGCTGCGGCAGAACTTTATGAGTTCGGTAGCGCGGCTAACCTTGGCCGCAAGGGTGTCGATGTCCGCACCCGGGCTCTCGATGGAGCGGAGCAACTCCTCCAGCTCTCGGAGTGCTTCGTTGTAGCTCAATGTGTTGTTGTCCATAGCGTTATTCTTTGTTCGTAATTACTGCATTTTTGGTGCCGCCCACGAGGGTTAGCTCCACTCTGTCGCCCTCGGAGAGCATCGAAGCATCCCTCACAACCTTGCCGCCACTGCGCACCACGGCAAAGCCCATGGCAAGGAGTCGTTCGGGCGAGGAGGCTCGTGTGGCACTCTCGGCAACCGCAAGGCGGGAGCGATGGCTTTCGAAGAGTCGCTCTGTGGCGTGACGAAGCCCCACCTCGGCCCGCTGGAGCCCGCTGTTCATAGCGCCCAACAGCGATGTGCACCCACCAAGGAGCTTGGCACTGCTGTGCGCAAGGCGTGCGGAGTGGGAGGTGAGCAGATGGTTGGCTGCAACCCCTATGCGCTCCCAGAGGCTCTCTGCCTCGGTCATCACCCCCTCAGCAAGGGCCACGAGAAAGTCGGCAACGGCTGTGGGAGTCTTCAGCGAGCGTGCCGCAACGATGTCCACCACGGAGCTATCCTTGTCGTGACCAATGCCGGTCACCACAGGGAGCGGAAATTGCGCAATGTGGGAGGCAAGAGTGTAGGAGTTGAAACACTCCATGTCGCTCTGCGAGCCGCCACCGCGGATGATGGCTACCGCATCGAACTTCTCCTCGCAAGCCGCAATCTGTCCCAAGGCCTCCACAATGGACTCCTCGGCCAATGCACCCTGCACAATGGCCTCAAAAAGCTCTATCTCAATACGATAAGTGCTCTCGGCAATGTGGCGTCGGAAATCCTGAAGGCCGGCTGCAGTGGCCGAAGAGATGACCGCTATGCGCTCGATGACGGTGGGGAATGGAAGCTCGTGGTTGAGATTTATTGTGCCGTCTGCTTCGAGTGCTGCAATGGTCTCTCGCTTGCGTCGTTCCCCTTCGCCAAGAGTGTAGGTGGGGTCGATGTCGTTCACCACAAGCGTCAGCCCATAGGCTTCGTGGAAGGAGAGGCTCACCTTGAGCAGTACGCTCATTCCTGCTGTCAAGTCACTCCCTGTGGCTGCCCTAAAGTGGGCTGAGAGCATACCCCAGCGGTTGCGCCAGATGGCTGCCGAGGCCTTGGCCTTGGGTGTGCCGTCGCGTTCGCTCTTCTCGATGAGCTCCATGTAGCAGTGGCCCGAGTAGTTGTTGACCTTCAGTTCGCCAATCTCGGCACTAATCCACACCCCCAACGGGAACTGCTCGGCGAGCGTGCGCTTCACAGAGTCCAATAAATCCGACAGAGTTATGTGTTTTTCGGTAGTCATTAATACAAAGGTACGAAATAAATATGTATCTTTGCGGCCAAAGTGAAAATTTTAGTCTATGGTAGATAACGCAATTCTCAACCGCCTCGACGGTTTGAAGATTAAATTTGAAGAGATGGGTCAGCAGATGACCGACCCCGAGGTAATCGCCGACATGAAGCGATTTGTACAGCTCAACAAGGAGTATCGTGAGCTCGAGCCCCTTGTGAATGCTGCCGACAAGTTCAAAAAGACCCTCGCTAACCTCGCCGATGCCAAAGATATCCTCGCAAATGAGAAGGATGAGGATATGCGCGAGATGGCCCGCGAGGAGGTGGCAGAGCTGGAGCCTCTGGCAGCACGCCTCGAGGAGGAGATTAAGCTCCTGCTTATCCCCAAGGATCCTCAGGATGGCAAAAATGCCATCGTGGAGATTCGCGGCGGTACCGGTGGCGACGAGGCTGCACTCTTCGCCGGCGATTTGTTGCGCATGTATATGAAATATGTGGAGAGCAAGGGGTGGAAATATGAGATTAACAGTTTCTCGGAGGGCTCCGCAGGTGGCTACAAAGAGGTTGTTATGAAGGTTAGCGGCGATGGCGTCTATGGCACTCTTAAGTATGAGAGCGGTGTGCACCGTGTGCAGCGTGTACCTGCAACCGAGACTCAGGGCCGTATCCACACCTCGGCAGCTACCGTGGCAGTGCTTCCCGAGGCTGACGAGTTCGATGTGGAGATTTCGATGAACGACATCCGCAAGGATACCTACTGTGCAAGTGGCCCCGGCGGACAGTGTGTGAACACCACCTATTCGGCTGTGCGACTCACCCACATCCCAACAGGTATCGTTGTGCAGTGTCAGGACCAGAAATCGCAGCTCAAGAACTTCGATAAGGCTCTCGAGGAGCTCCGTACACGAATCTTCAACCTCGAGTATGCCAAGTATATGGACGAGATTGCCTCGAAGCGTAAGACTATGGTTTCGACCGGTGACCGTAGTGCCAAGATTCGTACCTACAACTATCCTCAGGGCCGTATTACCGACCACCGCATCAACTACACCATCTACAACCTTCCTGCCTTCATGAATGGCGACATTCAGGACTGCATCGACCAGCTGGTTGTGGCGGAGAATGCGGAGCGACTCAAGGAGAGCGAGCTCGGTTAGAAAGCGCACTTACCGGTGCCCATCGGCACCTTGTGAGCAATTTCTGTACTCGACTATTATACCCCCTGCCAAGCTAACGCAAAGTAAACTTCGGCAGGGGTTTTCTTATGTGAAATTTTATTTTTTGATTTTTGAATTAAATTTGTATCTTTGCGTGCTCAAAGTTTGAGTGCGGGCCCATAGCTCAGTTGGTCAGAGCAGCGGACTCATAATCCGAAGGTCGTGGGATCATGCCCCTCTGGGCCCACAAACGAAGAGGAGAAGTGATTTAATCACTTCTCCTCTTTTTTAATTCTGTTAGCCACTTGGTGGAGTGTGGTGTCGATGTGGTAGTAGCGGCCGCGGAAACATACGAGTGCTTGGCCATTGAGGAAGGGTTGCGCATCGTCGTAGATGTAGTCGGATAGTTTGCGCCCATCGGTGGAGTAGTAACAGTACTTATTCTCTCGGCGTGCCACAACAAAACCCTCCGAGGCGTCGCCCATCCAATCGGCGGGGTAGGCAGATAGTTGGTGCCCCATGCGATTATATATCTGCCAAAAGCCTTTGTTGTCGGACGCTACCACAACATTTTCGTCGGGATACCATGCCAACGATGCCCACACATCGTTCATCACCAATCGTCCTGTGCTATCCATCAGTCCATAGCCCCTCTCTGTGCCTATCACTGCGCGTCCTTCGCTAAACTCGCCTGCCGAGGTGAGGCGTCGCTCCACATTTATACGCTCGCCATCTGTGTAGGCATAGCCCCAATAGTTGCCGCGGCGATAGCGTACAATCTGGTCGGTGGGGGAGGTGACTTCGTCACACAGCGAGAGGTCGATGCGTGCATAAACCTCGTCGTCGCACAGCTGTGTGTCGGGCGGAGTTGCAATGGCTTTTGAGGAGGCTCGGAGCAGAATGTTGAGTGTCGGTATTGCGCGGAACGGTTGGCTGGCAAGGGTGGCGACTGCTTGCTCGAAACTGTGGCTGCTGCCGCCCTGCATGATGAGCCTAACTAATTGTGCCATAGCATCTACTGCGTAATACTCGGCGCTCACTAATAGGCATCTCAGGCGTCGCTTGCGTTCAGCCTCATCCCTGTTGGTTGTGATGAGAAATTGGTAAGCATCGGGGTCACACCCTGCAACAAATAGGAGCAGGGCAGCCTCGCCCAAGCGCTCCGCATCAACCCCCTTTCCATTGGTTATGGGGTAGCCCGTAAGGCGCAAATCTCCCTCCGGAGTAAAGGCAATATTTTGGCGCGTGAGTTCACCATGGTGGAGGTGCTCAATGCGCAGTGTGGCTATGGCGTGGGAGATGCTCTCGATGCCCGCCCTGAAGAGAGACCTGCGCTCGGGGGTGCCGTTGAGTCGTATGAACTCCTCCAGAGGGGTGAATGCATCCTCCAGAAGTGCGGGGCGTGTGTAGGAGTCGCCGGTTGAGTTGAGCAGTGTGAGTGCCGAGGAGATATAGCGAGCAGTGGCCAATAGCGGGTACCTTGCACTCTCGGCAGCCCTCGCCTCGATGCGCCAACGCGAAGCGCGGAAATTGGCCCCTCGCGGCACGGTGAGCGTCCAATGTTGTGCGCTGTTGGTGAGTGCTATGCGAATATCATTGAGCGTGACATGATGGGGCGATTTGCGGTTGACATCAAGACGCATGAATGACAGCTCCGGCGCTCTCTGATGTTCGTTCTCGAGGGCCTTCAGACAGTTGCTTATGGTGGCAATCTTCATCATGGCTAAGTGGCTATGGGTCAGAATAGTTTGGTCATCGTTATGGTGCCTACGGAGAGCATGCCGACGAGCTCGCTCGGGGCGGTGTTGAAGCATACGCCACGGAAGGGTCCTTTGCCACCTCGGAGCTCCTCGATGTAGGAGGTGTAGAGGGAGGGAAGGGTGCTCGAAATCTGGTAGAGCAGGCGTGCATGACGCCCCTCGGGAAGTGGGTCGCTCTCGGCCGGGAAACAGAGGTTGTTCACTCTTCTGTGATGTCCCTCGGGTGCCAGATGGATGTTGATGAAGATGGTGTTGCCATCGTTGGTGCCCACCTTGCAAAGAGCCTGCGAGAGAGCCATCAAGTCGTCGGGGGAGGCGTCGGTAGCCTCGCCGTCGGTGATGTTGATTACCACGGGCGGAAAACTATCGGGGTGGCGCCTACACCACGGTTGCACAAGGCGGCGAGCTTTGCGCAGCGCCTCGCCAAGAGGTGTGCGTCCGTTGGCCTTGGGTTCTATCCATTCTCGTCGTGTCCCCTTGGTGTAGAAGTTCTCGCCATCGGGTGTTGTGCGTTTCAGCAGATATTGGTGTCTGGAGAGTGCGCTTTGGTCTATGTCTGCAATGCTCTTCCACCCCTTGCCAAACATGTTGGTGGCCTCGGTGCCGGAGTAGCCAATGATGGCGACATCGAAGTAGTCGCCCACGAAAAAGCCTCGGTAGGAGTAGCTTATGAGCTCCTCCAATATCTCGCTTACGGCGTAGCAAAGAGCTTGTGCTTTGGTGAGGAGTTCGCCTTGGTAGGTTATTTTCTCGGCCATCGAGCC
>JAGBZI010000111.1 GCA_017628305.1 Tidjanibacter sp.
TTGATTGATTATACCTTTTTTTTAAACTTTTCGACACCCACTAACGATAATGTATTAATTAACAATTATTTAACATTTAACAAAAAAACCTCCATAGTTGGAGGTTTTTTGTTAATTTTACGACATTTTACTCTAATCGAGCCCATATATTTTTCGGGCCCAAGCGGTCGAAAGATAGTTTTTGAGGGTGACAGGCGCAGCGCTTCGTGGCAGGTAGCTGCTCACTCCGCAGAGCGACAACTCGCCTCCCACCTTGCTCTCAATATCATCATAGCCAAAGATGTCGCCATCGGGGGTATAGCCCAGCGAATAAATATCCTTGGTGTGGGTATTCTCCACCACCATCTCGCCCAAGGCCCTGCGGAAGTCGGCCAACAGCACCTCGTCGTCGGTAAGCTGACACACAAAATCTTCCAAATCGTAGAAGGCAGCAGGGCGCATCCTATCGAGCACCTGCACCTGCGTCAAATCGACCTTCTCGGCCACCAACTCTGCACAATCGGTGGCTCCCGTGGAGGCATAAATCTTCGCCACAGCCTCTGCCACGGCATCAATCTTCGAGCAATCTATCATGGCGAGTGCCAGCGACTTACGCGAGGTGAAATTATTGTCCCTCATATAGACATCCTTCACGATATCACCAATGGCCCTCACATCGTGCTCCGTGCTCATCAGATTCTCAACAATCTCCTTATAGGGCAGGCCGCAGCCTAAAATCTCCACAGGCGAAGCCAGAATATAGTCGGCCGCGTGACGCATGTCATAGAGAAACTCTACCGACGACATGAAGCAGGCGTCGAAGATGATATAGTCGAAATGGATGGGCGAGAGGCCCTCGATAATCTCCGCTGTGGAGATGTAGCTTTCGTCGACGATAGTGCCATCCATCTGGCCATCTCTCACATAGTCCCACCCCATATATCTGGTCTCACCCCACTGCATGAGGGGTGTAAAATCATACTCCCTACCACCCTCGGGGGCCACCTTCTGCTCGTTGTAGCTGGTACCCGAGGAGGGTTTGGGAAACCACCCCGAGCCGTGACCTGCCATCACAAGTCCATAGCTGCGGCTGGGAGCAAGCTCCAGCACATCCTCCATCACCGTGCGCATAACAGTGGGTGTGGAGGAGAGTTGGTGGGGGTAGCTCTTGAGCACTCTGCAATAGCGAATGTGCTCACCGCCACTACCATAGGGTAGATAGCGCACCTCATAGAGATTGGTTGAGGTGGAGGTGTCGTGATAAATCACAAGTCGGCTTTGGGGTAGCGCACCCACCATACCCTGCTCAGCTGCAAGGGCGTTCTGGTAGAGCGCACCCGATAGGTTGTTGTCGGCCATGAGGTACATAACCAGCGTATGCTCCACCTCGCCACCCTCGAGCAGGTCGACCTCTGCATCATCCGCAGGGCCCACCCCACAAGCAGTCACCAAGGCGGCCATCACCACCAACCATACCTTATATATATTATATATATGTTTCATCTTCTCTCTCCTATTTCAGGGGCATATCATTCAGTCGCCACCCTCTCTTCTCCTTTACCTCGGGCAGTTCGGACCTCACCCAATAGACCCTCGAAAAGTCGAAATAGTAGCCCAAGTTGCCCTCCTTATCCCTTTCGGTCAGGAAAATATACTCCACGGTACGCGATACTACCTCCCTGCTTTTAATATTCAACCCCTTGGCATACAGCACATCAGCGGCGTGAGAAAACCACAGCACATGCCATGGGCTCGACTCTTTCACTCCCGAGCCGGAGTTTTCTATGGTTCGCATCACTGCCTCCAACCGCTCAAAACACTTGCGTTCATTCTCCGCATCGCCCAGCGAGCCATAGGCAAAGGCAAGGAAATTGAGATTTTTGGGGCTGAATGGGTCTCGCTCCATGACCTCCTGCGCAGCCACCACCAATCGGTTCATACGCTCCTCGGTGGGGTCGGTCATAATCTCCTCCACCACACTCAACACTCTATCCTCGGCCGAGATGGGCTCCAAAGGGCGATAGAGGTCGCTGTATGCATAGCCATAGTAGAGATAGTGCATCTCCTCTGCGGTGAGAGGCTCCTCCCACGAGAGGTACTTGGCCATCAGGCGGTCGATATAGTAGGGCGAATCGATATCGATGGTGCGCACCAGAAGCTCCTCATTGTCGGGCACACGACGCTCCTGTGCCGCAGCGCTCGCCACGCCACACACCAAAGCCACAGCCACAACTACAAGACGGAACAACCTACTCATACCACTCCATCAAACGCTCCTCACGGTGTTGTTATTGCACACTACTCAAAGCCATTCTCCCTCACGGAGCTCTCAATCTGGCCATAGAGCTCGTCGGTGACGGGCACCAAAGGCAGGCGCAAATAGTTCTTAATCACCCCTTTGGTTGCCAAAGCGGCTTTCACTCCGGGAGGGTTGCCCTCGGCAAAGAGCATCTTGATGGTGGGGCGGATAGCCTCAAACTTGCGGTCGTTCTCCGCACTACCACCCCTCGCCTGCTCGCCGATAAGCTCGGCAAAATAGCGTGGGAAAGCATTGGCAGCCACCGAGATAACACCCACACCTCCATCTTTCATGATGGGCAGTGCAAGCGAATCGTCGCCCGAGATAACCAAAAATCCCTCGGGTGCCCCCTCAATCACTCGACCAATCTGCTCCAAATCGCCGCTCGCCTCCTTGATGGCCACCACATTGGGGCACTCGCGAGCAATACGCAGCGTAGTCGCCGCCTCCATATTCACACCCGTACGACCGGGAACATTGTAGAGGATAATGGGCCTTGGCGAGCGCTCGGCGATATATTTATAGTGCTCGAAAAGCCCCCTCTGGGAGGGTTTATTATAAAAAGGTGTAACACTCAGGATGGCATCCACTCCGTCGAGGTTGGTCTGGTCAATCAGTTCCACCACACGGGCTGTATCGTTACCGCCGACACCCACCACAAGGGGGAGCCTACCCGCATTGCGGGCCTTCACGGCACGCAACACCGCCACCCTCTCGGGCATAGTCAGCGTGGGTGTCTCACCCGTTGTACCCATCACAACAAGGTAGTCCACACCACCCTCGATTACATAGTCCACCAGCCTATCCAATGCGGCATAATCCACCTCACCTGTAGCGGTGAAGGGGGTAACAAGTGCCACACCGAGGCCTCTTAATCTCTCTTTCATATCTTGTCTTTTCACTTTACATTCGGGTTAAGGTTACAAAAATATACTATTTTTGTCTAAAACAAAGCCCCTTGAACGGGAATATTCACCTCTCGCTTCTCCTCCACCTTTCCGGCAGCCGTGGCGAGAGGTTCCACAACCGAAGCACCCTCAGCCCCGGCAATCATCTGCTCAAATTCGCTCTCAGAGATAATCTTTACACCCAACTTAGTGGCCTTCTGCAACTTGGCGGGGCCAATCTTATCGCCCGCCAGCAAGTAGTCGGTAGCACCCGACACGGCGGCCAAATTTTTGCCTCCATGGAGTTCGATGAGGGCTTTCAGTTCATCCCTTGTGTGGCGCGCAAAGCTACCCGAGATGACTATCGACACCCCTTCGAGCAAGCTTGACACCGTGGCCAACTCCTCCTCTTCCATGCTTACCCCGACAGCCCTAAGGCGAGCTATAATCTCGCGGTTACGCTCATCGTCAAGGTAGCTACGGATGCTCCGTGCAATCTTCTCGCCCACCTCATCAGCCTCGGCCAACTCCTCCTCCGAAGCAGCCATGAGGGCCTCCATCGAGCGGAAGTGGCGAGCAAGATACTTGGCAGTGGTTTCACCTACAAACCTGATACCCAGCGCAAAAAGCACACGGCTGAAAGAAACCTTGCGCGAAGCCGCCAACTGTTGCATGATATTCTCGGCACTCTTCTGCCCCATCCTTGGCAACTGTGCAATCATCTGAGGATTAACATCGTAGAGGTCGGCAATGGTTCTCACTAGCCCACTGCGGTAGAGCAGTTCGGCCGTTTCGTCGCCGATACCCTCGATGTTCATCGCCTTGCGCGAGATGAAGTGGATGATGCGCCCCACAATCTGAGGCTCACAGCCGTCGGCATTCGGGCAGTAGTGTTTTGCCTCCCCCTCAATACGCACCAGCTCCGCTCCACACACAGGGCAGCGGGTGATATACTCAAATGGGCGCACCTCCTCCCCTCTCGCGGAGAGCTCCACACCCGTAATCTTGGGGATAATCTCGCCCCCCTTCTCCACATACACCATGTCGCCTACTCTCACATCGAGCAGCTCAATCTGGTCAGCATTGTGCAGCGAGGCTCGTTTGACAATGGTGCCTGCCAGCTGCACGGGCTCGAGGTTAGCCACAGGGGTTATGGCTCCCGTACGCCCCACCTGAAAGTCGACCGACAGGAGGCGCGAGAGTGCCTGCTCGGCCTTGAATTTGTAGGCCACAGCCCAGCGGGGAGCCTTTGCCGTAGCCCCCAAGCGATGTTGTGCGGCATAACTATTGACCTTCACCACGGCTCCATCTGTGTCATAGGGCAGCTCGGCGCGTTCGCGGTCGGTGCGTGTGATGTACTGCTCAATCTCCTCCCACGAGTGACACTTCTCCATTCGGTCGGATATTTTGAGTCCCCAGCTGCGTGCTGCCTGAAGGTTGTCCCAATGGTTGTCGGCCGGCAGCCCCTCTCCCACCATGTAGTAGAGGAAACAGTCGAGCCCTCGTCGTGCCACCTCGGCCGAATTTTGCAGCTTGAGCGTACCCGCTGCGGCATTGCGGGGGTTGGCGAAGAGGTTTTCTCCGGCCTCTTCGCGCTCGTCGTTGAGCCTCTCGAAGGAGGCGTGTGGGAGAATCACCTCGCCACGCATCTCCACATAGGGAGGGATGTTGTCGCCATGCAACACGAGGGGCACGGAGCGTATTGTGCGGATGTTTGCCGTGACATCGTCGCCGCGGGTGCCGTCGCCACGGGTTACAGCTCGAGCCAGACGCCCATTTTCGTAGATTATGGAGATGGCTGTGCCGTCAAATTTCAGCTCGCATACGAACTCTGTGGGCCCCTCTTCGCGCTCCACACGACCCACGAACTCGCGCAGTTCGTCGAGTGAGTAGGTGTTGCCGAGCGAGAGCATGGGATAGCGGTGGGCCACGGAGTCGAAA
>JAGBZI010000112.1 GCA_017628305.1 Tidjanibacter sp.
AAAAGGGGACTTCTATCCACTTTCCGCAAATATAATCTATTTTATTGAAAATCACAAGAGTTTTTTGATAATTTTTTCTCGCAATCCCCCAAAAATTGTGATGGTTTTGCGAGCAGAAAGCTCTGTTAAATTATTTGGCTATGGGTGCGATGCGGAATTGCGGATTGCCATAGCTTTGATATAACAATAAAAAATCGTACCTTTGCCGTGAGCACACGCCCCCCGAACCGCTCTACCCGACGCTGCGGGGTGGCACTTTTGCTACAAACTTTTACCACAAAAACAACCCACCATCACGGAGAAAAATGTTGGAGCCCAAGCGTTCATACTCCTACCGTATAGAGCCCTGCCAAGCCGACCTCACCCAGCGACTGACGCTCGCCGGATTGGCCGACTACATCCTCACGGCAGCCTTCACCGATGCCCTCTTCTCGGGCTACGACAACCACTCCTTCGGCGAGGAGTGTGGCTGGGTGTTGTTGCGCATGGCCATGGAGGTGCGCAGGCTCCCCGCACAGCTCGAAACAATCACCATACGCGCATGGGTGAGCGACATCAACCGTCTTGCCTCAACCCACAACTACGAGGTGCTCGACAGCTGTGGCAACATCATAGCCACCAGCTCCACCATCTGGACCGTCATCGACCTCCGAAGCCGTAAAACGGTGCCCCCCGTGGAGTTCCCCCACTTCGCCGAGCGCATAGTGAACCCCGCACTGGAGCCCCCGTGTGCCCTACCCCAGAGGCTCTCCACACCCGAGCTCAATGGCCGCTACACCCATCAGGTGCTCTACAGCTACATCGACGGCAACGGCCACACCTACTCCATCAACTACCTGCGCATGGCCCTCGACACCCTCGACATCGCGCAGCTCACCACCACCCGCTCCGTGCGTATCGACCTCAACTACATGCACGAGACCCACTACGGCGAGCGACTCACAATTGTCACCGACCACTCACCCAACCCTCTCTTCGAGATACAGGCCGAGGATGGCACCCCCGCCTCGCGCATCAAAATCACTTGGAGAGACTAACCGAGAGATATCTGAGTTGAATAAACAAGAACGAGCCCCGATATGGGGCTCGTTCTTGTTTGCTATTTGGCAGCTTTCTTTGCTGCGGGTTTTTTCGCCGCGCTCTTCTTGGGAGCACAGCTCCTCTTCTTGGCAGGTGCAGGGGCTGCCTGCTCGGCAAGAGCCAGATCCATCTCGTTCGCAAAGTCCGAGAGAACATTCATATAGTTGATGAATGCGTTGTAGGCCGAGTCGTAGGGGTTGAAGTAGCTGTGTACATCGCCGTCCGAGAACCACTTGGTGGCCATATAGTAGAAGTGGTCCGAAGCCTTCATGAAATTCCACACATAGTTGAAGTCGGGGCTGTTGAGCGCATGCACCTTCTCCTGAAGGCCATAGAGCTTGCCGAAGGCCTCATTCTGGAGCTCATTGCCGAGCCATGCGGTCACATCCCTCTCCTCATCGGCCCACGACATGGCGTGGGTGCAGTAGAGCACGCCGCTGGGCTGGTTGTTGGCAGCGGTCTCGGTGACGGTGGCAAACTGGAGCTTACCGGTGGAGAGCATCGCCTTGGGCAGGGCAGCCACAAAGTCGAAGATGCCACACGAAGCTTTCTGGTGCTCACCGAAGGTCTCGTAGTCCATAAAGAGGTTCACAACCTCGCCGGTGGTGTTGTCGTCGGCAATCCAGCCGGCATACTTATCGGCAGTGAGAGGCCACTCGCCCCAGCCCTGATTGGAGAAGCGGAAGGCGATATCGTCGGAGAGCTTGTAGTTGCGGAGCAACACGCGCAGCTTCTGGTCGATGGAGTTGGCATAGACAAAGTTGGGGCTCTTCCAACCCAAAATGTGGCGTGCGCCCTCGGCCAGCATAGCCCTGAAGCCCATGGCAGCCACCTGCTCACCAATCTGGTCGGAGTAGATAAGCTCCGTGTTGCGGAACGAGGTGGGGGTGTAGCCAAACTCTTCCTTCATCAGTGCAATGTGGGCATCCACCTCGCTCTTGAACTCCTCGGGCGAGATGAGCGACGAGAGCGAGTGGGAGTAGCTCTCGGCCAAGAACTCCACACATCCGGTGGCGGCCAGCTCGCGGAAGCTATCGAGCACCTCGGGGGTGTAGCTGCGGAACTGCTCGATGGCCAAACCCGAGATGGAGAAGGTTACCTTGAAGGCACCCTCATTCTCGCGAATAAGGCGGAGCAGAAGGTTGTTCATTGGGAGGTAGCACTCGGCTGCCACTCGCTGCATGATGGAGCGGTTGACCGACACATCGAGATAGTTGTGGTCCTTACCCATGTTGAAGAACCTGTAGGTTTTGAGCCTCAGAGGCTGGTGAACCTGAAAGTATAGACAAACTGTTTTCATATCTTGTTATCCGTTTTTTTATTTTTTACACTCGTTAATCACACGCTCATAGCCGGCCTTGATTTTGGCGGCTGCATTGTTCCACTTGAGGCCCGTAACCTCCTCCAAACCCTTGCGCGCAAACAGCTGGCCCAAAGCAGGATAGGTCACCAAACCATAGATGGCATCAGCCATGGCATCCACATCCCAATAGTCCACCTTCACGGCATAGTCGAGAACCTCGGCCACACCCGACTGCTTGGAGATAATGGTGGGCACATTGGACCTCATGGCCTCCAGAGGCGAAATACCGAAAGGCTCGCTCACCGAAGGCATAACATAGACATCGCTCAGCGCAAACATCTTCTGCACATCTGCCCCCCTGAGGAAGCCGGTGAAGTGGAAGCGGTCCGAGATACCGAGCCTTGCCACACGGCGGATTACATGGTTCATCATATCGCCGCTACCGGCCATCACAAACCTCACATTGGGGGTACGCTTGAGCACCTTGGCTGCCGCCTCAACAAAGTAGTCGGGGCCCTTCTGATAGGTAATTCGGCCGAGGAAGGTGACAATCTTGTCCTTCACACCGCGCTCCTCCTCCTGATTATTGTCGGCGAAACGCACAGCATTGTGAACAGTCACAACCTTCTCCGCGGGGATTCCATACTTATTAATAATAATATTGCGTGTGAGGTTGCTCACAGCCATCACCAAGTCGGCAGCCTCCATACCACCGCGCTCGATGGCATAGGTCTGCGTATTGATATTCTCGCCACTACGGTCATACTCGGTGGCGTGCATGTGGACAACCAGAGGTTTGCCCGACACCTCCTTGGCAGCGATGCCTGCGTAGTAGGTGAGCCAGTCGTGGGCATGGATAACATCAAACTGCCCTTTGAGCTCCTCGGCCACCTGTCGAGCAACTACCGCATAGCGTGCAACCTCCTCCAAGAGGTTGGCGCCATACTTACCCGAGAAGTTGTAGCGCTCCCTCCACACATCGCCTTCGTGGTGGATGGTGCCAACCTTCTCGCTGTGGCTCCTCTCCCTCTCCCACTGCTCGGGCGAGATGTAGGGAACCATATTGGAGTTAATCTCCATGAATTTCACATGCTTCCAGATGTCGCTATCAGCCTCGCCGCTACGATACACTGCATCAACATCGCTGGCATTCACAACCCTGATAAAGCGCTGATCCTCGTCGCCATAGGCCTTGGGGACCACAAAAATCACCTCCACACCGTTGCGTGCCAAACCGCGGGTCAGACCATAGCAGGCCGTACCCAGACCGCCGGCAATGTGGGGAGGAAATTCCCAACCAAACATTAATACTCTCATAACGGCTTATTTTTTCTTGTTCTTTTTCTGTTTCTGAATCATCTGGTTAATGCGGAGCAGAGCACCCACACTCCACGCCTGCGAAATTGCGCCGCGTGCATCGTGTGGAGGATCGCCCTCATAAATCTCCGAAATGGAGCCGATGCCTCGGATGCTCATCTCCTCCTCGAAGGCCTCCAAAATCTCCTGTGCCTTGAAGAGGAAGCCGTCGCCCTGAACATCGAACTTGGCCTTCACATAGTGCTCCAAGGGCCACACCCAAACGGTGCCCTGATGGTAGGCCTCGTCGCGCGAGCGCTGGTCGCCCTCGTAGCGACCCTTGTAGAGGGGGTTGCGGGGCGAGAGGGTACGCAGACCGCGGGGGGTCAAAAGGTGGCGTTTCACCACATCGGCCACAGCCTCCTGCTGCACCAGCGAGAGCATCTTGTGGTTCACCGAGCAGGCGATAATCTGGTTGGGACGGATGAAGTTGTTGGCACCCTCGGGACCCACATAGTCGGCCAAGTAGCCATCCTCCAGCCAGAAGAGCCTCAGGAACGACTCCTTAGTAACAGCGGGCAGCTCCTTCCACTCCTCCACGAAGGCTTTGTCCTTGGCGCTCTTGGCACACTCCAGCGCGTAGCACACCGCATTGTACCACAGAGCATTCACCTCCACCTGATAGCCATCCCTGCCGGTGACGGGCTTGCCATCAACGCAAGCATCCATCCATGTGATGGCATACTCGGGGTGCGAAGCCCACACAAGGCCGTTGGTGTGGAGTGCCACAACACCATCCACTCCACGGCGGTAGGCAGCCAACACCTCCTTCACATAGCCTCCATAGCGCTCCCAAGTCTTCTTGCGGCCGATGTGCTCCTCGAGTTGCTGGAGGGTCCACACGAACCACAGGGGAGCATCCACCGAGTTGTAGGCGGTGCCCACATTGGGGAAGAGGCCGTTTTTCATCTCTCCTGTGATGGTGTCGAGCACATCGAGGCAGGCCTGAACATCGCCCTGTGCCAGAGTGATGCCGGGCAGCGACACAAATGTGTCACGACCCCAGCGGCCAAACCATGGATAGCCCGCAACAACCTCGCTGCGACCGCCCGAATGTACCACAAACTGGTGAGCCGAGTGTTTCAGCAGCGACAGGAAGTCCCTCTTATCATTACGCTCCGAGAGCTCCTTGTCGAAGGCGGCATCGAGCTTCTCGGGGTCAATCTCCTCCAGCGATGCGGAGAAGATGAGGGGTTTATTTTTCTCGAGTTTCACCTCGAAATAGCCGGTAGTCATGAGGTCCTCGTGGCACTCATAGCCCCTCTTTGCCTCCTCGGCATACTCGAAATCGTAGTACCAATCGGGGGCTGCAACAAACTCCGCCATAGGGTCGGAGCACTGCATGTAGAGGTAGGGGAACTCCTCATAGAGGCGGCACTTCACACCACCCTTCACATCCCACGAGTGGCCATTGGCATACATATTTGCCTTGCTCAGGGCGTGTTTCTCACGGAACGCGAGGAAGGGACGCAGGCGCAGGGTCGTTTCGCTCTTGGCCTCGAGGAGTGTGTAGCGAATAAAGAGTCGCGAGTGGGAGGTGTGCTGACGCCAGAGAATCTCCTTCTTGAGCAGCACGCCACCTACACGGTAGAGGATAGTGGGAGTGGGGTTATACTCGAAGTCCACAATATATTTGTGGCCTCGAGGCTCGTAGATTCCGGGGAATCGGTGTAGAGCAAGGTTAAAGGGCTGGCCGTGCTGAATGACGGTCTCGTCGAGCGACGAAAGGAGCACATAGCTCTTGTCGTCACCCTCGCGGATGGGGCATACCATAAGGCCGTGGTACTTTCGGGTATTGCAACAGACGATGGTGGTACTCATGTAGCCTCCCGTCCTGTTGGTCGAAAGCATCTCACGCTGGAGCGAATACTCCAAGTTGCCCATACTTCTTTTGTCAAATGTTAATTCTGCCATATATCTCTCTCCTTATTCTGGTTTGTGTGGGTGTAATATTGGTTAGTTTAAAGTTGTATGGTAGGTAGTAATTGATGGTAGCAGGTTTTATGGTTGTCCGATAGCTCGGCATTATAGGAGTTGGGCCATCGGAGCAACAGCGCCCCGACAGCCCTTACCTACAATAGTGTTATGCCCATTTAACCAGAGCGAAGTCCATCCTGTTGGGCAGCTTAGGATTCTTGGGATAAACCCTCAGTGCAGCATCGTAGGAACCGGTGTGCTCCATGGTAGCATCCACAGCATACACAACCTTCGAGCCCTCGGTGCTCACAACCTCCAGCTGAATCTTGTCGGCAATCTTCACATCCTGACCGCTCTCAATCTGGCTTGCCAGAAGCAGCTCCACACCGATATCCTCGGGCTGGAGGCCTGCAATGTCGAGAGTTGCCTCAAAGCGATACTTACCGCCCACATACATGGTCTGCTTGCTCATGTCGGCCTGACGGGTAGAGAGAACCTTCACCTTGTCCCATGCGGCGCTCACCTTGCGTTTCCATGCTGCAATCTCGCGGGCCATCAGGTAGTCACCCTTGATAATCTCGCGGTGGCGTGCGTAGAGGGGGTTGTAGAAGCGCTCCTCATAGTCGGTGAGCATGCGGTTGGTGGTGAACTCCGAGGCGATGTCGGCAATACAGCTCTTCATGCTCTTTATCCAGCCACGTGGCATACCCTCCTCGTCGCGGTCGTAGTAGAGGGGAACAATCTCCTCCTCGATGGTGCGGTAAATCATCTCGGCATCGAGCTCGTTCTGGTGGTTCTGGTCGGTGTAGGTGCGCTCCATAGGCAGCATCCAACCGGCGCCCTCCTTGTAGCCCTCAACCCACCAGCCATCGAGCACGCTGAACTGCATAACGCCATTCATCACAGCCTTCTCGCCGCTGGTACCCGAAGCCTCCAGAGGACGGGTGGGGGTGTTCAGCCAGATGTCCACGCCCTGAACCATCTTCCTCGAGATGTCCATATCGTAGTTGGGC
>JAGBZI010000113.1 GCA_017628305.1 Tidjanibacter sp.
ACCGAAGTACGGATAGTGGTACCGCTGCGGTTGATAATCATGAGGTCGTTCTCGTCGGTCACAGCCTTCAGCGCCACGAGGTTACCGGTCTTCTCGGTCACCTGAATGGTCTTCACACCCTTACCACCACGGTTGGTCACGCGGTAGTCGTCGAGCTCGGTACGCTTGCCATAGCCTTTCTCGCTGAGCACCAAGATATCCTTGCCATCACCGGGCTCCACGCAGGCCATGCCCACAACCTTGTTGCCCTCCTCAATCTCAACACCTCTCACACCGGTGCCGATACGGCTGATGGCCCTCACCTTCTCCTCATTGAAGCGGATGGCCTTGCCCTCCCAAGTGGCAATCAGAATCTCCGACTTGCCATTGGTAAGCACCACATCCACCAGCTGGTCATCCTCGCGGATGTTGATGGCATTCACACCGTTGCGCCTTGGCCTCGAGTACTCCTCCAAGAGGGTCTTCTTAACCACACCCTGCTGGGTACACATCACAATGTAGTGGTTCTCCACAAACTCCTTATCGTCCAAGTGGCGGATATTGATGTAGGCCCTAACCTTGTCGTCGGGCTCAATCTGGATAACATTCTGGATAGCCCTACCCTTCGATGCGCGAGTACCCTCGGGAATCTCGTACACCTTCAGCCAGAAGCAACGACCCTTCTCGGTGAAGAAGAGCATGGTGTTGTGCATGGTGGTCACATAGATGTGCTCGATGAAATCCTCATCCCTCGTAGCACTACCCTTCACGCCGATGCCACCACGATGCTGCGAGCGATACTCTGCCAGAGGGGTACGCTTGATGTAGCCCATGTGGGAGATGGTAATCACCTGCTCGTCGTCGGCATAGAAATCCTCGGGGTTGAACTCGCCGGCGCTCATCACAATCTCGGTGCGGCGCTCGTCGCCATACTTCTCCTTGATTTCCATCGTCTCATCCTTCACAATCTGGAGCTGCAAAGTAACATCCGAGAGCACATTGTTGAAGTACTCAATCTGCTTGAGCAGCTCCTCCAACTCAGCCTCGAGCTTGCCGCGCTCCAGACCTGTCAGAGCCCTCAGACGCATATCTACCACCGCCTGTGCCTGCAACTCGGAGAGCCCGAAGCGCTCCATCAGGTTGCTCTTGGCGATGTCGGTGTTCGATGCTGCACGGATGATGCGGATAACCTCGTCGATATTGTCCTGAGCAATCAGCAGACCCTTCACGATGTGGGCCCTCGCCTCGGCAGCTGCCAAGTCGTGCTTGGTGCGGCGCACCACAACCTCGTGGCGGTGCTCCACAAAGGCCTGCACCATATCCTTGAAGCTCATGAGCATAGGGCGACCACCCACCAGAGCAATGTTGTTCACCGAGAACGAACTCTGCAGGGGGGTGTTCTTGTAGAGGTGCTGAAGCACAACACTGCTCACAGCGTCCTGCTTCAGTATGATAACGATGCGGACACCCTCCTTATTACTCTCGTCATTGATGTAGGAGATACCCTCAATCTTCTTCTCATTCACGAGCTGTGCAATCTTCTGCACCAGCTCTGCCTTATTGACCATATAGGGAACCTCGGTCACCACGATGCACTCCCTACCGCTCTTGGTATACTCAATCTCGGTCTTCGCACGGATTACCACACGGCCCTTACCCGTCTCAATGGCCTCCCTGACACCCTCGTAGCCATAGATAATGGCACCTGTGGGGAAGTCGGGACCCTTCACATACTGACACATCTCTCCGGGCTCCATATCGGGGTTGTCGATGTAGGCACAGATGGCGTCGCAGCACTCCGAGAGGTTGTGGGGAGCCATGTTGGTGGCCATACCCACAGCAATACCATTCGAGCCGTTGACCATTAGCAGGGGGATACGAGTGGGGAGCACGGTGGGCTCCAGCTCGGTATCGTCGAAGTTGTAGGTGAAGTCCACGGTATCCTTCTCGATGTCGGCCATCACCTCGTCGGTGATTTTCCTCATGCGGGCCTCGGTGTAACGCATAGCTGCGGGCGAGTCGCCATCCATCGAGCCGAAGTTACCCTGACCATCCACCAGCGGGTAGCGCAAGCTCCAAGGCTGCGCCATGCGGCACATAGCGTCGTAGATGGAACTATCGCCGTGGGGGTGGAACTTACCCATCACATCACCCACGATACGGGCGCTCTTACGGGTAGGCTTGTGGGAGTAAAGACCCAGCTCGTGGCTCATGCCATAGAGGATGCGGCGATGAACGGGTTTCATACCGTCCCTTGCATCGGGCAGAGCTCGCGAAACGATTACCGACATTGAATAGTCAATGTAGGCACTCTTCATCTCCTCCTCGATGTTAATCTTGATGATTCGCTCCTGAGTGGGGAGTGCTTCAGTTGTAGTTATGTTCTCTATTTCGGACATAATATTGTGATTTGTTTCTTTCGTGCGCAATTAATCGCGTAAAGATACAAATATTTTCCATAACCACACACGCTCGGCACGATTTTTTCTAAAAAACATAGTTTTTTATAAAATTGCGGAGAGGTAATGCTTTTTGCCACCGCAACCGACACCCTCCCGAAAGGAGCTTGACAAAAACAAAAAAGGGGAACGACTAACAAATAAAATAGCCATTCCCCTTTGGGTATAAGGTCGAAAAAAACGGTTTCGGGCTTAAGGGCGAGCGTAACGACCAATCACACTCATTCACCCTCCGTCGCCCTATCGGAAGTCTATAATCTCGCAATCGGGGTAGTTTGCCGGAGCAAACACAAACTCTTCGCCGGTCACCTCGATGGGGGTCACACTCGCGATGTTGAGGTAGAGCCCCATGCCTCCCATGTCGTAGCCAAGCCTCACGGGGAGCGATGTTGCACGCTCCACATGGAGCACCACATGTTCGATACCATCGAGCACCCCCACAGCGGGTCGCAGCACAAGTTTCCACACTCCCGCCTCGGAGTCGTCAAAATCTACAACCTCAAACATCTCCTCGGCAAAATCGAAGGCTCTGGTGGGGTTGTCGAAGAGCGAACGGCTCTGTGGTTTGGGGCTATCGAGTGTCACCTCGCCCACTGCGCCATTCACCATCCACAGTACCTCGCCGTCGCACCCCTGCACGAGGTCGTCGATGGCTATCACATACCTCTCGCCCGCCACCACACAGTGGCCTTTCGAGGGGTTCTCAGCCGCCTCCATTTCGAGTGCAAACTCTATGCGGTAGCTCTCCATGGTCGCCATCTTTTCGCTCACCGCACGGAGCACCTCGGGGCCGCTCTGACCCCACACGCCGCAGCACCCTGCAATGACCCAGATCAGCAGACAAAATCTTTTCATAATCAACCGATTATCACCCCCCGCTATTGGAGGTTATCAACAAAAATATCGTTCAGTTTGCGCTCCAGAGTTGCGGGGTCGCTAATGAGCACCTCACGCGACTTGCCACCCTCACTGCGCCCCACAATACCATAGGCCTCCAGCTGGTCCATAATGCGGCCTGCGCGATTGTAGCCAATCTTGAAGCGGCGTTGCACAAAGGAGGTGGAGCCCTGCTGGTTGGTCACCACAAATCGTGCAATCTCCTCGAACATGCTGTCGAGCTCGCCCAGCTCCTCCTTGGGGTCGTTGTGACCACCATCCTCGGGAACATAGTCGGGCAGCAGGTAGGCCGACGAGTAGCCCTGCTGTCGTGCCACAAAGCTCACGATACGCTCAATCTCGGGGGTGTCAATGAGGGCGCACTGCAAACGGGTCGACTCGCCATTAATCTGCACCAACATATCGCCCTTACCGATGAGTTTCTCTGCACCGGGCTCGCCGAGAATAATGCGCGAGTTGATGTTGTTGGCCACCTTGAAGGCCATCCTCGAGGGGCAGTTGGAGCTGATGAGGCCCGTGATAACCTTGGCGTCGGGTCGCTGGGTGGCGATAATCAGGTGAATACCCACAGCGCGGGCCAGCTGACCGAGGCGCTGGATGGGGTTTTCGACCTCCTTGCCGGCCGTCATAATCATGTCGGCAAACTCATCAATCACCACAACGATGTAGGGCATAAAGCGATGGCCATACTTGGGATGGAGCCTGCGTTCGAGGAACTTTTTGTTGTAGGCATCGATGCGTTTCACACCTGCCGCACGGAGCAACTTATACCTCTCCTCCATCTCTATACAGAGCGAATTGAGGGTGTAGACCACCTTCTGTGTATCGGTGAGGATAGCCTCCTCTTCGCTCTCCATCTTGGCCAAATAGTGGTTTTCGAGTTGATTGTAGAGGGTGAGCTCCACCATCTTGGGGTCGACCATCACAAATTTCAGCTCAGCAGGGTGGCGTTTGTAGATAAGCGAGGTGATGATTGCATTGAGGCCCACCGACTTACCCTGACCCGTAGCACCTGCCACAATCATGTGGGGCATATCCGCCAAGTCGAACACGAAGGTCTCGTTCTGGATGGTCTTGCCGATAGCCACAGGGAGCGCATATTTGCTCTCTTGGAACTTCTTGCTCTTCAACACCGAGTACATCGACACCGTGCGACGATTGATGTTAGGAATCTCGATGCCCACCGTACCGCGGCCCGGCATGGGGCAAATCATACGGATGCTTGTAGCCTTCAGCGAGAGGGCAATGTTAGCCTCGAGGCCTGTGATGCGCCCCACCTTCACACCGTCGCCGGGCTCCAACTCATAGAGGGTGACGGTGGGTCCCACGGTGGCGGTAATCTTCTTGATGGCCACACCGAAGGAGCCGAGGGTTTCGGTTATAATCTTCTTGTTTTCGCCAATCTCTCGCGCACGCTCCTCGGCGTCCTGCTCATAGTCGGCGTCATATTTTTCGAGGATTTCGAGTGGTGGACGGTGGAACTTTTCGAGCTCCTTAGTGGGGTCGTAGAGGGTGCCTATTTTGCCGGCCTCCTCGTCGGAGTGTTCACCCATCACCACCGTCACAGTGCCCTCGGCGTCGGTCACCACCACACCGCCTACGCCCACCTCCACAAGCTCCTCATCGGGCTGTGGTGCAGGTTCAGACACGCCGGCATCCCGAGTGGCCACAGGCGACACCTCGACCACTGCGCCCAGCTCCTCCTCCGAGAGTTCATCCACAGAGGGCTGGCTGCATCGGGGCTCCTCGTCGGGCAACCCCTGCATACCTCCAAAATCGGTATCTACCACCTCCAGCTCGGTGCTACCCATCACGCGGTTCGAGCGGAAGGAGCGTTGCTGCCCACCGACGCCCGCACTCTCCAGAGGGACAATATCTCCCTCCGTTTCGGCAGTGGCAGTTGCAGCAGTCGCTGCAGCAGTGGCTCCCACCACGGTTGCCGAAACGGCAGCCAGAGCGGGCTCCACAGCGAGGGGCACCTCGTCACCCTCCTCCTCACCGGGGATTATCACCTCCAGAGCCACCTCCGCATCGGGCTCCTCGGGTTTGTCAGTGGCGGCCTCGGGGGCTACCTCGGGGTCCACAAACGGCGATTGTTCAACCTCTTCCGACGGCTGTTCTGCAGCAATCGACACCTCCTCAAAGGGCTCCTCAAAGGGGGCTGCTACAACATTTTCCAACTCCTCCTCGGACTCCTCGATGCGAAACTCCTCCTCGCTCTCCTCGCCATTGGTACGCCCCCTAAAGAGTGCTCCCGTGTGGCGAATCACACCCCTCACGGTGGCAATGGTGCGCATAGCATTGATGTAGTAGACCAGCAGGAATCCACACAGACATATCAGCAAAGCCGTACCCATGCGGCCCAGATATTTGCTCAGCCACTCGGCGACATCAATACCCATCTTGCCGCCCAAGCCCGAGCCGAAAGCACCATCGGCACCGGTGATGAAGCCGAGGGTAATGCTACCGAGCAACATGGTGAGCACAATCCTCTTCAACAACGACAACAGGTTGCGCTTGTCGTTCTGGAGGAGTTTCACCGCAGCAATCATGCCCATCACAGGCAGGCAGATGGCAAAGATGCCGAACCAATCCCTCACGAAGAGGTTGGCCACAAGGAGGCCTATCTCGCCACCGCTGTTGGTAGCCACCTCGGCAATCTGGTCGGCCCTCCAAGTGAAGTAGTGGGATATGATGGCCACGCCCATAAAGAGCGAGCCAAAGAGGAATATGAAGCCCAAAAGGTCCTCCCAATCGAACTGTTGCTTATTTTCGCCACTGCCCAACTCCTTGCGTGGGGTCGCCTGCGTACGCTTGGTGCTCACAGGGGTGGCAGTTTTTGTACTCTTTGCCATAGTTTATCTCTTGTCAATCGACAGCCATCCATTGAGGGGCCATCCTTCTTTTTCTCTATCTACACTCATCAATGTTTGTCGCTCTGGCCTTGAGCCTTGCCAGATACTCATCGTCGGCGAAGGTCACAAACGAGAGCTCCGCCTTGTGGCCCTCCTCGGCCAACTCGCCACTCTGCTCCAGCAGCCACTTGGCCCTCCTCACAACGGCGGGTGCGGGGTTCACAAGCTCCACCTCCCTCGTGCCGATGACCCTACGCATGCTCCCCTCGAGGAAAGGATAGTGGGTGCAGCCCAGCACTATTCGGTCGGCACCTGCCTCAATCATCGGCTCCAACACCCTCCTCACAAGGCTCTCCGCCTCGGGGCTCTCCTCGGCCCCCTGCTCCACGACCTCCACAAAGCCCTCTCCCACAGCGGAGAGTATCTCCACCTGCGAGGAGTAGCGGGCACTTGTCGCCCTGAAGAGCCCTCCGGCAAGGGCCGCTTGGGTGGCAAGGATGCCTATCACCCCACTCCGAGAGCTGAGTGCTGCGGGTTTCACGGCGGGCTCCATACCCACAAAGGGGATGTCGTAATCCTTGCGGAGCATGTCGATAGCCATGGCCGTGGCTGTGTTGCAAGCAACGATTATGAGCTTCGCGCCCCTCGCAAGGAGCTCCTCGACAGCCGCACGGGTGAGGGAGGCTATCTCCTCAGCCGAGCGCTCCCCGTAGGGGCAGTTCTTGCCGTCGGCCAGATAGACCACCGACTCACATGGCAGCTCTCGGCGCAGCTCTCGCCACACCGACAAGCCTCCCATTCCGGAGTCGAAGATACCTATTGGAGCATTTCTACTCATAATGCCACATTTTCCAATCTACAAAGATACCTATTTATAATTCAAAATGCAAAATTATTAGCATCCGGCTGCCAAAAGTTCGTGCAAAACACTGCAAAGAATTCCCATCACAAAAGAGCCGCTTTATAATTCAAGATGCAAAATTATTAGCATCCGGCTGCCAAAAGTTCGCGCAAATCACTGCAAAGAAATCCCATAACAAAAGAGCCGCTCTGGCTCCGGCTCCTGCACAAGACTCTTGGCTTAAAACTTAAAAAGCGCCCTCTATGGACGCTTTTTAAGAAGATATTTCAACCTCGATACTATCACCCTCGATGGTATGCCGTCGCAATCGACCACCACTCGAGCTCGGGAGTAGTAGGGCTCGCGCTCGGCAAGCAACCGTGTGACATACTCCAATAGCTCCTCTGGCCCCATTCCCACAATCTTGGGCCTCACAACCCTCACCCTCAGCAGCCTGTCGCGCAGTGCTCGGGGGGTCATCTTCAGGTAGATGGTGGTTCCGAGTGCCATCAGTCGCTCCATGTTGTCGCCCACACAGGGGGCACCGCCGCCCGTAGCAACAATGGCCTCCTCCAGCGAGGCAAGCGAGTCGATAGCCTGCCGTTCCAACTTGCGGAACTCCTCCTCGCCACGGGTGGCGAAAATCTCGGCCACACTCTCGGCTCCCGCCAACTCGCACACTCGGTGGTCGAGGTCGACAAGGGGGGCTCCCGAGAGCTCCGCGAGCCCTCGTGCCACGGTGCTCTTGCCGCACCCCATAAATCCCACCAAAACGAGTATCATCCGGCGTGGTTTTTTTAGAACAGGTTGAGCTGCTGCGAATCGATGTGGCGGGTCACCTCCTCCTCCTCTTTGGGGATGATGATTTCCAACTCCACATTGTCGTTATTGACAGGCTCGGGTGCAGGTACTGGCTCGGGCTTCACCTCCGCCTCGGGCTCAGCCACAGTCTCCGCCGTAGGCTCAGCCTCCTTGCTCTCTCCCTTTTTCGACTTGGGTTGCTCCACAATGCCGCGGAAGGGTGCGGGCTCCACTGCGGGCTCCTCCACCACCTCTAACTCCTCGTCAGAGGGCTCCTCGAGGTCGGCCATGGGGGCAAAGTGACTTGGTATGAACCTCAGTTTATCAACCACATAGGTAGTAATCCTCTTACCCTTGGCCTTGTGGCTCTTCACACCGATAAACTCCTCCACATTGATGATGTCGGAGGGTTTGGTGGCGTGCACACCGCCATAGATAACCTCCAGTGCGGGTGTAGCCTCCGTGGAGATACCCACCGACTTGGAGCGTGCATTCTCCTCGTCAACGAAGAACATCATACGCTCCGAGTCCTCGGCTTGGAAGCGCTTGATGTAGTAGTAGCCCGCCGCATGGTCCCAATAGGCGACACTGTAGACCCTCGAGGAGTCGTACTTCTCCACCCTCACGGTATCTTCGGGGAAGTGGTGACCCACATCGTAGCCCGTGGTGTAGTATTGGTCTTTGGCGGTGAAGACGATAATCTTGTCTGCTCCCACAAACTCGCCGAGCAGCTCGCCGTGGCCGCTGTCGTTGAGTCGTTTCACATCGGGGTCGTACCATATCTGTTGGCCGGAGAGGGTCGAAGTACCCTTCTCCTTGAAGAGAATGCGATGGATGGGGTTGCGCGAGAAGATGTTACCCTGCGAGCCTCGTCCCTTGATGGCCAGAGTGCTGAAGTCGAGCTCGGCAAAAGCCTTCTTCAGCTTGGCCTTCTGGCGGAACACCACCTTGAGCACCTCTGCCTCGCCATTGGGGTTGGCCGAGAGGTAGAGGATACGGCTCTTGGGCGTACCCTTTGTGAGGTTATACTCCTTGTCGCGGGTGATGGCATCTATGGCACAACGCTTCATCATGTAGGGGCCCTTGTCGCCGTCGCGGTAGAGGATGTTGTAGATGGTGCGCTTGTCGCCCTTGCGGAAGACTCCGATGTGGGTCACACCCGCACCAAAGAAATCCTTGTCGAGCACCTTACGGATGACATAGCGGCCATCCTCCAAGATTACGATTACATCGTCCATATCGGAGCAGTCGCACACATACTCGTTCTGGCGCATCTGGGGACCGATGCCGAAGAAGCCGTTCTCCCTATCGACATAGAGTTTGGAGTTGACCACAGCCACCTTGGCCTGTGCGATACTATCGAAGGAGCGAATCTCCGTCTTACGCTCGCGCCCCTTGCCGTAGCGCTCCTTGATACCCTCGAAGTAGGCGATGGCAAACTCTGTGAGGTGTGCGAGGTCGTGCTTCACCTGCTTTATCTCCTTCTCCACACTCTTTATGTGGTTGTCGGCCTTGTCGAGGTCGTAGCGTGTGATGCGGATAAACTTCAGCTCGGTGAGCTTCACCACATCCTCGCGGGTCACCTCCCTGCGCAGGAGTTTTTTGAAGGGCTCGAGTGCGGCATCCACAGCATTGTAGGCCTCCTCGGGGCTCTTACACTTCTCGAGCACTTGGTAGATTTTGTTCTGGATGAATATGCGCTCCAGCGAGGCCATGTGCCACTCCTCGTTGAGCTCGTCGAGCCTCACCTGCAACTCCTGTCCCAGCAGGCTGCGTGTGTGCTCGGCGTTGTGGCGCAAGATGGCCTTCACACCCATAAAACAGGGCTTGCCATCCTTGATGACACAGGCGTTGGGCGAAATGGTCTTTTCGCAGTCGGTGAAGGCATAGAGGGCGTCGATGGTCTTATCAATCGACTCGCCGGCAGCCACATGCACCAGCAGCTCCACAGTGGAGGCAGTGTTATCCTCCACGCTCTTAATCTTTATCTTACCCTGCTCGGAGGCCTTCACGATGGAGTCTTTGATGACCTCGGAGGTGGTGCTGAAGGGGATTTCTGTGATGGCTATGGTGCGTGCGTCGGCCTTCACGATGCGGGCCCTCACCTTCACGCTGCCACCCCTCAAGCCGTCGTTGTAGCGGCTCACATCCACCAGACCGCCCGTGGGGAAGTCGGGGAAGAGCTCGAAATCCTCACCCTTCAGGTGGGCCACCGAAGCGTCGAGCAGCTCGTTGAAGTTGTGGGGGAAAATCTTGGACGACAGACCCACAGCAATACCATCCACACCCTGTGCCAGCAGCAGAGGGAACTTCACGGGGAGGGTCACAGGCTCCTTACTGCGACCGTCGTAGGAGAGCATCCACTCGGTAATCTTGGGGCTGAAAGCCACCTCCAACGCAAACTTCGAGAGCCTTGCCTCGATATAACGGGGAGCAGCCGCGCCATCTCCCGTGAGGATATTACCCCAGTTACCCTGAGTATCAATAAGAAGGTCCTTCTGGCCGAGCTGCACGAGAGCGTCGCCAATGGAGGCGTCGCCGTGGGGGTGGAACTGCATGGTGTGTCCCACGATGTTGGCCACCTTAATGCGGCTGCCGTCATACATGCGACGCATGGAGTGCAGAATACGCCTCTGCACAGGTTTCAGGCCATCGTCAATGTAGGGCACCGCACGCTCCAAGATTACATAGGAGGCGTAGTCGAGAAACCAATCGCGGAAGAGTCCCGTCAGTTTGGTTTTGGTCTTGCCGTTCTCGCCCATCAGTTTGGCATACTTGTCGGAGAGCTTGTCGGCATTCACCTCCGACACCTCATACTCCTCGCTCTCCTGCTGGTCGCCACCCTCGGTGGCCTCCTCCGGCAGCTCAGCCTCGAGCAGCTCCTCTGTGGGCTCGTTTATGTAGTCGTTCTGCATATTATTATTGCTGTTCTTTACTCTCTCGTTTTTCAGCTTTTTCAGCTCTCTCTTTCGCGGCTTTTTGTAAAAAGCCACACCAAAAATTTTTGCACTCTATGTCGTATCTCCTCTACTGTGTCTTCCCCTAATTCTGCACCTGCCCACCACGAATTGACATGGTAGAAGTGCCACTTGGGACACCAACTCCTCCTACCTTATTTCGTCCACATAGTCGGCCTCGATACGGAGGTTATCGACAATAAATCCCTGACGCTCGGGGGTGTTGCTGCCGAGGTAGAACTCCAGCATGGTGTGGATGGGCTCCTCGGAGGAGATTTTCACAGGTTCGAGCCTCATCTTGGGGCCAATAAACTCCCTGAACTCCTCGGAGGATATCTCGCCCAGACCTTTGAATCGGGTGACCTCATAGTTGGCACCAATCTCAGCCATAGCCCTCTGCTTCTCCTCCTCGTTGTAGCAGTAGATAACCTTGGTCTGCTGGCGGTTCTGCACACGGAACAGGGGGGTCTGCAACACAAACAGGTGGTTCTGACGAATCACATCGGGGAAGAACTGGAGGAAGAAGCCCATCATCAGCAGCCTGATGTGCATACCATCCACATCGGCATCGGTAGCGATGATGATTTTGTTGTAGCGCAGATTGTCGATGCTCTCCTCGATGTCGAGCGCCGCCTGCAACAGGTTGAACTCCTCGTTCTTATACACGAATGCTTTGCTCTCGCCATAGCAGTTCTTGGGCTTACCACGCAGCGAGAAGACCGCCTGGGTCTGCACATCCCTCGAGGCGGTAATCGAGCCGCTCGCCGACAGACCCTCCGTGATGAATATCATCGACTCCTCCCTGCGGGGGTTCTTGGCATCCGAGAGGTGGATTTTGCAATCCCTCAGTTTTTTATTGTTGAGGCTCACCTTCTTGGCAATCTCCCTCGCCTTTTTCTGCACGGTGGTAATAGCCTTGCGCTCCTTCTCGTTGGCCACAATCTTCTTATTGAGCAGCTGTGCGCTCTCGGGGTGTTTGTGGAGGTAGTTGTCGAGCTCCTGCTTCACAAAGTCGCCGATGAATTGTCGCACCGAGAGGAGGCCGGGACCCATATTTTTCGACGAGAGCTTAATCTTCGTCTGGCTCTCAAACTCGGGCTCCTCGACGCTCACACTGATTGCTGCCACAATCGAGCCGCGCACATCCGAGGGGTCGTAGTCCTTCTTGAAAAACTCCTTGATGGTCTTGGCCACCGCCTCTTTGAGGGCCGCCTGATGGGTACCACCCATGGGGGTGTACTGCGAGTTCACAAAGGAGAAGTAGGTCTCGCCATAGCCGGAGCCGTGGGTGAAGGCAATCTCCACATCGGTTCCTTTGATGTGGATAGGGGGATATACGGGCTCCTCGTCGAGATTCTCGTTCAGCAGGTCGAGCAGACCATGTTTCGACTCATAGCGTTTGCCGTTGAATTTGAAGACAAGGCCTGTGTTGAGGTAGGTGTAGTTCTTCACCCTCTGCTCCACATAGTCGAGGTGGTAGTCGTAGATGCCGAAAATCTCCTCATCCACCAAGTAGCGCACGGTGGTGCCGGCCTTCTCGGTCACACCCTCCTCCCAGCGGTCGTCCTTCAGCAGTCCCTGCTCGAAGACCACTGTGCGGGCCCTACCCTCACGCACACTCCTTGCCTCGAAGTGGAGCGAGAGGTAGTTCACAGCCTTCAGACCCACACCATTCAGACCCACGGTCTTCTTGTAGCCCGCGCCCTGATACTTACCGCTCACATTCATCACTCCCACACAGGCGTCGAGCATATTGAGAGGAATACCACGACCATAGTCGCGGATGGTCACCCACTTATCCTCGATGTCTATGTCAATTTGCGAGCCCGAGCCCATGGTGAACTCATCCACCGAGTTATCCACCACCTCCTTGATGAGGGTGTAGATACCGTCCTCGGGGAGCGAGCCGTCGCCGAGTTTACCAATCCACATACCGGGACGCAGCCTCACCTGCTCTCTCGCGGGAAGCTGCTCGATATCCTTGTCGGTGTACTGTACTGCTGCTTTGGTTGTTTCGTTTGCCACTGTATATCGCGTTGTTATTTCTTATTTCTCAATTCTTCCAATGCTCGGCGTGTCATCTCCTCCACACGGGCAGCCATCTCTTTGGGCTCCGTTGCGGCCACTGCCACAGAGCTTATGGGCTCCAGCACACGGAGGCGGAGTGTTCTGCTCTGAAGTCCTCGTTTAGTAAAGAGGCGCGGTGTGCCGTCGAGCACACAGGGGAGCACGCCCACCCCATTCTCCTTAGCCAATCGGAAGGCTCCCTCCTTGAAGCGGTGTACCTCACCGTCCTTGGTGCGTGTACCCTCGGGGAAGATAACCACCGAGGTGCCGGCCTGCAGGTGGGCGCCACCCTCTTTTTGGAGGGTTGTGGCTGCCGAGGTCGTGCCGCGACGAATGACAATGTCGCCACGGAGCCCCAGCATCCAGCCTATCGCGGGGATATTCCTCACCTCCACCTTCGACACAAACTTGAAGCACCAGATGGGGAGGAAGAAGAGCAAGGGTATGTCGAAAAAGGATTGGTGGTTGCAGGTGACAACCATCACCTCCCCCTCGGGCACCCTCTCGGCACCCTCCACCTTCACCCTCCACATGGGGGAGAGGTGGTAGACCATGCGTGCCACCACTCTCGAGTAGGCCAACACAGCCCTGCGCTCCTTGTCGAAGGGGAGCGAAACGAGGGCCAGCAGTCCCATAACCACGAGTGAAACGATTGCCCAGAGGACAATCATCAGCAGATAGACAATCAAAAGTATGAAACGCATAAGGGGTAGTATTCCTAAACTAACAATTAAGCCACAAAAGTACTAACTTTTTTTGGGACTGCTCAAAAAAACTCCCCCCTTTTTATTAACAATTTTCACCCCCTCCGAGGGTCGTCACCACCCCTCGGAGGGAGGAGGGGGTGGAATTACGGAAAAAAACACTATATTTGTAAATTCAACAATAAACAAGACTGCAATGAAAAAGGCTTATGTATTCCCCGGACAGGGGAGTCAGTTCAGCGGCATGGGTCGCGACCTATGGGAGTCGTCGCCCGCCGCACGAGCACTCTTCGAGGAGGCCGACCGCATCCTCGGATTTGAGATATCGAAGATAATGTTTGAGGGCTCGGCCGAGGAGCTCAAGCAGACCAAAGTCACTCAGCCTGCGGTGTTTATCCACTCTGTGGCAGCTGCCGTGGCTCTCGGCGAAGAGTTCGACCCACAGATGGTTGCGGGCCACTCGCTCGGCGAGTTCAGCGCCCTTGCCGCAGCAGGTGCTCTCTCGTTTGAGAGCGCCCTGAGGTTGGTCTATGCCCGCGCCCTTGCCATGCAGAAGGCTTGCGAGGAGCAGCCCTCCACAATGGCCGCCATACTTGCCCTCCCCGACGAGAAAATTGAGGAGGTGTGTGCCACCATCGAGGGGGTTGTGGCTGCCAACTACAACTGCCCCGGTCAGGTGGTCGTTTCGGGCACCATCGAGGGTGTCAAAGCGGCTTGCGAGGCACTCAAGGCCGCGGGTGCCAAGAGGGCCCTTCCCTTGGCAGTGGGCGGAGGTTTCCACTCCCCCTGCATGGCCTCCGCACGCGAGGAGCTTGCCGCCGCCATCGAGGCCACAGAGTTCCACACACCCCGCTGCCCCATCTACCAGAATGTCGATGCCACACCCCACACCGACCCCACGGAGATTAAGGCCAACCTTATCGCTCAGCTCACCTCGCCTGTGAGGTGGACCCAGAGTGTGAGGGCCATGCTTCGCGACGGTGCCGAGGAGTTTGTGGAGTGCGGTCCCGGTGCGGTACTCACGGGCCTCATTGCCAAAATCAGAGCATAACTAATCAACCTACAAACCATAACAAGCATGAAACACTCAAGTTTATTCACCATCGTTGCAATAGCTATGACATCCATCGCCTGCAATTCAACACCCACAGCCGAGCGCACCAACCCCCTCCTCGAGGAGTGGAACACCCCCTATGGTATCCCCCCCTTCGAGAAGATTGAGGTGAGCGACTACCTCCCCGCCTTCGAGGCAGCCATGGAGGCCCACAAAGCCGAGGTGGAGGCCATCGTGGCCAACCCCGAGGAGCCCACTTTTGAGAACACCATCCTCGCCCTCGACAATGCGGGTGGGATGCTCAACAATGTGGCCAACACCTTCTTCCTGATTGCCGCCGCCGACACCAACCCCGACCTCCAGAAAGTGGAGGCCGAAGTGAGCCCCATGCTTGCTGCCCACTCGGACGAAATCATGATGAATGCCGACCTCTTTGAGAGGGTCAAGAAGTTCTACAACCGTCGCCACCGCGCAGGGCTCGACGCTTTGCAGCTGAGGCTCACCGAGAAGACTTTCAAGGAGTTCGAGAGGGGCGGCTCCAACCTGCCTGCCGACAAACAGGCCGAGCTCGCCGAGATTAACCGCCAGCTCTCTGAGGCAACCGTAAGTTACGCACAGAACCTGCTGGCCGCCAATGCCGAGTATCAACTGCTGCTGAGCAGCGACCAGCTCGGAGGCCTTCCTCAATCGCTCAAAAACAGTGCGCGCGACGCCGCAACCGAAGCCGGACACAAGAGTGAGTACCTCTTCACCCTCAACCGCTCGAGCATCTTCCCCTTCCTCACCTACTCCACCGACCGCAACCTGCGCAAGGAGATTTACACCGCCTACATTGAGCGTTGCAACGGCGGCGAGAGGGACAACACCGAGCTCATCAAGACCATCATCGACCTCCGCACCCGCCGCTCACAGCTCTTGGGCTTCAAGTCCCACGCCGACTATGTGCTCGACGATGTGATGGCCAAGACACCCAAGGCTGTCTATGAGCTTCTCGACGACCTGTGGGAGCCCTCGCTCAACTCGGCCAAGAGGGAGCTGGGCGAGATGACCGAGATGATGCGCAAGGAGCTTAACGACAACACTGCCAAGCTGGAGGCATGGGATTGGTTCTACTACTCGGAGAAGGTGCGCAAACAGCGCTACAACCTCGACGAGCAGGCTTTGCGCCCCTACTTCTCGCTCGACAATGTTCGTCAGGGCATCTTTGGCCTCTGCAACCGCCTCTATGGTATCACCTTCACCCCCGTAAGTGTGGTGGCCTACAACAAGGAGTGCTCCACCTACAAGGTGAACGACTCCGACGGCACCCTGCTTGGTGTGGTTATCTTCGACTTCTTCCCCCGCGCCGGCAAGGGCGGTGGCGCATGGTGTGGCGAGTATGTGTCGATGAGCATGAAGGATGGCCAGAGGGTGACCCCCGTGGTGACCGTTGTCTGCAACTTCCCCCGCCCCAGCGGCAACACCCCCTCGCTCCTCTCGGTGGATGAGACCGAAACCTTCTTCCACGAGTTTGGCCACGCCCTCCACAACCTCTTCGCACAGGTACCCTACAAGGGTCTGGCAGGCGTGGAGCGCGACTTTGTGGAGCTCCCCAGCCAAATCATGGAGAACTGGGCAATGGAGCCCGCCATGCTCAAGACCTACGCCATCCACTACCAGAGTGGCGCAGTCATCCCCGACAACCTCATCCGCCGCATAGAGCAGAGCAGCAAGTTCGGTCAGGGCTTCACCACTACCGAGCTCTTGGCAGCCTCCTACACCGATATGGATATCCACACCCTGCGCACAGCCGAGGGCCTCGACCCCGTAGCCTTTGAGCAGAAGAAGATGAACACCGAAAGGGGGCTCGTAAGCCAGATTGTTCCCCGCTATCGCTACCCCTACTTCTCCCACATCTTCGACGGTGGCTACTCCTCGGGCTACTACTCCTACATCTGGGCCGAGGTGCTCGACAAAGATGCCTATCAGGCATTTGTGGAGAGTGGCGACCTCTTCGACAAGGATACCGCCGCACGCCTGCGCACCCTTCTTGCGTCGGGAGGCACCAAGGATGGCATGGATCTCTACCGCGACTTCCGTGGTGCCGAGCCCAGCCGTACCCCCCTGCTTATCTCGCGCGGCTTCGTAACCCCCGACAATGGTGACGAGCCCGAACACCTCGGCCAATAGTGCTCCGAGATGAACAACGCAAACGAGGCACTCTGCCCGTAATATGCAAATAAAAAAAGCTGACCTAAGGGTCAGCTTTTTTTACTGCTACTTCACAAAGACTCGCTCCTTGAGGTCGGGGGTGTAGGGCCCCTCGGCAAGACGGTCGAAGAGGTAGCGGGTAACCAGAGGTGTGCGCCCATCCTCGGCCCTTCGGGTATAGGGATAGGTCTTGTTCTCGTAGACATAGTTGCTCATAGCCACCGTGTAGAGCTCCTTGCGGCGGGGAATATCGAAACGGATATCCACAGCATCGCCCGTGGCAGGGTTTGTGACAATCGTGTAGCTCATACCCGAGGGGATGAGGTCGCGGCGGTGCGACTCCTTGTAGTTGGTCGTATCGTTGAACTTATTGATAATCATCTCCTTGATTTCAGCAAGGGTCATGGTGGTGACAACCAAATCGCTGCTAAAGGGCTCCAGCTCGTAGATATCCGCACGCCTCACGGGTCCCTCGGCGAGGTGGCTGATGCGGGTGCCGCCAATGTGGTAGAATGCGAGGTCGGTGCCGGCCACCCTTCGTCCCTCGTCGGCCATCATCTGTGCGAGGGCGGTCTTGTTGGCCTCGGCAGTGAGGGTGCCGATGGTTTCGTTGAGGAAGGGGTCGTTGATGTAGCCATCAATCTCGGCGCGTGTGCTCTCCTTCTCCACCTCGGGGAGCTCGCGATACTCTGTGGTGACGCTCTCCACCCTGCCACGGCGCAGCGAGATGGTGGTGAGTCCCACGGCGCGAAGTTTGTTGGTGCCCTGCACTACGGCAACCCCATTGGCTGTGCCCGAGAAACGCTCGTGGGTGTGGCCGCTCACGATGAGGTCGGCCATGGGGAACGACGAGGCCACATTGGTGGTGTCGCGGTCGAGGCCGCAGTGGGAGATAACGACCATCACATCGCACTTCTCGCGCAGCTCGCGGCCATACTTCTCGCCGGCCCACTCGGGCGAGAAGAACTCGGTGCCCACAAATATACGGTCCTTGCCATCGGGGTGTCCGTTGGCATAGTTGGTCACAACTCCGATGAAGCCCACCTTGGCACGCCCTGCACGCTTAATGGTGTAGGGTTTGGGCTGCTGCCACACACTCTGTCGGGTGTCCACATTGGCCAGCACGAGGTCAAACTCAGCATCCTCCACACGCCTCTGGAGGGTGTCGAGACCCATGTCGAACTCGTGGTTACCGTAGGTGGCCACATCGTAGCCGAGGCGATTCATCTGCTCAATGATGGGTAGGCCGGCATTGGGAGCCATATCCACATAGGGGTCGCCGGTCCAGCGGTCGCCAGCATCCACAAGGAATACGCGAGCGGTGTCCTGCATGCGTGCCTCGTCAACGAAGGCGGCAAGGCGAGGAACCATGTCCAACTTGGCGTGGATGTCGCTGGTGGAGATAATCAGAATCTTCTCTGAGGGGGGTGTGCAGGAGGCTGCGAGGGCCACAAGGAGCGCCAAAAGGGTAAATTTGAGGGGTTTCATACTCTATTATTAACGGATTATTATCAGAAAACATCGGTTTTTCATGCAAAAGTACAAAGTTTTTTGTAACTTTGGAAGAGTTTAGGCCACCACGCCTACAACTTTCCGAAACAACCTAAAACCCCATACTACTATGATTGACAAAGTGAAAATCGTGTGCGAAAACATCGGCACCACCATGGAGGTCGAGTGGGGCACCACCCTCGGCACCATCGCCCAAGGGCTCCGCAGCAATAGCGGCCACCCCTTCCTTGCCGCCTATGTAAACAACTCCATCCGTGAGCTCGACGCACGCATAATAGAGCCCTCCAGCGTACGCTTCATCGACATCACCCACTTCGAAGGGTCGAGAGTCTACCAACGCACCCTCTTCCTCGCACTCCACAAAGCTGTGAGGGACCTCTATCCCGAGGGGCGTTTCCGCATCACCCACTCCGTGTCAAGGGGTTTCTACTGCGAGATTGAGGGAGTGACCTCCACACCCGAAATTGTGGCCGCCATAAAGAGCAGACTCGACGAGATAATCGCTGCCGACCTCCCCATCGTGCGCCACAAACTGCTCAAAGATGAGGTGCTCGACATCTACCGCCGACTCGGTTTTCAGGACAAGATAGATATCATCTCCTCGCGCCCCCACCTCTATGTGACGGTCTACACGCTCGACGACATGGCGGGCTACTTCTACGGAGCCCTCGCCCCCTCCACAGGCTACCTCCATCTCTACGACCTGAGGGTCTACTATGGCGGCATCTACATCGCTGTGCCCTCGCGCACGGCTCCCGACAGTTTCGAGCCCATGGTGCCACAGGACAAGATGTTCGATGTCTTTCAGGAGTACCGCGGATGGGTGGATGTCATGGGGGTTGCCAACATCGGTCAGCTCAACCGTAAGATTGCCGAGGGCGACGGCGGCGACCTCATAAAGATTGCCGAAGCCTTCCACGAAAAGAAGCTGGCAGCCATCGCCGACCGCATTGCCGAAGCCCACAAGGCACAAGGCACGCGCGTGGTGCTGGTGAGCGGCCCCTCCTCGAGCGGCAAAACAACCTTCTCGAAGCGCTTGGGCATACAGCTGCGCATACTCGGCCTACAGCCCACAATGATCTCCCTCGACGACTACTTCCTCGACCGCGAGGATACACCACGCGATGAGAATGGCGACTACGACTTCGAGACTATCGACGCCCTCGACATCGCCACCTTCAACGACCACCTGCGACGACTATTCCGTGGCGAGAAGGTCGACATACCACGCTACGACTTCATCACCGGTCGCCGACAGTGGCACGACACACCGCTGCAACTCAACTCCCGCTCGATACTCATCGTGGAGGGCATCCACGGCCTCAACCCCAAGCTGACGGCCGAAATCGAGGAGCACCTTAAATTCAAGGTCTACATATCGTGCCTCACCTCCATCTCCATGGACGACCTCTCGCGCATCCACACCACCGACAACCGACTCATCCGACGCATGGTGAGGGACAACGCCTACCGAGGCACAAGTGCCGAGGCAACACTTAAGAGGTGGCAGAGCGTGCGCCGTGGCGAGGAGAAGTACATCTTCCCCTATCAGGAGAATGCCGATGTGATGTTCAACTCGTCGCTCCTCTATGAGCTTCCCGTGTTGAAATCGAAGCTCATGCCCCTGCTGATGAGTGTGCCCGACACCGAGGAGGTCTATGGAGAGGCTGTGCGCCTGATGCGCTTCATTGACAACTTCCTGCTGCTCGACGACAAGGAGATACCCCCCACCTCGCTCCTGAGGGAGTTTATTGGTGGTTCGTCGTTCACCTACTAACCTCAAAAAAACGCTCCGTCGCACAACGGAGCGTTTTTTTGGGGTTGAAAGTCTGCTCTCAATGTTGAGCAGGGTGACAGGGACACAAAAAGAGGGGAGGCCATCGCGGCATCCCCTCTCCAATCAAACTTCTCTAACACCTAATTAAACCTAAACAGAAATTTAGGTTGTTGCTTAAACCATTATCTTAACCTTCAATCTCTTAGGGGGCATTGCGACCCCAACCTTAGGGCCTTGTGCAAATTTTGCGACCCTTGTTTCGTTATTCAGAGCACCGTTGCTGCGAAAACCTCCCTCAGGAGGGTGTCGAGGTAGAGCAGTTCGTGTTCCTCCTTCACCACCTCACTCATCAGCAGCTCCTCGTCGGCACTTCGGGAACCATCGGTCCTCAATTTCAAATAGTCAATTTCTCCCATAGGCACTCGCGGTTTTTGTTTCTCATTGTACCATATAAACGAGAGTGCTCGGGGCTTTATTGTGTGCCCCGCGGAAGAAAAATACTACATCTCGAGAATGATGTTCCTCTCCTTAATCATTCGGCGGAGGTTGATGAGCGCATAGCGCATGCGTCCCAGAGCGGTGTTGATGCTCACCTCGGTCTGCTCAGCAATCTCCTTGAACGACAATCCGCCATAGTAGCGCAGGCGGATGACCTCCTGCTGCTCCTCGGGGAGGGTGGCCACAAGAGCCCTCAGGTCGGCCTCAATCTGTTCGCCCACCAGCCGCTCCTCCACGGAGCCCTCGGTGAGCCGCTGGGTACCGATGATGTCGAAACCCGCCTCGCTCTCGCCAATACACTTGCTCGATTTGGCCGCACGGAAGTGGTCGATGACCTGATTGTGGGCTATGCGCATAACCCACGAGAGGAACTTGCCGCTATCCTTATAGCGACCCTCGTCGATAACCCTCACGGCCTTGATGAATGTCTCCTGAAAAATGTCGTCGGCCAACTCGCGATCACCCACCATCATGCGGATGTAGTCATAAACGCGGCTGCTGTGACGCTCGATAAGTTGGGAGATAGCCTCTTTATTGCCTGCAACATAAGCACTGAGCAACTGCTGGTCGCTCGGCGCAAAACTTGTGTTAATCATACTCTTTACATTATCAGTTCAAAAAAAGAGTAGATGTGTGCAATAGGCAAAAAGGTTTTAAATGATACTTCTGTTATTGTTAGTTCCCAAAAGAAACTGCGTGCAAGATAGAACTTTTTTCCCTAATTTCCAAATCAAACACGAGTTTTTCCGATTGTTCTTCTCTCAGCACGCAGTCTGCTCTATCAAAAACAAAAGCTGTGCCAAAGAGAAATTTCAGGCATAGAGAACAATGCCCACCACCGCCGAAAGGAGAATGAGAAGAATGGGATTGACCCTCTTCACGGAGGCAACGAAGCAACCCACAAAAATCACCCAGCTCTTCCAATCGATGAAGGTGGTGTTGCCAAAAAGCATGAAGGCCGAGGAGAGAATAAGGCCTATCATCATGGGCTGCATACCACTCATGGCACCCTTGAACTGGCGGTTGTCGCGCAGGCGCAGGTAGAACCTGGTGGCCAACAACATGAGCGTCAGCGAGGGCAGGCACACCGCCACAGTGGCCAGCAGCGAGCCCCACACCGTACCCGTGACACTATAGCCCACATAGGTGGCGCAGTTGATGGCTATGGGGCCGGGGGTCATCTGCGAAATGGCAGCCACATCGGCCAGCTCGGCAGCAGTGAGCCACCCGTTTTGCACAACCACCTCGTTGTAGATGAGCGATATCATCGCATAGCCACCGCCAAAGCCGAAGAAACCTATCTTGAGGTAGGAGAGGAATAGTTGCAGGTAAATCATAACTTCTCCTCCTTCCCTTTTTTGGTGTCAACCCTCTCTTCTACCCCCTCGTTCCTGAAGGACCACGCGACACCCACCACAGCTCCCGCAAAGATAAACCAGATGGGCGACAAACCCGCCAGCCAGATGGCCGCAGCAGCACCCACAGCGAGAAGTATCTTCCACCAACTCATACCCTTCGACATGCCTATGAGGGGTGCGGCGATGAGGGCCACCACCGCAGGGCGCATACCCTTGAAGGCTGCGGCCACATAGTGGTTGTCCTTGAAATCGGTGAAGACGGTGGCAATGAGCAATATGATAACAAACGAGGGTATGACGACTCCCAGCAGAGCCGCAAAGGCTCCCTTCCATCCTCGGGTTTTATACCCCACAAAGACCGCCGTATTGAGCGCAATGGGGCCGGGGATGCTCTGGGCCATAATGAGCAGGTTGATGAACTCCTCACGGTTGAGCCAACTGCGTTTCTGAATCATCTCCGCCTCGATGAGGGGTATCATGGCATAGCCGCCACCAAAGGTAAAAGCACCAATCTTCAGAAACGAAATGAATATGGTCCAAAGGGAGCTCATTAACGGTTGTCAGTGTCAGTTTTCAGTTGTCAGTTTTGTGTTGAGATTATTTGGTGTTGATGAAGGCAGTGAACATTGTGGCGGCAAGGGCTGCCGTCTCGGTGCGCAGGCGGCAATCACCCAGCGTCACCTCCCTGAAGCCTGCTTTGCGGGCCGCCTCAATCTCCCGCGGCGAGAAGTCGCCCTCGGGACCAATAAGCACCAGCACACTGTCGCCGGCACTCACCACATCGCCCAGAAAAATACGCTCCATATCCTCCTCGCAGTGGGCAATGAGTTTCACCCCATCGAAGGGCTCGGCAATAATCTTGTCAACGGGTGTGAGCTCCGTCACCTCGGGCAGATAGGCCTTCAGCGACTGCTTCATGGCGCTCACCGCAATCTTCTCCAACCTCTCCTGCTTCACCACTTTGCGCTCCGAATGGTCGCACAGGATGGGGACAATGCGCCCAATGCCACACTCGGTAGCCTTCTCCACAAACCACTCTATGCGGTCGATATTCTTCGTGGGGGCCACAGCCACCGTGAGGTCGTATGGAAGCCTCCCCCACTCCTCCGTTTGCTCCACGATGCGCACCGTGCAACGCTTTGGATGGGGCTCCTCAACCACGGCACAATAGAGGTTGCCACGACCGTCGGTGAGGTGGAGCGAGTCGCCCTCCCTCAGTCGCAACACCCTCACACAGTGGCCACTCTCCTCCTCTGGGAGGGTGTAGATGGGGGTCGTAATATCGGGTGTGTAGAAGAGTTGCATATATCGTTTGCTATTGTTTCATTTCTTTTTTGGGGAGGATAAACCGCCGCTTACTTCCCACGGATAATCTCCACGGGGCCGTGGTAATAGGCCCAAATATTGTGCTCCTCGCTCTTGGCATCCACGGTGATAAAATACTCGCCGTCGAGCGACGACACCATAACCTTACCCTCCGTGAGGAAGCCGTAGTAGTCGCCGATGACACCATCCATAGCCTTGCCATAGTAGCTGCCACCATACTGCATCATGCCCGTAGCGTTGTTTATCAAGTCGAGCCTTGGCAGAGCTATGTAGTCGCCTGTGAAGCCCACGGTATACTCACCCTCGATGCTCAGGGTCGTCTTGGGGGCCAAAAGGTCGAGCACAACCGCATCTCTCTTGCCGTCCACCTCGGGACCGATGAGCTCCACCACAAAACTCTGGTGGTTACGGAAGTCGGGATAGAGCACATCAAACTGCCTGATGACAGGCTGCTCGGAGGCTGTGAAGTTCACATCGGCTGTGAGGGTTGAGAGGGGCTGCTCATAATTGTCCACATCGAGCAGAAGGTCGCAGCCCACATTGAGCGCCATCACCATGGCAACCACCACTCCATAAATCATCCTTTTCATAATCTGCACTTCGTCACTACTTGTTGGTTATTTTCTGCTTTTCTTAGCTTTTTTCTTCGCCTTGCTGGTGGCAGCCGTGGTGGCAACCCCGTCGGCAGCCTCCTCCTGCTCCGCCACGCGACCGAGCCTCATGAGCTCCGCCTTGAGCTCTGTTTCGCTCAGGCCGCGGCGAATATTACCCTTCTGGGCCACCGAGATGGCTCCCGTCTCCTCGCTCACTACAACCACAATGGCGTCGCTCTCCTCACAAAGGCCCATGGCTGCCCTGTGGCGCATGCCAAACGAAAGGGGCACATTGCTCTTGGTGGAAGGCAGCACACACTTGGCCGCCACAATCCTACCGCCGGCAATCACCATTGCACCGTCGTGCAGAGGGGAGTTCTTGAAGAAGATGTTGCGGATGAGCGACGAATCGATGTTGGCATCAATCACCACACCCGTGGAGATAATATCCTCCAACGACCCATCCTGCTTGATGACAATCAGAGCGCCGGTGTAGGTAGCACTCATGTCGCCACATGCTCTCACAATGGGGTCGATAACGCTGTCGATATTCTCGTGTTTGGTGCGTTTGGTGGGGTCGAGCAGTTTGTAGACAATGGCCAGCGGACCCGCCTGTTGGCTATTGGTACCAAGCGTCTGGAGAAACTTGCGAATCTCCGCCTGAAATATGATAATCAGCGCAATAAGTCCCACGCTTATCACCGAACCCAATATGCCCGACATCAGCTCCATGTTGAAGGCCCTCGCCACAATCCACGACACATAAATCACCAAAACGCCAGCCAGAATATTGGTGGCTTGGGTGCCACGAATGAGCTTGTAGATGTAGTAGAGGATAAGCGCCACGAGCAGAATATCCACCACATCCATTATCGACATCTTAATAAAACCCATATACCTTATTATATATATTATATTGTTTTAAACCCTCAAAATTACTATTTAGAATTGAGAATTGAAAATTGGGGATTGAAAATTTCGCCAATTTCACCAATCTCTCCCACAAAAAAAACGACTATCGTCGAGGGAATTTTGTGCCAAACAAAGGGGAAAGACAGCTGTTTGCTCGGGATAAATGGGGCGCTCGTCCTCTGACGGTTGGTGCAAAATTCACCGACCCTGCATATTAAAAAAACGACTATCGTCGAGGGAATTTTGTGCCAAACAAAGGGGCGAGTCCGCAGTTTACTCTCGGTAAATGAGGAACTCGCCCTCTGAAGATTGGTGTAAAATTCACCGACCCCGCATATTACAAAAAAACGACTCTCGTCGAGGGAATTTTGTGCCAAACAAAGGGGCGAGTCCGCAGTTTACT
>JAGBZI010000114.1 GCA_017628305.1 Tidjanibacter sp.
CCCTCGTGGCCCGAGGGGTCGATAAGCGCACCGCCCGAAGGCTCCAAAACCTTGTGAGCGTGGTGGGCTACAAGAGGGCAACCATTGACTGCGTGCAGAGCAAGGGGGAGCTGGGCGTGGCTACCATCCGTTGCGAGGATAGCACCCTGAGGAGTATGGCCGCAAGGGTCGCCACCGAGGGGGGAGCCCTATGTATCATCACCCCTGTGGGACACCCATCAAGGCGCGCTATTTGCAGGGAGTTGATTGGGGCACACCGCTCGATGAGCGCCTCGAAGCCGAGCTTGACGCTGCTCTTCGGCCGCCCCGACCTACCAAAGCAACACATTGATATTTAGATAACAACCGATACACTATGGCACGAATTTACACCCGCACAGGCGACAAAGGGACCACCGCACTGATTGGTGGCGAGCGTGTGGCCAAGAACGACCCCCGCGTGGAGGCCTACGGCACCGTGGATGAGCTGGGAGCCCATGTTGCCCTGCTCACCGATTTAGCAGCCGAGGAGGAGCGACTGCGCGAGATGGTTGGGCTACTCGACGAGGTCTCTGTGAGGCTGATGACCGTGGAGGCGGAGTTGGCCCTCTCGGAGCAGTTTGAGGGTGAGATTGGTCGCATATCTGCGAAGGATGTGGCGTGGGTGGAGAGCACCATAGATGCCTTGTCGTCGGAGCTTCCTCCTTTCAAGGGCTTCACCATTCCCGGTGGCCACAAGGTGTCGTCGCAGTGCCATGTGTGCCGCACGGTGTGCCGCAGGGCCGAAAGGCGCATCCTCACGGCTGGCGAGGAACACTGTGTGAGCGAGGAGGTTGTTAGCTACATCAACCGCCTGTCGGACCTCTTCTACTCGCTCTCGAGGTGGAGCTGCGCGAGGTTGGGCGTGGAAGAAAAATTGTGGAGAAAATAGATTTTTTATTGTCGGTATCGATTTTTTTTATACTTTTGCGGACCGCAATTAGAATACAATAATACAACTACCTAAAATTCAGAGTTTTACTATGTATTGGACACTTGAATTGGCATCGAAATTGGAGGATGCACCATGGCCCGCAACCAAAGAGGAGCTCATCGACTACGCAGTTCGTAGCGGCCTTCCCATGGAGGTAATCGAGAACCTCGAGGAGATTGAGGATGAGGGCGACATTTACGATAGCATCGAGGATGTATGGCCCGACTACCCCAGCAAGGAGGACTTTCTCTTTAACGAGGACGAGTATTAATACTATTGAGGTAGCCCCCGACGGGAACTCGACCAACAGCCCACAGCAGCCCGCAACGGCTGCTTTTTTTACCCACTACGGCACAACATCACACAACCATGGAGTATCAACAGATTATTGAGAGTATCTACCAGACCATACAACCCTACGCGAAGGAGGGTCAGCAGGCCACCTACATCCCCGAGTTGGCAAAGGTGGACCCCGACCAATTCGGCATGTGCATCCACACCATCTATGGCGAAACAGCCGCCATCGAGAAGGCCGACACAAGATTCTCCATCCAAAGTATCAGCAAGGTGTTTTCGCTGGCCATATGCCTCTCCATCAAGGGCGACGAGCTTTGGACAAGAATTGGCAAGGAGCCCTCGGGCACGGCCTTCAACTCGCTTCTCCACTTGGAGCTCGAGAAGGGCAAGCCTCGCAACCCATTCCTCAACTCGGGCGCCATCGTCATGGCAGACATTCTGCTCTCGGAGCTCGCCAATCCCGAGGAGGATTTCCTCCGCTTTGTGCGTGCTGTTGCCGGCAACGACACCATCGACTACAATCGTGAAGTGGCTGCCTCGGAGCGCGAAAACGGCTACCTCAACGCCGCCATTGCCAATCTGCTGAAGTATCACAACAACATCGACAACGACATCGAGAGCGTGTTGAAATTCTACTTCCTGATGTGCTCGGTGGAGATGAGTTGCAGGGAGTTGTCGCTGGCATTCCTCGCCTTTGCCAACCACCGTCGCAAGTTCGACTACGCAGACATACAGCTCACCTCCTCGCAGGTGAAGCGCATCAATGCCATCATGCAGACTTGCGGGTTCTACGACGAGGCGGGCGAGTTCAGCTACCTTGTGGGCCTTCCCGGCAAGAGTGGCGTGGGCGGTGGCATTGTAGCCATCTACCCCTTGCTCTACTCGGTGGCTGTGTGGAGTCCCCGCCTGAATGCCAAGGGCAACTCGGTGATGGGTCTGAAGGCTCTGGAGCTCTTCACCTCCGAAACCAAAGAGTCGATATTCTAATCGGGAATAAACAGAGAGAAAATAGGAAAGCCACCGACAATGTGTCGGTGGCTTTTTCTATCTACAAATCAGCAGTTTATGCGTGCAGACCCACAAAGAGAATCACTCCCGTACTACGCTCACGAATAAGGAAGAAGAATGGGCGGTCGGCAATAAACTCATACTTATCCATAGGAGGACCAGCACTCCCCTCCATACCGACACCTGTCACAGCAGCAGCCTCGGTACCCTTTTCGGTAACATCGATGTAGGTTTTCTGGCGCACGAACGAAATCATCAAATCTCCCTCGGCCATCTTCGAGAAATCGGCCGCTTGAGAATCGAAGGCATCCACCATACCCATCTGCTGCAACATTTCATTAAACACCATATCGCTCTCGATGCGGAATTTTGGGAATTGCAGGTCCACCTCGAGACTCGAGAAGTTGTTGATAATCTTCACCCACACGCCATCCTCGGCAAGATAGGCCGCAGCATCTTCGAGGGTTACATCCTCATGGGGCAGAATCATATCCATCACATAGGCGCCATTGCCATAGGGTATCTCCACAGTTTTGAGCTTCTCATCGGCGTAGTAGGCCATACTTCGGGTGGCCACAATAGAGCTCTTGCTGCTGGTGGTGCCGTTTGCGTGGTGGAAATCCTTGGTTTCGGTCTTCTCAAACTCCATCTTCCAGCCACCTTTAAAGTAGAGTGCGTTGGCAAGGAAGAGGAGCAAGGCGGAGTCGGGTTTATCGAGGATAGTGGGAATCTTGCCGTTGGTATTCGCCGAGCACCATTTATTGATGCGGTCGATACCCTTCTGGGAACCCATATCCACACTCTCCACCTCGGCGAGAAACTTATCCTCCACGGTGTTCTCGAAGCTATCGAGTAGTTCAAATCCGGGCTTCACCCACACCGAGTTGGCCGTGATGAAGTCCACCCCACGGTCGGCCCTCATAAGGGCATTAATTATGTGGTCATAGTAACCATTCACCTCCTCAACGCTCTTACCCTCAAAGCCGAGCAAGGCGGCCATCTGGTCATAGGTGGCACCATCAGCTCCGTTGGCCACCATGGAGAGTGCGGCGGAGAGGCTGAGTGGCGAGAGGAATAGGCTCTTGTCGGTTGTTGGGGTCACCTGATAGTCGAGCATGTTGAAGGCGAGTTTCACCACATTACCATTAATCTCTTTTTGCGCGCGCGTGAGTTCAATGGGAACATACTTTTTGTTGCGGTCCTTCGGTAGGATGTCGTCGGAGTTGCAAGCAGTGAGCATCGCCACCATAAGCATCATTGTCAGGGTTCGTTTCATAATGATATCGTATTAAAAGGTTCTTATCATATAGATGCACAAAGGTAGCAAAATGTTGCATGGCGACAAAAAGAATTTTCACAATCCTCATTGTATAAACTATCGATATGAAAATATTTAGACATTATTAAAGCAAAAAAAGGCAATACAAATACTCCAATTTATATCAAAGACAAAAGTGATTACTCACTTTTTAAGGAAGAGTACCATAGACACATGGTGATGAAAAATATGGAACTAGGAGAAGAAGTATTTAATCAACAATTTAGACTATGCCAATTTCATGACAAATTGGTCCAACTTGACGAATACTTAAGGAATTATACAGATAATCATAACTCTTGATTACTCCAATTATCCTCACCACATATACACCATAACAACATAAAGATACTTTCAAAAAACAGATTCGGGAGAGTTTTCGCAAAAACTCCCCCGAATGCTGTTGAGCCACCGAGACTCGAACTCAGAATGACAGAACCAAAATCTGCAGTGTTACCATTACACCATGGCTCAATGACTAATATCACATTAGCGGTTGCAAAGATACGAATATAATTCAAAAATCAAAACTCAAAATTCAAAATCGGGAGTTATTATCGTCCACTCCACTACTCGTCGCCCCATGCGCTGCCGTCCGTGAGTTGGGAGAGGTGTTTGCGCCCCATGAAGTATTGCCACACAATCCAACGGCGGTAGATAGTTGTCGGCTCCTGCGATGGCTCCACCCCCTGCCACACTCTACGGCGTTTGCGCTCCAACTCTTCACTCTGGGCCCTATAATCGCGGTGGGCTTGTCCCACAGCGCGTGCATAGCTCCACTCGCCCTTGAGCAGATAGACCAACTGCGACAGGCGGTCCATCCATAGGCGACGCTTCAGCCTCCACATCTCCTTTTCGGGTAGACATTTGTACATCATCGCGAGCGAGTTGCGGAAGTTGAGATAAATCTTGCGTGGCGAGTTGTTGGGCAGGGTGCCGCCGCCAATGTGGTAGACAACACTATCACCCACAGCCTCAACCTCATAGCCCATCAGTTGCAACCTCCAGCAGAGGTCTATCTCCTCCATGTGGGCAAAGAAATCCTCGTCCAATCCACCCGCTTTGCGCCACGCCTCTGCCCTCACAACCATACAGGCTCCGCTGGCCCAAAAGAGGCTACGGCTGCTATCATACTGTCCCTCATCGCGCTCCACGGTGCCCATAATCCTCCCTCGGCAGAAGGGGTAGCCATAGAGGTCGATATATCCTCCTGCGGCACCTGCATATTCAAACATTTCAGGGGCGTTATAGGCTCTGATTTTGGGCTGAACGGCTGCCAGACGGGGGTTGCTCTCCAACCTCGCCACAAGGGGCTCCAACCACCCCTCCGCAGGCTCCACATCGCTATTGAGCAACACAAAGTAGTCGCCCTCCATATCTCGCAGTGCCCTATTGTAGCCCCCCGCAAAACCATAGTTTTCGCCGAGCGGCAACCACTCCACCCCATCCATTCTGGCCACCACCTCCTCGGAGTTATCGGTGGAGCCGTTGTCGGCCACCACCACCCTCGCCCACTCGGGCACAGAGGTCACCACTCGAGGCAGGAAACGCTCGAGGAGTGAAGCTCCGTTCCAGTTGAGTATGACAACCTTGGTTGTTTGCATTATTCTGTGGCGGGTGTGTCGGTTTGCGGTTTGTGCTTCCAGCGGTCGTGCGACCAGAGCCACAGCTCGGGCCTTAGGCGTATCATTCGCTCCACCTCGGCAACATAGCGGTCCATAATCTCGCGCTCGGAGATATCCTCCTTGCCGTCGTAAATCTGAATGAAATTACACTTGAAGTGGGAGGGTTTAACCTTCCTGATATCGAGCGTGTAGACCATCATGCCAAACTTTTTGGCATAGCCACCGATACCGTCGAAAAAGAGGGTTGGCTGATTGAGGAAAGTGCGCCACACTCGGTCGCTCTCGCGGAATCGCGGCCTCTGGTCGGCAATGAGTCCCAAAGCCATCTGCTCCCCCTTTTTGAGGTTCTTCATCACGGGCCTTGCAAGGCCGTTCATGGGGGCCACCTCCATGCCGAAGCGGCGACGGATATAGAGCATATAGCGGTCCATAATCTTGCCGCTCAGAGGGTGATAAACGCCGATATTGTGGTAGGGATGGTCGATGGAATAGACCGAAAAGTACTCCCACTCGCCGATGTGGGCAAGTGCAGCAATCCAGTTATTGGAGCCAATCTCGCTGTCGGTCTGCTCCATATTCTCCACCACCATACGCCTCTTGAGTTCCGCATGCGACATGCTCGACATATCGAGCACATCGACAAAGTTTTCGGAGAGTTGGTGGTAAAATTTGCGCTCGATGGTGCGTCGCTCCTCGTCGCTCTTCTCGGGGAAGGCAGCCGCGAGGTTCCTCCTCACCACCTTCACACGATAGCCCACAATCTTGTAGAGCACAAAGTAGATGAAAGGTGCCAAACCATAGTAGAGCATACAGTAGGGAAAATAGCCAATCAGTTTAGCCACGCCCAACAGCAGATAGTAGCATACCCTTTGAGCCACATTCATATCACTCTTCGCTGCCATAGGTTCAATCCATTTTTACTCCTCACACACAACCTTCACATTGCCATTTTTGGTCCTCACCGAGAGCCACATGCGCACCTTCTCCACATCGATGGGTTTGGTGCGGTCAATGGGCTTCACGACTGCCACCACCGAAGTACCCTCGGGGGTGCCGTTGGCATAGGCAGTGTGTTTCGACAGCGACACCGAAGCGATGTTCTCGGCCACCAGAGCGAGCTCTCGAGAGATGTCGGCACCCGAGAGGGTATCGATAGCAGTCACTGCCGAGAGTCGGCCGCGCAGCTCCCTAATCTGGTTATTCTTCTCGTCGATAATATCGGCATAGCTCTTCTGGAGTTTACTAATATCGAGCCTATCGTCGCTCTCGGCCTGCTTGACAACGAGCTCGGTTTTTTCCAGACCATAGTCGGCCATCTGTGCGCGGGCATTGTCGATGACATCGGCCGAGAGGGGGTCGCCCACAAGCCTGATTTCCACGCGCGAGGTCTTACCATCGTAGTGGAACTCCTTGGCATAGTCCACAATCATTGTGCGGTTAAACTGGAAAACCTTGTTGACATAGCGGTCCACATTCTCCTCGAAGGTCGTACGGCGCACAATATCCACACCAAACAGCAGGCTGGGCACACCCACCAATACAATCACAAAGGCCACATAGCGATTGTTCTTTTTCTGCTGCACGGGGTCGAGGATAGTCTTTTTCTCATAGCGCAGCAGCAACACAACCAAGTAGGTGGCCACGGCGATAAACACAGTGTTGATGGTAAAGAGGTAGAGCGCACCAAGGAAATACTGGATATTGCCCGTGGCGATACCGAAACCTGCCGTACACAACGGAGGCATCAGTGCCGTAGCAATCGCCACACCCGACACCACCGTCACAGCCTTATCCCTACGGGTCTGTGCCACCATGCCGGCCAGACCACCGAAGAAGGCAATCAGCACATCATAGGTGGTGGGGCTTGTGCGTGCCAACAGCTCGCTCTGGGCTGTCGATATGGGCGACACGAAGAAGTAGAGGGTGCTGGTCACAAGGCTCACAACCACCATCAGCAGGAAGTTGCGCCATGCAATCTTCAGCATATCGAAGTCGTTGATACCCAGCGACAGACCAACACCTATAATGGGACCCATAAGGGGCGAAATCAACATCGCACCGATAATCACCGCCGTGGAGTTGACATTCAGACCCAAAGAGGCAATAAACACCGCAAACATCAGTACCCAAAGATTGGTGCCGCGGAAGTCGATACCCCTGCGAATCTCCTCCACCACCACCGACTGCGAAGCACTATCGGCGTGAAGGTCGAAGCGACCCTTCATAAAGTCAAGAAGGTTGTGCCAAGCCCTCACAAAAATATTACCCATCTCGGCTCCCGATATGTGATTTTTTTTCTCCTGCACTGTTTCAGCCTCGTGGGGCGTCATCTCTCTATTCTCGTTCAAATTGTTCTCCATGTTATCATTGACTCGGTTTTATTCGTCATCATTCTCATCTGCTGTGCGGTGGCCGTCAGCACCCTCCACCACCATCACAAACTCTCCTTTGGGCGGATGGGCCTCAAAATGGGCCTTCACCTCGGCCACAGTGCCCCTCACCGTCTGTTCAAACTTTTTGGATAGCTCCCTCGACACACTCACACGCCTCTCGGGACCGAAGGCCTCGGCAAACTCGCCCAGCGCCTTCACCACCCTAAACGGCGATTCGTAGAAAATCATTGTGCGGCTCTCGTCAGCAAGTGCTGCCAAGCGTTTTTTGCGCCCCTTCTTTTGGGGCAGAAAGCCCTCGAAACAGAACCTATCGCAGGGGAAACCACTCTGAACCAAGGCGGGCACAAAAGCGGTAGCGCCGGGGAGGGTCTCCACCTCGAGCCCCCTCTCAAGACAGGTACGCACCAGCAGAAATCCGGGGTCGGAGATGCCGGGTGTGCCCGCATCCGAGATGAGTGCCACACTCTGCCCCTCCTCCACTTTCGAGGCCACAAACTCCACGGTGGCGTGCTCGTTGAACTTGTGGTGAGAGAAGAGTTTACGCTCTATGCCGTAGTGTTTGAGGAGCACCTGCGATGTGCGCGTATCCTCGGCCAACACAATGTCGACCTCGCCGAGCAGTCGCACTGCACGGTAGGTCATATCCTCCAGATTGCCAATCGGGGTTGGGATTATGTAGAGTTTTGCCATGGTCGTTAGAAGAGTTTACAAGCCAGCAGCTCCATCAGGAGGCGTGCTCCCTCACTATTGGGGCTCCAGCGGAAATTATCGTGGATGTAGAGCATGGCATCGTCGAGGTTGTCGAACTCGTCGAGTGTCGAGATGGCACTCTCGTAGTAGTCGGCATCGCCGGCAAAGAGGTCACGCATGAGGATATATTTGTCGTTGAGACCTATGCTCTGATGGAGCGAGAGGGTCGACGATGCAGCGGTAGCTACATCCACAGCACCCTCCGCGGCCAACAACTCGGCCAAGGTCACCTGCTCGTCAGATGCGGCGGGCTCCTCCTCTGCGTGCTCCTCCTCTACCACAGGCTCGGCCTCCTGCTCGGCCTCCTCTGCGGGCGCAAGCTCAACGACCTCATCATCATCGTCATCGTCGTAGAGCGAGAGGGCAGCACGATGGTCAATCTGCTCGGGGACACTCTTCTCCTCCACCACATCCAGAGGCTCCTCCACAACCTCCTCGGGGGCGGGCTCCTCCTCAGTTGCAACCTCCTCCTCGGGCTCCGTGGCGGGCTCCTCCTCAGTTGCGACCTCCGTGGCGGGCTCCGTGGCGGGCTCCTCGATGGCGGGCTCCTCGATGGCACCTATGTACCTATTGATTGCGGACTC
>JAGBZI010000016.1 GCA_017628305.1 Tidjanibacter sp.
GAGGTAGAGGGGGTCATACATGGTTATGGCGTGGGCCTTGCCGGACTGTGTTTGGTCGGGCGCGAGGGCTATGACATCGCCGAACTGTGCGGCGCACTCCACGAGCCTCTGGAAACCTTTGGCCCTGTATCCGTCGTCGTTACTTATAAATATTACGGGTCGCTTCATCTCTTTCGGATTTGGTTTATTCTTCGGACCACAAAGATAAGGGATTTTTTTGAGTTTAGAGTTGCGGCCCTCGGGTACAATGCCGACTTTGTGATGGGATTTCTTTGCATGGTACTACCTCAGCCGTTTCCGTTTTGGCGTGAGGTTTGCAGAGGGGTGTTAAGAAAATAGAACAACCAAACACCAACAAATGTTTATGTCAAACACAAATCCATGCCTATGAAAAGATTGATTTTTTATTCGGTTATGCTTGTGGCGGTGGCGGTGGGTGCCTCCTCGTGTCACAAGCAGGGGGGCAAGACGCAAGCACCCGGGGTGCTCCGTGTGGAGGCCGCAAGGGCTGTGGGTGAGCGTGTTGTGGTGCCCATGAGGTTCCGCTCGTTGCTCTACTCCAACTACGACGCCACCATCCAGCCCCGTGTGAACGGCTATCTACGCACCAAGCAGTTCACCAAGGGGCTCCCCGTGGAGAAGGGGCAGGTGCTCTTCACCCTCGACGCTTCGGCCATTGAGCTGAGTGTGCTCTCCAATCGTGCGGCCCTTGCCTCGGCCAAAACGGCCTTTGCCGAGGCCGACAACAACTATCGGCGTGCGGTGCCATTAGCCCGTATTGAGGCCATCAGCCAGAGCGCCCTCGACCAATATAGGGCGGCCTATGCGAGCGCTGAAGCTCAGGTGAAGTTGGCCGAGTCGCAGCTTGCCGAGTCGCTCCTCCAGCAGGGTTACACCACCATCACAGCCCCCATCAGCGGCATCATCGACGACACGGGGGCCACCGTGGGCGATTGGGTGGGTGTCGGCACCGAATACTCGGTGTTGGCCACAATCTCCAACACCGAGGAGATGGGGGTACATATCCAGATTCCCTTTGCCCGCTACTACGAGCTGCGAGGTGGGGTGGAGGGGGAGCGCCCATCCTACGACAACTCCACGCTCCTCAGCAACATCCGCCTCTACATGCCCGACGGGTCGCTCTACCCCTACGAGGGCACCTACTCCTACACCAAGCGCGATGCGGGCGACCAAACGGGGAGCATCATCATTGTGGCCTCCTTCCCCAACCCCGAGCGTGCCCTCAAGGTGGGCGGTTCGGTAGTTGTGGTGGCCGATGTAGGCTCACCCGAGGGGGTTGTTATGGTGCCCCAGCAGGCGGTGGTGCAGACCCTCAATAAGGCACATGTGTGGGTTGTGGGGAGCGACAATACGGTGACCTTCCGCCCTGTGGTGGTGGGTGACAAGTTTGGCGACCACTGGATTGTGGATGAGGGGCTTGCGGCAGGCGAGATGGTCGTTACGGCAGGAGTCCAAAAACTCCGCTCGGGGGCTCGCGTGACGGTAGACAACAAGAGTGGCAAACAGTAGCTAAGGGGAGGACAGACCATGGAAAAATTCTTTGTCAATCGCCCCATCTTTGCCATTGTCATCGCTGTTGTGATAGTGTTGCTCGGTGGGCTCTCCATAGGGTCGTTGCCCGTGGAGCTCTACCCCGATATTACCCCTCCCGTGGTGGAGGTGGAGGCCTCCTACACGGGTGCCGATGCCGCCACAGTGAACGATGCCGTAGCCACCCCGTTGGCCGAGAGTGTGATGGGTGTGGGCCAGATGCTCTACATGCAGACCACCTCGGCGGGCGACGGCTCCATGTCGCTCCAAGTGCTCTTCGACATCGACTCCAACCCCGATTTCGACGAGGTCTTTGTGCAGAACAAGATTTCGGCTGCCTCGGCACAGCTCCCCTCGGAGGTGTTGCAGCAGGGTGTGACCACCCAGAAGTCGCAGACGGGTTTTCTGCTCATCTATGCGCTCCACTCCCAAGGGGGATTGTACGACGATGACTTCATCTCCAACTGGGCCTACATCAACATCCGCGACGAACTGCTCAAGATAAATGGTGTGGGCAAGGTGCAGATTATGGGTGCGGGCGAGTATGCCATGAGGGTGTGGGTCGACCCCTACCGCATGGCCTCCTACAACATCTCCGTGGAGGATATTGCCTCTGCCATTGAGAGCGAGGCGACCATCTTCCCTGCGGGTAAGCTTGGTGCCGAACCTACCGACCAACCCCAACCCTTCACCTACACCGTCACCACACCCCCCTCGCTCTCCGAGGCCGAGGAGTATGAGAATATTGCCCTCAAGGTGCTCCCCGATGGCGAGGTTTTGAGGTTGGGCGATGTGGCGCGTGTGGAGCTCGGTTGTCAGACCTATGGTGCCATCTCCAACTTCGACAGCGACCCTGCGGCCCTCGTGGTGGTCTACCAGACCCCCGGCAGTAATGCTGTGGAGGTGGGAAAGAGCGTGAAGCAGACCATGGCCTCCATTAGTGACCGCTTCCCCGAGGGGGTGGATAGCACCATCATCATCGACGCAACGGCGAGCATCGAGAAGGGTATCGAGGAGATTTTTGCCACCATGCTCTTTACGCTGCTGTTGGTTGTTGTGGTCATCTTCATCTTCCTTCAGGATTGGCGTGCTACCCTTGTGCCCATGGTGGCCATCCCTGTGTCGATTGTGGGAGCCTTTGCCCTCTTCCCTGTGCTGGGATTTTCGATTAACACCATCTCGCTCCTTGGTCTTGTGCTGGCCATTGGTCTGGTGGTCGACGACGCCATTGTGGTGGTGGAGGCAGTGCAACTGGGTGTGGAGCAGGGGCTGAGTCCTCGCAAGGCCACGCTGGAGGCTATGCGCAAGGTGGCTTCCCCCATTGTGGCCACCACGGCTGTGCTGCTGGCAGTGTTTGTGCCCGCCTCGCTCATGGAGGGTATCACGGGCAAGATGTTCCAGCAGTTTGCCATGGGCATCTCGGTGTCGTTGGTCATCTCGGCCTTCAATGCACTCACCCTCTCGCCCGCTCTCTGCTCGCTCCTGCTCCGAAAGGGGAAGAAGAGGGCTACCCGAGGCTTCTTTGGGGCTTTCAACCGCTTATATGATAGGGGTGTGGATGGCTATATGCGTCGCTCGGGGGTTGTGGTGCGCCAGTCGGCCCGCACCATCATCTTGGTGGTCATCATGGGTGCCGCTACGCTGCTGCTCTTCCGCGAGCTGCCCAACGGTTTCCTCACTACCGAGGACCAAGGCTACCTGATGGTGTCGGTGGAGCTGCCCGACGCAGCCAGCACCCACCGCACCGAGGAGGCCATTGAGAAGGCTGTGGGGATTATACGCTCCACCGAGGGTGTGCAGTATGAGGCCTCCGTGGCGGGCTTTGACATCATTTCGGGTGTGGCGGCCACCAATAGCGGCGTCATCTTCGTTACCCTCGAGCCCTACGACAAGCGAACCCTCTCGGCCGAAGAGATTGCCGGACTGCTCAACGAGCGGCTGGCAGCCGGGGTTATCGAGGGCGAGTTCTACGCCTTCGAGCCACCCTCCATCCCCGGCTTGGGTATCACCTCGGGCCTCACGATGATGCTGCAGAACCGTGGCAGTGGCGACATCCGCTACCTCGCCGGCCAAACGGATAAGTTCATGGCCACCCTCCGCGAGCAGCCCGAGATTGCGGCTGTGAGCACCCAGTTCGACTCCGAGGTGCCCCAGAGGCGTGTGGTCATCGACGAGCAGAAGGCTCTCCAGCAGGGGGTGTCGCTCGACGGACTTCGCGAGCTTTTGTCAACCATGCTCGGCGGCAAATATGTGGGCAACTTCAACCGCTTCGGCAAGCTCTACCAAACCTACATTCAGGCCGACAGCCGCTGGCGACTCTCGGAGAGCGCTCTGGATGGCTACTACATAGCCAACGGGCGTGGGGAGAGTGTGCCCATCTCGAGCTTCGTGGCGCTGAAGGATACGGTGGGTGTGGAGTATGTCACCCAGTTCAATCTTTATGAGTCCATCGCCGTGAATGCCACCCCCTCGGCCGGCACCTCCTCCGATGAGGCTATGATGGCTGTGGAGAGGGTTGCCGATTCACTCCCCGATGATGTGGGGCTGTCGTGGAGCGGTGTGTCGTATCAGGAGTCGACGGCCTCGGGAGGGGGTATTACATACCTCCTTGCCATAGTCTTTGTCTTCCTCGCCTTGGCGGCGCTCTACAACTCATGGTCGCTCCCCATCAGTGTGCTGCTGGGTGTGCCCTTGGCCCTCTTTGGCTCGCTCCTGATGGTGTGGCTCGCCCACCTTGTGAACCCCGTCTATATCGACAACATCTTTATGAAGGTGTCGCTGGTGATGCTCATTGGTCTTGCGGCCAAGAGTGCAATCCTTGTGGTGGAGTATGCCGATGGCAAATTCAACGATGAGGGATTCTCGCTCGGCGAGGCGGCCCTCGAGGCGGCCCGACTGAGGCTCCGACCAATTCTCATGACCGCTGTGGCATTCATGGTGGGTATTCTTCCCCTCATCTTTGCCTCGGGTGCCTACTCGGTTGCACGCAACATCATGGGTATGGCTCTGCTGGGCGGCATGTTGGTGGCCACCGCACTCGGCATCTTTGTCTATCCAGCCCTCTACTACTTTGTGGGTCGCGTAGCCCACTTTGAGCGCAAGAGAGAACGAAAACTTCAAAAACGGAAAGAGTATGAAAAAGAGAATACGATTTAGCCTGTTGGCCGCCTTCGCGCTGCTGTTTGGGGGTGCCGCCTGCACGGTGACTCCTCCCGATGTGCCCCCCATCGGGGTGCCCGACGGCTACATTATGGCGACTCGGGGCGACACCCTCGTGGTGGAGGGGTTGGAGTGGTGGGAGATTTTTGGCGACACCACCCTCAGCCGACTGATACTCACAGCCCTCGAAAACAACCGTAACCTCGCCGCTACGGCCACCACCGTGGAGGCCGCACGCCAAAACCTCGCCTCTGTGCGCGGGTCGCTCGCCCCCGCCATCGACCTCGCCGCCGAAGGGTCGGCAACCTACACCACACCCGCAACGGGTGGCAAAAAACAGGTGGGGCAGAGCTACTCGCTCCTGCCACGCGTGAGCTGGGAGGTGGCCCTCTTCGGCATTGCCGCCGCCAACGAGGCCGCACGAGAGGAGTGGGTGGCCACCGAGTGGGGCTATCGTGCCGCACGCCTTGCCCTCGAAGCACAAGTGGCCGAAACCTACTTCCAGTGGTTGCAGTATGCCCGACAGCTCGAAATCTCGGAGCATAGCTACCAACTGCGACTCGAAGCACAGCAGAAGAGCGACTCACTCTTCTACTATGGCTACTCCTCCGGTGTCGACCTCCAGCAGGCTCGCTCCCTCACAGCAGCCGCAGCCGCCAACATACCCTCCTATCGACGAGCAATGGTGCAGACCAACCTCATACTCAACACCCTCCTCGGTGGGGAGCCCGAGGTGTTGGCCATGCCCTCCCATTCGCGTGAGTGTGTCCACTCGGTCGGTGCACAGCTCGACGGGCTCTACTGTGGCCACCTGACGGCAGCCGCGCTCCCCGTCATCATCCCCAGCGGGCTCCCCTCGGAGCTCCTCGAGCGTCGTCCGGATGTCATGGAGGCCTTCCACAAGGCCCAAGCAGCAGCGGCAACCGTGCGTGTGGCTCGCGCAGCACGCCTGCCCTCCATCTCCCTCACAGGGTCGGGTGGTGTGGCCTCCGCAACCCTCAAAGGGCTCACAAGCGGCAACCCCGCATATTGGACTGCGGCCCTATCGCTCGGTCAGCCACTCCTCCACTTCGGAGAGCTGCGAGCCGAGGAGAAAAAAGCTGTAGAGGAGTGGCGCGGGGCTATCCTGAACTATCAACAGACAGCCCTCCAAGCCTTCGCTGATGTGGAGAGTGCGTTGGTGGCCATCGCCACCTACGAGGCGGAGTGCGAGCGCTACCTCGGCCTGCTGCAAGCCAACAGCCGACTGCGCACCATGACCGAGGCTCTCTACTACGACGGCCTCGCCTCGTCGCTCAACCTCATCGACGCCGAGCGCAACCTCTACTCCTCGCAACTCGACTATGTGTCGCTCCTCAGCGCACAGTTGCAGGCCTATGTGTCGCTCTACAAAGCCCTCGGCGGCAGTTGGTAGAGCAGCCCACTGAACGGTTGCTGACGGACACAAAAATAGTCGGAGCGCCCTTAAGTGTGGGGGCGCTCCGACTGTTTTACGAAGGATAAGTCGTCACTACTTGTCCCTCTTGTAGAGGAAGCGTTTGATTTTGAGCGAGGGGGTCTTCTCGAAGCCATCTTTCTGCTCCTCGACCTTCGATACGCGTGCGAACTTCGCTACACGGCTGTTTACATAGTCGCGGATGTCCTTCATGATCTCGTCATACTTCGCCTGAACATTGTCCTTGAACTCCTCGAGGCTCTCTTCAATCTTCTCTTTATCGAGCGTTACCAATGCCACAAGCGAACCTTTATCGGCCACAACTATCGATTCGGTTACTAATTTGTGGGTGTTGATAACGCTTTCAATCTCCTCGGGGTAGATGTTTTCGCCCGTGGAGCCAATAATCATGTTGTTTGCCCTGCCCTTGATTACAAGGTAGCCATCCTTGTCGAAGAGGCAGAGGTCCTTGGTGCGGAACCAACCGTCCTCGGTGAAGGCCTCGGCCGTAGCCTCGGGATTCTTGTAGTAGCCCTCCATGATACAGGGGGTCTTTACTACCAGCTCGCCCTCGCCCGTCTCGGGATTTACATCAATGAGCTTGCCCTCCACGCCCATCGCGGGGAAGCCCACGCACTGCAACTTGGTCCTTGCAGGGGCTGTACCATAGAGCAGAGGTGCGGTCTCGGTGAGGCCATAACCGATGGCATAGGGGAACTTGGCCTCCCTCATGAAGCGCTCGGTCTCCCTCTCCACCTTCGCACCGCCGATGCCGAAGAAACGCACGCGACCACCAAAGGTGGCTTTGAGGCGCTTGCCGGCAATGCTGTGGAACAATTTGCGCACGCAACCTATCGAATATAAGGTGTTCAACCCCTTGCTCTTGGTGAACTTAGCCTTCACCTGACTGCGGAAAATCTTCTCCATGATGAGGGGTACGGAGAGGATGATGGTGGGGCGCACGCTCCTGAAGGCGGGCATGAGTGCCGACGCCGTGGGGGGACGGTCCATATACACCACCTGCGAACCGTGGCTGATGGGGAGCAGCAGACCCAGCGAACACTCATAGGTGTGGGCCAAGGGGAGGATGGAGAGGAATATGTCGTTCTCGTCCACATTCTGCATGTCGTAGCAGAGCTCCACCTGATGGGCCAAAGCCTGCTGGGTGAGCATCACACCCTTGGGCGCCGAGGTGGTACCCGAGGTGTAGATGATGGCTGCCAAGTCGGTGGGCTCGGGCTCCTTGCCGGTGCCCTGCTCGTTGCACTTCTGGTTGATTACCGCAAGGTTTTTGGTGCGGATGATGATGTTCATATTGCCAATGGTCTCCTCGGAGAGCTTGGTGTAGAGCTTGTCGCTCACACAGAGTGCCTTGGCACCCGAGTGGGCGATAATCTTGTCGAGCTCCGTGCCCGAGAATTCGGGCATGATGGGAACGACCACCAATCCGTGGTTGACGGCAGCAAAGTAGCATACGCCCCAGTTGGGCATGCTGCTACTGAGCAGCACCACCTTGTCACCGGCGTTGAGGCCTGCGCCGAGCAGAAGCTCGCCAACATAGTTGACCCTCTCGCCCATCTCGCCGTATGTCATGCTCTCGCGCTCGAACATCGATAGTGCGGGGAGTTTTGCAAACTTCTTTACACTATTGGTGAACATCTGCTTGAGTGTGTCGAATTGAAATTTCATAAATCGCTTTTTTGTTACTATTTTTATGGCGCAAAAGTCTGCTTCGACAGAAGCCTTTTGCAAAATTGAGTGCAAAAGTAGTTATTTCGCCCTGAAAGGCAATATTTTCTATCAAAAAAAGTGGGATGCTCAACGCCGAACAAATAGCCCGTGCAATGGCCGCCGCAGGATTCGATGCTTGGGGGGTGGTGCCAGCCGCAGAACTCTCCGACGCCAAACGCCGATTTACCCTCTGGTGGGAGGAGGGCAACGGAAAGGGGCTCGACTACCTTGGGCGCAATGTCGATAAGAGGTTTGACGCCAGCCTGCTCTTCCCCGGTGCAAAGTCGGTGATTGTGGGGGCCGTGAGCTACAAAAATCGCCTCTCGATGGGCTATGAGGGGGATTTTGACTGCCGTATAGCCTCCTATGCACACTCCACCGACTACCACACTTCGTTGCGCGAAATGTTGCGCGAGGTGGCCACCGAGCTGGCCATTGCCGACCCGCAGAGGGCAAAAATCTGCGTGGATAGCGTTCCGCTGGCCGAAAAGAGTCTTGCGCGCTTGGCCGGCATCGGGTGGATAGGGCGCAATTCGTTGGTTATCAACCCTCGGCTCGGTTCGTTCATGGTGTTGGGTGAGATTGTTACCACAGAGGAGTGCGACACCTACTCCTCGCCGATGGAGGAGGATGGGTGTGTGGGCTGTGGCCGTTGTTTGCTACGATGCCCAACAGGAGCAATTCTTACAAATCGAACATTAAATGCGACACTCTGCGTCTCCAATAAAACGGTGGAGCAGGGGCCCGCGGAGTGGGGTGAAACCCACGGTTGGTTCTTCGGTTGCGAGGAGTGTCAGAGCTGCTGCCCGCACAACGCCACTGCGCCACTGCACACCAATCCGAGGTTCGACGCCCTCTATGACCCGCGCCATTACGACAGCAATTTTTGGGCAAAAGTGAGCCGCTCGGAGGCAGAAAGTTTGTTTGCCACCACCCCTCTGGTGCGAAAATTCAAAAAATGGTAGTACATTTGTCGAATTAATTGAAACCAAAACACAAGTTAGATATGGCACTTTTTGACATATTCAAACGCCGCAAGGCCGAGCCTGTGGCCCCCGCTCCCGCCACCAAGGAGGCGAGTGTAGAGAATTCCGCCGAGGCTCCCGCAGCCCCCGCCGAGGCTCCCGCAGCTGCCCACGAATCGGCAGCCCCCGCCGTGGAGCCCGCCGTGGCAACCCCCGCCCCCTCGCAGCAGGAGGAGATTAACGAGGGACTTCGCAAGACCAAGGAGGGCTTCTTTGGCAAGCTTGCCCGTGCTGTTGCGGGTCGCACACAGGTTGACGAGAGTTTTTTGGACGACCTCGAGGAGGTGCTCATAACCTCCGATGTGGGTGTGGAGACCACCGTGAAAATCATCAACAATCTGGAGGCTCGAGTGGCTCGCGACAAGTATATGAACACCGCCGAGCTCAACGCCATTCTCCGCAGCGAGATTGAGGCGCTGCTTCAGGAGTGTGAGGAGAAGAGTGAGAACTTCGGCCTCTCCATCAAAGAGGGTACCCCCTATGTGGTGATGGTTGTCGGTGTCAATGGTGCCGGTAAGACAACCACCATCGGTAAGCTCGCGGCGCAGCTGGTGAAGGCCGGCAACAAGGTCTACATCGGCGCGGCCGACACCTTCCGTGCCGCCGCCATCGACCAGTTGCAGGTGTGGGCCGACCGTGCAGGGGCCACCATGATTCGTCAGGAGATGGGCTCCGACCCCGCATCCGTAGCTTTCGACACCCTCAAGTCGGCTGTGGCCAATGGCGCCGATGTGGTGCTCATCGACACCGCAGGCCGACTGCACAACAAGGTGGGCCTCATGAACGAGCTCGCCAAAATCCGCAATGTGATGGCCAAAATCATCCCCGATGCACCCCACGAGGTGATGCTGGTGCTCGATGGTTCTACCGGCCAGAACGCCTTTGAGCAGGCCCGACAGTTCACGGCTGCTACTAAGGTCAACTCGCTGGCTATCACCAAGCTCGACGGCACAGCCAAGGGTGGTGTGGTCATCGGCATCAGCGACCAATTTGCCATCCCTGTGCACTACATCGGCATCGGCGAGGGCATCGACCAGCTCAAGATTTTCGACCGCCACGAGTATGTCAACGCACTCTTTGGCAACAAATAATCCACACAGCTCGCAACAATGAGAGAGAAAATAAATGTCATAACGCTCGGCTGCTCCAAGAACCTTGTGGACAGCGAGCACCTCATGGCCCAGCTCGACGAGGCTGGCTATGAGATTGTCACCGACTCCAACTCCACCGACGCCAAGATTGTGGTAATCAACACCTGTGGCTTTATCGGCGATGCCAAGGAGGAGGCCATACAGACTATCCTCGAGTGTGCCGAGGCTAAGGCCGAGGGGCGTATCGAGAGGCTCTTTGTGATGGGTTGCCTCAGCGAGAGGTATGCTGACGAGCTGAGGGAGGAGATTCCCGAGGTGGACGACTACTTCGGGGCTCGCAGCCTCAAGGAGGTTGTGGAGGCGCTCGACGCCGAGTATATCCCCGAGCTCGAAACCGACCGACTGCTCACAACCCCCGACCACTATGCCTACCTCAAGATTGGAGAGGGGTGCAACTGGCACTGCGCCTACTGCGCCATCCCTCTCATTCGTGGCAACCACCGCAGTGTGCCCATGGAGAAGATTATCGAGGAGGCCGAGGGGCTTGTGGCTGTGGGAGTTAAGGAGATAATCGTTATCGCGCAGGACACCACCTACTATGGTAAGGACCTCTATGGCGAGCGCAAGCTGGCCGAGTTGCTGCGCCGCATCTGCGCCATCGAGGGTGTGGAGTGGGTGAGGCTCCACTATGCCTATCCCACCGACTTCCCGCAGGATGTTATCGAGGTGCTGCGCGACGAGCCCAAGATGTGTAAATACCTCGACATCCCCCTGCAACACATAGCCGACAACCAGCTTGCGGCCATGCGTCGCCGCATCACCAAGGAGCAGACCGAGGAGCTTGTGGCGCGCCTCCGCAGGGAGATTCCCGATATTGCTCTGCGCACCACCATGCTTGTGGGCTTCCCCGGCGAGAGCGAGGAGGACTTCGAGGAGTTGTGTGAGTTTGTGGAGCGCGTGAGGTTCGACCGCTTGGGAGCTTTTGCCTACTCGGAGGAGGAGGGCACCCCCTCGGCGCTCACCCTTGCCGACGATGTGCCCGATGAGGTGAAGGAGGCTCGTGTGGAGCGACTTATGAAGATTCAGAAGCGCGTGTCGCTGGCCCTCAATGCCGAGAGGGTGGGTAAGAAGATGAGGGTTATTGTGGACTCTCGTGAGGGTGATTTTTGGATTGCCCGCTCGCAGTACGACAGCCCTGAGGTGGACGAGGAGATTCTCGTTACATCATCGGCACCCCTTGCTCCCGGCGATATGATTACCGTGGAGATTACCGATTGCGAGGAGTATGACCTCTATGCGAAGCACTGCATATAACCGGTGACCATCTCACCACCGACAACAGCACCCCCGGGTTGGCATACGGCTAACTCGGGGGTGTTTGTTTGCGGGAGTGGAATAGGTTGGCAGCCAACTTTCAACTCTCAACCTCCCCCTCGCCCGCATCTCTCTCCAAAATCTTTGATTTTGTAAATTCTTTTCGTTACCTTTGTGGGTTAAATGTGAACTTACTATGGAAAAAGAGAATATTTTGGATTACAAAGGATATAACGCTGCCGACGAGGGTGTGGTGCCCGAGGGCCGTAGCTGTGAACTTTCGCTCGGCCACGGATGTGAGTTTTGCGCCAACGACGGCGGCTTGGGTGCCGAGGCGCGCCCCGGTTGCTACAAGCTCCACGAGAGCGATTGGCTCGCAGATTACCCCAATAACCTCTCCGACGAAATTGTGGAGGTGAGGTTCAAAAATACCCACCGAGGCTACTATGCCAATGTCAATGGGCTCCCCTTGGCCATTGGTGACATTGTGGCTGTGGAGGCTTCGCCCGGCCACGACATCGGCATTGTGTCGCTCACGGGCGACATGGTGGCTCGCCAGATGAAGCGTGTGGGTTTCAACCCCGCCAATGGCGAGTTCCGCAAGGTCTATCGCAAGGCCCGCAACTACGACATCGAGAAGTGGCATGAGGCTGTGGCGCGCGAGCACGAGGTGATGATTCGTTCGCGCCAGATTGCAGCCGACATGAAGCTCGACATGAAGATTGGCGATGTGGAGTTTCAGGGCGATGGTATCAAGGCCATCTTCTACTACATTGCCGACGAGAGGGTCGACTTCCGTGAGCTTATCAAGGTCTTTGCGGACCAATTCCGCATCCGCATCGAGATGAAACAGATTGGTGCCCGTCAGGAGGCAGGCCGTATTGGCGGTCTGGGAGCCTGTGGTCGCCAGCTCTGCTGTTCGTCGTGGATTAGCTCCTTCAACTCGGTGACCACGGGTGCTGCACGCACGCAGGAGCTGTCGCTCAACCCCCAGAAGCTCGCCGGACAGTGCAGCAAGCTGAAGTGTTGCCTCTCCTATGAGCTCGACTGCTACACCGATGCCCGCAAAGAGTTCCCGAGGCTCAACGGCCCCTTGCAGGCTCTCGATGCCGACTATTTCCACATCAAGAGCGACATTTTGGCTCGCACCATGAGCTTCAGTACCCAGCCCGGCTCGATGGCAGGTTTGGTTACCTTGTCGGTGGGTAGGGTGAAGGAGATTATGAGGCTCAATGCCGAGGGCAAGAAGCCCGAGAAGATTACCTCCGACACGGTGGTGGATGTGACTGCCGAGGAGCCCACTTACATCAATGTGATTGGCGAGGACAGCATCACCCGCTTCGATAAGGCCAAGAAGAAGAAACGCAAGAGCAAAGGTGGCAAGGGTAATGAGAATAAGCCCGTAGCCAAGGAGAATGGCGAAAATAAGCCCGCACCCAAGGAGAGCGGAGAGAATAAGCCCAAAGAGGGTGGCGAGAATAAGCCCAAAGAGGAGCGTCAGGGTGGTAAAGGCCGTGGCGACCGTCAGCCCCGCAAGCAGGGTGGCGACCGCTCGAAGCAGGGCGGTGAGCCCAAGCAGCAGACGGGTGAACAGACAGTTGAGCAGCGACCCAAAAAGCAGGGTGGCGAGCCCAAACAACCCAAGCAGCAGGGTGAGGCAAAGCCCCGCACCGAGGGTGATGGTGGCCAAAAGGGCGAGCGCAAGGAGGGCGAAGGCCAGCGCAAGGGGCGCAACAATCGAGGCCGTGGCGGCCGTGGTCCCCGAGCAGAGAAAGAGGTGAAGGCTGAAAACTAAATAGGCATGAAAGGGTGGTGGATAGCAGTGGCTGTGGTGCTCTTGCTGGCGGGTTGCCGTGTGGAACCCGTGGGGAGCATCGTGGTCGACACACCCCGTAAGGGGTGGAGTGAGGCTGTGGAGCTCCGCTACGACAATGCCGACACCCTCGGAGTCTACACGATAGGTGTGGTGCTCTCGGTGGAGAACGACCTTGTGGCCGAGAGTGTGGCTCTTCGCGTGGGGTGTACATCCCCCTCGGGAGCGACCACCGAAGGACGATTGGTGCTCACAGCCCCCGAACGACACAGCGGTGGCTCCTTCACGGAGCTGGCTGCCGAGTGGGTGAGTGGCGCACGGCTCCCCGAGAGTGGCGACTACCTCTTCACCCTCACCCCCGAGAAGGAACAGAACGGTGTGTGGATGGCGGGTGTGAGCCTCCGCACGATGGATTAGAAAACAACAACGACTATGGGAAAAGATAAAATTCGCAGATTTAACGAAAACCTCACCTTCAAGTGTATGGTGCAGCCCGCCTTCGAGGAGGTCTTCGACAAGGATTACCCCCTGAAGGGCAAGTGGCACGAGTTTTTCGGCAACACAAACCCTATTGTACTCGAGCTGGGATGTGGCAGGGGTGAGTATACTGTGGCGCTGGCCGAGCGCAACCCCGATAAAAACTTTATTGGTGTGGACATCAAGGGTGCGAGGATGTGGCGCGGAGCCAAGACTGTCACCGAGAAAGGGATTGACAATGCCGGCTTCCTGCGCACAAGGATTGAGTTTATCGCCTCACTCTTTGCCGAGGGCGAGGTGAGCGAGATTTGGATTACCTTCCCCGACCCACAGATGCCCAAGCAGAGGGCCAAACACCGCCTTACGGGCCCACTCTTCCTTGCGCGCTACGCCAAGATTTTGGCCTCCGAGGGGTGGATTAACCTCAAGACCGACTCGCAGTTTCTCCACGAGTTCACCAAGGAGGTGGTGGCTCTCAACGAGCTCCCTGTGGAGGTGGCCAAC
>JAGBZI010000115.1 GCA_017628305.1 Tidjanibacter sp.
ACTACTCGGAGATGAAGTGCATCGGCTCCATCGAGGAGCTCAAGGCCGAGGTGGAGAAATCGGTGGCTGCGGGTATCATGAAGGAGAACCCCTATGCCGACTTCGTTGTGGGCGACTACTCGAAGGAGAACTACGACAAGGTTGACCTCCACCGCCCCTATGTGGACAACATTGTGCTGGTGTCGAGCAAGGGCGAGCCTATGCACCGCGAGAGCGACCTCATTGATGTGTGGTTCGATAGCGGCGCCATGCCCTACGCACAGGTACACTTCCCCTTCGAGATGAGCCTCGAGGAGTTCCAGAGGGTTTACCCCGCAGATTTCATTGCCGAGGGTGTGGATCAGACCCGTGGTTGGTTCTACACACTCCACGCTCTGGCAACCATGTTGTTTGACAGCGTGGCATTCAAGAATATCATCTCCAACGGCCTTGTGCTCGACAAGAATGGCAACAAGATGTCCAAGAGACTTGGTAATGCCGTTGATCCCTTTGAGGTTATGGGCAAGTATGGCCCCGACGCCACAAGGTGGTATATGATGTCCAACGCCCAGCCTTGGGACAACCTCAAGTTTGATGTGGACGGTGTGGACGAGGTGCGCCGCAAATTCTTCGGCACTCTGTATAATACCTACGGCTTCTTCGCCCTCTATGCCAATGTAGACGGCTTCACCGGCCGCGAGGAGGAGGTGCCCATGGCCGAGCGCGCCGAGATTGACCGCTGGATTATCTCGGAGCTCAACTCTCTTGTGAGGTTTGTGAACGACCGCCTCGGCGACTACGACCCCACCCCCGCTTCGAGGGCTATTCAGGAGTTTGTGGGCGAGAACCTCTCGAACTGGTATGTGCGCCTCAACCGTAAACGCTTCTGGGGCGGCGGCATGACCACCGATAAACTCGCTGCATACCAGACTCTCTACACCTGCTTGGAGAGTGTGGCACAGCTGGCAGCTCCCTTTGCACCCTTCTTCAGCGACCGCCTCTTCAGCGACCTGAACGAGATGAGTGGCCGCCACGAGGGCTCCGTGCACCTCAACCTCTTCCCTGTGTGCGACGAGGCTCTTATCGACGCCGACTTGGAGGCTAAGATGGCTCTGGCACAGAAGAGCACCTCGATGGTACTCGCGCTGCGCAGGAAGGTGGGCATCAAGGTGCGTCAGCCCCTCACGAAGGTTATCATCCCCATCCTCGATGCCGATATGGGCCGCAGGTTGGAGTCGGTGAAAGGCCTTGTTATGGGCGAGGTGAATGTCAAGGAGGTGGAGCTCATTACCGACACCACCGGCCTGATTACCAAGCGTATCAAGCCCAATTTCAAGACCCTCGGTCCCCGCTATGGTAAGTATATGAAACAGATTGCAGCTCTTGTGGCCGGTTGGTCGCAGGCCGAGATTGCGGCTGTGGAGGCTGCCTCGGGTGAGTTTGCGCTGGAGGTGGGTGGCGAGAGCCTCTGCGTCTGCCGCGAGGACTTCGATATCACCTCGGAGGATATGCCCGGCTGGCTGGTTGCAAGCGAGGGTAAGCTCACCGTGGCACTCGATGTTACTGTCACCGAGGAGCTCCGCAAGGAGGGTTTGGCTCGCGAGCTCGTGAACCGCATCCAGAACATTCGTAAGGATAGCGGTTTTGAGGTTACCGACCGCATTACCGTGGAGATTGAGAAGCTCGAGATGCTGGAGGGTGCCGTTGAGGCCTTCGGCGAGTTTGTGGCTCAGCAGACTTTGGCCAACTCGATTGTGCTGGCTGAGGAGCCTAAGGGCGAGTTCGTTGTGGATAGCGACATTGACGAGGTTCCCCTCAAGATTGCTGTCAGCAAGGTGAAATAATACCTATATAGTAGTATAATTGGTTCAAAAAGGGGTGCCTGTGGGTGCCCCTTTTTGTGTTGTTGTCCACTTTGTGTGCGGGGAGCAAAACGCGGGGCGAGAAAAATATTGGCCAAAAAGTTGTGTATGTTGAAGAAATTTACTACCTTTAACAAACCAAAAACAAACAACTATGGAACAGGAAGTTGAGAAAACCAGATATTCCGATGAGGAATTGGCCGAGTTCAGGGTTATTATCCTCGATATGCTCGGCAAGGCGAAGGATGACTATGAGCTTCTGCGTGCTTCGGTGAATAACTCGGTGAGCAACGACACCGAGGATACCTCGCCCACCTTCAAGGTGCTTGAGGAGGGTGCAGCAACCCTCTCGAAGGAGGAGATGGGCCGCCTCGCACAGCGACAACTCAAGTTCATTCAGCACCTTGAGGCTGCGCTGTTGCGCATCGAGAACAAAACTTACGGCATCTGCCGCGAGACGGGTAAACTGATTCCTAAGGAGCGCCTCAAAGTGGTGCCCCACGCAACCCTCTCGGTGGAGGCCAAGGAGAAGAGGCGTTAGAAGCCCTCGCACCGCCTGCCCGTAAGGATTAACCCTCGCGCCCAAACAACCAAGGAGTAACTGTGCCCAATGTGACCATCTATACCGACGGTTCGTCGCTCGGCAACCCCGGCCCGGGAGGCTATGGGGTGGTGCTCCTTTCGCCCCCCTTTCGCAAGGAGCTCAGTCAGGGTTTCAGGCTCACGACCAACAACCGTATGGAGCTTATGGCCGTGTGTGTGGCACTCGAAGCGCTCAAATTTGAGGGGACCAATGTGGTTGTCTACTCCGACAGCAAGTATGTTGTGGATGCGGTCGAGAAGGGATGGCTCTTCGGGTGGGAGATGAGAGGCTTCGCGAAGGCCAAAAATCCCGACCTGTGGATGCGATTTCTGAGGGTTTATAGGCGCCACAATGTGAAGTTTGTGTGGGTGAAGGGCCACGCCACCACCGTGGAGAACAATCGCTGCGACGAACTTGCCGTGGCGGCCGCCCACGGACCCGGCCTGCTCGAAGATGTGGGCTATCAACCGGAATAAATAAGAGATCCCCCGACGGCAACTTGTCGGGGGATGTTTGGTTTTCGGGGTGTAGCTATTTGGTTACAGGGGCCACAAATGCCACAGGGGCCATTGGTTCCGCAGTTAGCTAAAAAAAGCCTGCCGCAATGGGCAGGCTTTTTTATCTCTATTTCTCCAACTCGGCAATAATGCGGAGTGCGGCATTATAGATGGTGTCGTCGTCGAAGCTAACGGTACCGCCATCGGGACCCTCCTCGAAATGAACACCTGCGGTGACACCGCCCTCGAAGTGGCGAGCACCAAAATAGTTCCTAACTTCGTCTGCATCGCAGCCAATCTCGTCTGCGATGCGCTGCATGCTTCCGCTGGGCAGTTTGTCCTTGATGCGGCGCAATTCATTAAAGGTTGTAATCATAGAAATATTGGTTTTTAGTTTCGTTAATGCTATAAGGAAATTTTTAGCACCCTAAAATTACAACCCTTTTGCGAGAAAAAAAAATTTTGTCACCACTTTTTTTATTTGCCCCATTTTTGGCACCACCTGACTGACATTTTGTCAGCCTGTGTGTCAGTTTTAGTTAGTAAGGTGGCAGTGTTGTCACCCGATTTATGCTTGGCACAGAGATTGAACAATCTATTGGCAAACGGGGGAGGCGAGTGGCTCTCTACCCAAAGCAAAGAGCGAATTAATAATAAAAATAAGTATAAACGATTAAAAACAACAGTTAAGATTATGGCAAAGATTATTGGTATCGACCTTGGTACAACCAACTCGTGTGTAGCAGTTATGGAGGGCAACGAGCCCGTAGTTATCCCCAACAGCGAGGGTCATCGCACAACCCCTTCGATTGTGGCTTTTACCGAGGGTGGCGAGCGCAAAGTGGGCGACCCCGCAAAGCGTCAGGCTATCACCAACCCCAAAAATACCGTCTTCTCCATCAAACGCTTCATGGGTGAGAAGATGGCACAGGTGGCAAAAGATGTTACCCGTGTTCCCTACTCGGTAGTGGCAGGTGCCAACGATGTCCCCATGGTGGAGATTGGCAGCCGCAAATATACCCCTCAGGAGATTTCGGCCATCGTGCTCCAGAAGATGAAAAAGACCGCTGAGGACTACCTTGGAACCACTGTGACCGAGGCAGTTATCACCGTTCCCGCTTACTTTAGCGACTCGCAGCGTCAGGCAACCAAGGAGGCCGGCGAGATTGCAGGTCTGAAAGTTCGTCGTATCATCAACGAGCCTACCGCAGCTGCTGTGGCAGACGGTCTGGACAAGGCAGGCAAGGATATGCGTATCGCAGTATACGACCTTGGTGGTGGTACTTTCGATATCTCGATTCTGGAGCTTGGTGACGGCGTATTTGAGGTTAAGTCGACCAACGGTGATACCCACCTTGGTGGTGACGACTTCGACCACGTTATCATCGACTGGCTCGCTGAGGAGTTCATGGCTAAGCACCGTGTAGACCTCCGTCGTGATCCTATGGCTATGCAGCGTCTGAAAGAGGCTGCCGAGAAGGCTAAGATTGAGCTTTCGAGCTCGACCTCGACCGAGATCAACCTCCCCTCCATCATGCCCGTAGATGGTATTCCCCAGCACCTTGTAACTACTCTTTCGCGTGCTAAGTTCGAGCAGCTCGCTGACAACCTCATCCGCGCAACCATCGAGCCCTGCCGTCGTGCTTTGCAGGATGCAGGCCTCTCGGCAAACCAGATTGACGAGGTGATTCTCGTGGGTGGTTCGACCCGTATTCCCGCAATCCAGAAGGTTGTTGAGGATTTCTTCGGCAAGGCTCCCTCGAAGAACGTTAATCCCGACGAGGTAGTGGCTATCGGTGCTGCTATTCAGGGTGGTGTGCTCACCGGTGAGGTGAAGGATGTCCTCCTGCTCGACGTTACTCCTCTGTCGCTCGGTATCGAGACTCTGGGTGGTGTCTTCACCCGTCTGATTGACGCTAACACCACTATCCCCACTCGCAAGAGCCAGGTATTCTCGACTGCTCAGGACAACCAGCCCTCGGTAGAGATTCACGTATTGCAGGGTGAGCGTCAGATGGCTCGCGACAACAAGACTATCGGTCGCTTCCACCTCGACGGTATCCCCGCAGCACCCCGTGGTGTTCCCCAGATTGAGGTTACCTTCGACATCGACGCAAACGGTATCTTGAACGTGTCGGCTAAGGATAAGGGCACCGGTAAGGAGCAGAATATCCGCATCGAGGCATCGTCGGGCTTGACTGATGCAGAGATTCAGCGCATGCGCGACGAGGCTAAGGCTAACGAGGCTAAGGACAAGGAGGAGCGCGAGCGTATCGACAAGA
>JAGBZI010000017.1 GCA_017628305.1 Tidjanibacter sp.
ACGGAGCCTCCCTCGGCAGTAAATGCCAACTCCGAATGGTTGAGCGAGAGATTTTGTTCTTGGGGAGTTTCGGGCTCTGGTGGGGTGTCCTCGCATCCCACTGCAAAAATGAGAGCCAAGAGTCCAAACAGTGTCAAAAATCTTTTCATAAGCGTCAAGATTATTTTGCTCTAAAAATGAGGTTAGTTGTCTTTGCAGAAGTAAGGTTACCTACAAAGATATAATTTTTTTGCGTGAAAACAAACACCTCGCCACAAAAGCGCAGTAATTCAGCCTCATACCTCAAAACAAAGGAGTCCGAATTCGGACTCCTTTACTTTTTTACTCCGTCACAAAAAGCCCCTCGATGTCGCTCCATGTGCAGTCGTTGGGCGACGCGGGCTCGATGCCGAGGATGTGGGAGATGATGAGGTGGTCGTTGAGATTCTGGAACACCTTATCGTGTGTGTAGCCACTCTTGAAGGCGGGACCACAGCCATAGAAGACCATGTGCATCTCGCGGTCGTAGGGGTTGTAGCCGTGGTTGGAGTAGTGGGGTGTGGGGCGGCCACCCTCGGAATTCTTGTTGTAGACCACCTTCCAGCCCGTGTCGGCCAGCAGCACTATGGGGTAGATGCGTGAAGTGTAGGTGCCGTAGTGGAGCTCCTCGGGCATCTCCTCGCGCAGCCACACACGGTAGTGCCCCTCGCTCTCGTGGGCCTTCAGGATGTCGTATATCTCCTTGGTTTCAGCAAGGTTGCGTGGTTTGAGGGTCACGGGGTTGGAGTTGTAGTAGTACTGTATGCGGTTGGGCACCAACGAGTAGATGTTGAAGTACTTGTCGGGGTCGAGCTCCACCATTCCGTGGTCGGAGGTGAAGATGAAGTTGATATCCTCAAAGACGGGCGATTTGCGAACCTCTCGCATGAAGTAGGCGAGGGTGGTGTCAATCTCCTCCACCACGCGTCGCGTCTGCTCGGAGGTGGGGCTGTAGTCGTGCTCCACGGCGTCGGGCTGGTCGAAGTACCACATCACAAGGTTGGGAATCTCCTCCACATCCTCCTTGCACATGGCCGACAACACCTTGTCGGCAAGCTGCTTGTAGGTGAGGCGGTAGTCGTAGGACATGGCCACCGTGGGCTTGCGGCCGTTCACGGGGGCGTCGATGCCCACCCAGCCGTAGACATGAGCCTTGAGGCCCTGACGCTCCACGGTGTTCCAGATGGGCTCACCCTTGTAGAAATCGGGGTTGGCCTTGGCGTCATCGTCGGAGATGGAGTAGGTCTTGTAGGTGAGTTCGTCGAAGAATGTGTTGTTCACTATTCCGTGGTGGTCGGGGTGCAGACCTGTGGCCATGGAGTAGTGGTTGGGGAAGGTGTTGCTGGGGAAGCAGGGCATAATCTCCGAGTAGACACCTACGCGGGCTATGGAGTCGAGCGTGGGGGTGGCATACATCTCGGGGAGGTCGTAGCGAAAGGCGTCCATGGAGAGGATTACCACATAGGAGGGTTGCTCGTTGTCGGGCGTGGGGGTGGGTGTAGGTGTAGGAGTAGGCTGGGGGGTGGGTTGTGGTGCGCAGGCCACAAAGAGGGCTGCCCAGAGCAATCCGAGGAAGAGTGTCCAGAGTCGTTTCATTGCCAAAAAAGATGATTTGTTTGGCTACAAATGTGGGGGTATTTTTCTTAAATTCAAAATTATTCGCCACTCGGCACTTTTAGATGCCGATTTTTGCTGTCCGTTCTGATAGATTTTTTGGCCCACGGTACTCTATTAATGCAGATAAACCCTTTAACAGAATCAAACAACCATGAAAAAAACCAAAAAAATCTGCAAAATCGCACTCAGGGTGGTCGGCCTCTTGCTGGCACTTGCCGTCACCTACAATCTCTTTCTCCTCGGCTTTGATTACATCCAGCGCTACTATGGTCGCGACTACTGGTGCGACGAGCGGCTCTCCGAACGGATAGAGCTCCGCGTATACAGCAACGGCCCCTATAATCAACAAGTACGCCTCTACGACCTCGATAGGCAACGCTACATCTCGCCACGCTACGATTGGGTGGTTACCGCTGATGACAACGCCGACTCGCTCGCCGTGTTCGCCCACAAGGAGCGCAGGGGTTTCCTCAACATCAACACCGGTGAGGTGGTGATACCCGCCATCTACGACAAGGCGTGGCTCTTCTCGGAGGGGATGGCGGCGGTCATCAGCGATGGCGAGCTCCTTTTCATCGACCACGAGGGGCACGAGGTGCTTCACATAGGCCCTGTGTGGCTCGGCGAGCGTAGGGGCAATGCCGACTACCTGTTCCGCGGAGGCTACTGCCCCGTATCGACCCCCGAGGGACTCTATGGCATCATCAACACCGCGGGTGAGTGGGTTGTGGAGCCCCGCTATGCAGCCATCTGGGCCCCAACTCTCGGTGGCTACCGCGTAGTGGAGGGGGGAGGCCGATTTGGTATCCTCAACGAAAAGCTGGAGTGGCACGCCCCCATTAAGTATGATTTTATAACTGCCGTGCCCGAATATAACGGTTTCGAGATGGTGGCCGACGGCAGAATGTGGGTCGAGGACCTCGAGGGTAGGGTGGTGCTCCCCTTCCTGTATGACCGCACCTTCCATCTCGAATATCCGGTCAGTTGTGTCGATGAGTATGGCAACTACCCCTTAAATCTCTCCACCAACTATGCCGGCTATGATATTATGGGTAAGAAGGGCATCATGGATCTCTCCACGGGTCGCCCTCTCACCCCCGCACTCTACGACAATGTGACGATGCTGTCGCCCGATATGTTCGAGGTGACGGATGTCGCCACCGGCAACAGCTACACGCTGACCCTCTGACCCTCTGACCCTCTGAAAAACCGATAGCCGACACCCCAAAAAAAGCCCCACCTGCGGTTAGGTGGGGCTTTGCTCTATCTGCCAAGGGCAACTATTTGCTCTCTACATACTTGTAGAGTCGGTCGCCGCGGTGAACCTGCTGGGGGAGTTTAATGGAGCACTTGCGCCCCTGAACAGCCACCTCTGTGGGTCTCTCATCGACCCATATCTGGTCGGGCTTGAACTCCACAGCACCCGTGGTCTCACCCGAAATGAGCACCTTGGTGCCCAGCTCGAGGGGCGATGCCTCCACCAAAATCTCAGCCACTTTGGCCTTTTTGAACACATTGGTCACACGACCAACATATACCTTCTTTACGGTCGATGCCGAACCATAGTTCTGACTCAGCTCCACGATGGGTTGGTTGAGGTAGTAGCCACCCCAGAATCCGCGGTTGAAGACCGTCGAGAGTTCCTCCTTCCACTTGGCTACCCGCTCGGGTGTGTAGGAGCCGTGCTCGATGGCTTTCAGGGCCCTGTCGTAGCACTCCACAACCCTCTTCACATACTCCGCAGGACGGGCACGCCCCTCAATCTTGAGCACCCTCACGCCCGCCTCCACAAACTTGTCGAGGAAGTCGATGGTACACAAATCCTTGGGCGAGAGGAGATAGGTGCCCTCGGCATGGAGCTCCTCACCGGTGTCCCTATCCACAAGCTTGTAGGCATGGCGGCATATCTGGCGACAGGCACCACGATTGGCCGAGCATCCCGTGGCGTGGAGCGAGAGGAAGCATTTGCCACTCACGCTCATGCAGAGCGCACCGTGGGCAAACATCTCAATCTTCACCCTCTCACCCGAGGGGCCACAGATGTTGTCCCTCTCGATGCGGTCGTAGACACCCCTCACCTGCTCCAACGACAACTCGCGGGCAAGCACCACCGTGTCGGCCCACTGCGAGTAGAAACGGGCAGTTTCGCTGTTGGAGATGGAGAGTTGGGTGGAGATGTGGACCTCCAAACCCTTGGAACGGGCGTAGAGTATGGCGGCTTGGTCGCTCACGATGACAGCATCGACCTTCTCGGCTGCGGCCCTGTCGAGCAGCGCATGGAGGGTGTCGATTTCGTCCTCATAGACAACCGTATTGACAGTCAGGTAGGCCTTCTTGCCGTGTTCGTGGGCAATGGCCACGATGCGTGCCAAGTCGTCGAGGGTGAAGTTGGCGGCCGAGGCCGAGCGCATGTTGAGCTGACCGACGCCAAAATATACCGAGTCGGCTCCCGCAGCAATGGCGGCGTGGAGCGCCTCGTAGCAGCCGCAAGGGGCCATAATCTCTATATCAGACCTTTTGATAGACATCATTAAGACACTTTTCTGCGTGGAATAATCGTGTTAGTTTTTGCGGCCCAACAGACCGAGAGCCAGCTCGCGGAGGGGCTCCACCCTGCGGGGCTCCACCTCGAGGTTGTCGAGCGCCTCCATAGCCTTGCTGAAGTGGGCGTTAATCTCCGCCTCGGCAATAGCCCTCACACCCAGCTTGTCGTAGATGTCGAGCACCTCGGCAATCTTCCTCTGGGGCTCCATGGTGGCATCGCCAAAGAGGGTGTGGAGCTGACGGCGAAGGGCTGCATCGGCCCTGTCGAATGCTGTGAGCACCATGAAACTCTTCTTGCCCTCCAGAATGTCGCCTCCGATGGGTTTGCCCAGCTTCTCCTCGGTGCCATAGGCGTCGAGCAGGTCGTCCTGAAGTTGGAAGGCGAGGCCCAGCTCGGTGGCAAAGGTGAAGAGCTCGCGGCGGCTCTGGGGGTCGGCACCGCCCTGAATGGCGCCAATCATTGTGGCACCTGCCAGCAGGGCAGCAGTCTTCTTATCAATCATCGACATATACTCCTCCATGGTCACATCGTGACGCTTCTCGAACTCCATGTCGACCTGCTGACCCTCACACACCGTAAGGGCCGTGTAGTTGAAGCAGCCGAGCACAGCGGGGAGATACTCCACGGGGGTCTGCTGGAGCAGACGGTAGGAGTAGATGAGCATGGCGTCGCCCGAGAGGAGCGCCGCATTTGTGCCCCACTTGCCGAAGACAGAGGGTTTGCCCCTGCGGACAGTGGCGTTGTCCATCACATCGTCGTGGAGGAGTGTGAAGGTGTGGAACACCTCGAGAGCTGCGGCTGCGGGGAGTGCTACGAGGGCGTTGTCCGAGAAGATGTTGCAGGCCAGCACGGTGAGCATAGGCCTGAGTCGTTTGCCTCCTGCTGCAAGCGAGTAGACTATTGGTTCGTAGAGCGAGTGGGGATTGCCATCCACATCGAGGCCGTTCATGTAGTCGGCCACGCTCTTTTGGAGTTCGGAGAGTGAGTACATATTCCGTTCGTCAGTAACTATGTTTGATTGGTACCAATTTTGTGCAAATATAACGATTTAACTTTGGAATTTCACGAATAATGGATATTTTTGAGATTGGAAAGCGATAAACAACACTCATAGATATACAAACTTAAATCAAAACAACATGAAAAAACAGCTTACCATTGGTATTGATGTTGGTGGCACCAACACAGTGCTCGGCCTTGTTGACCGCGAGGGCAACTGTCTTGCGCGCACCGAGTTCCACACCCAGCGTTCGACCAACGAGGATGGTCCCGTCTTCTTCGACGAGTACATGGAGTTGCTCTATGAGGCCATCGAGCGACTGCTGGCCGATGCCCCCGAGGATAGCCGCGTGGAGGGTATCGGTATCGGTGCTCCCAACGCCAACTTCTACAAGGGTGCTATTATCAATGCCGCTAACCTCACATGGAAGGACCGTTCGAAACCCTCCAAAGAGCGTCTGGGCGACTTCGAGAAACAGAACCGCTGCGAGGTGGTGAAACTGCTCAAAAAGCGCTTCCCCGCAATCAAGGCTATCGCTATGACCAACGACGCCAATGCAGCTGCTCTCGGCGAGCTCCACTATGGTGGTGGTAAGTCCCTCAAGCGCAAGGACCTCGTGGAGATTACCCTCGGCACCGGTTTGGGTAGTGGTTTTGTGAGCAATGGCGACATCGTCTATGGCCACAACAGCTTTGCAGGCGAGCTCGGTCACATCGTTGTGGAGCCCAATGGTCGCAACTGTGGCTGTGGCAACAACGGCTGCCTGGAGGCCTACGCATCGGCCACCGGTATCCGCCGCACAGCCCTCAATCTCATCGACAACACCGGTACCCCCAGCTCGCTCCGCAAGATTGAGCGCGACAAACTCACGGCCAAGGATGTGAGCATCGCAGCCGCCGCGGGCGACAAACTCGCTCTGGAGGTGTGGGATATCACCGGCCACTACTTGGCTCTCGGCGTGGCTACCGCAACTGCGGTGACCTGTCCCGAGGCTGTCTTCCTCTTTGGTGGTCCCACCAAGGCGGGCGACCTGCTGATGAACCCCCTCAAGCGCTATCTCGACAAGTATATGATGCCCAACATGAGGGATACCAAGGTGATGTTCTCCAAACTCGGTGAGGATGCCGCCATCCTTGGTGCTTCGGCTTTGGCCCTCAACGCCATCGCTGCGCTGAAGAAGTAGCCTCGTGCCGTTTGGCACTTACAACAACCGCCGCCCCAAACAAATGGGGCGGCGGTTGTTGTGTTTTACAATGGGGGGACTCAGGCTATCTTTTAGAACATCCTTACACCCAAGGGGATGGAGACGCCGAAGGTGATGTTCACCGAATTCTGATTGAGGGGTACGGGGATAGCACCTCCATTGGCTGTGCCAAACTTGGAGGCGATGTAGTCGGCACCCACAAAGATGTTGGCCAGCGAGGAGTGGATGTTGAGAGCCATACCCATCACACCCAGCGAGTTTACCAACGAGTAGTTGGCCGAAGCGGAGAGCCATGCAAAGGGACGGATGGTGAGAGCGCCACCAATGGAGTTCCACTTGCGGGTCTCATACCTCTTCATGTTCCACAGTGCGCCAATGCCCACAATGTCGTTGAAGAAGTTGTACTCCAAGCCCACAACAAACGAGGTGTGGAGCGCGGTGCGCCCCTCGTTTACGGCGTCGGTGGGGAGCAGCTCAATCTTCTCGGGGCTCTCGAACTTCACCTCATTGTTCTGGAAATCGTAGCCGCTGAAGGAGAAATTCATGTTGTCGACCATGGCGCAGAAAGAGTTATTGGCATTCCACGCGTTGAAACCGAGGTCGTTCACGGCTGCCGAGAGGCGTATCTGCTCGTCGCGGAAGGTCCATTCGATGCCGGCATCCACGGCGAAACCTATGCTCTTGATATTCGCGGGGTTGAAGTTGTCGAAATTGGTGATGTGGTCCACGAAGGAGCCGAGTGTAATCTCATTCTGCCCCATTTGGCTGAAGTCGTAGCCTGTGATGTTGGCCTCGAAAGAGCCCGCCATCTCGGCCGTGTAGCTCTCCTCGCCAACCTCCACTTGGAGCTTGTCGATGGTGGCTCTCATGTGGGCAAGTCCGAGGAGCACCTTGGCCCTGATGCCGAGGGTGAAGACATCCTGCACAGGGAAGGTGTAGCCCAACGAGGCCTCCACAAAGTTGTTGCTCTCGATGCCCATACCCGAGATATCGTAGCTGCCCTGCGAGAGGGTCTTGGTGAGGGCGAAGAAGTCCTTGGGAATATTCACATTGCTCTCCGAACGCAGGCGCAAGCCTACCGACCAGAAACCACCCTTGAAGTAGTTACCGATGCCCAAAATCTGGTCGTTGATGCCAAACTCAATAGCGTTTTGGTCGGGCAGCTTGGCGAGGAACTCCTCGGCCGACACGCTCTTGTGCATGTAGGTCACCACACCATTGTTCTGGCCATTGGGATAGAAGAAGTTTTCGGCCGAGAGGAAGTTGGTCTCCACATTGGTGTAGAGGCTTCCTGCCACGGGGATAGAGAGGTAGCCCCTCTGGGGCGAGAGGGCGGGGTTGAGGTCGTAGCGTTGGGTGGAGCCGTTCAGGAAGTAGGAGGTGCGCATCTGGCCGCTCACGGGGAGGGCAACGATGAGGGCTCCAAGAAGGGCTGCTGCGGAAAGTATATATCGTTTCATTGCTTTATTCTGTTGTTTGATGATAGTCGAGTTATACTGTTTGTCTGACACTTTGCCGGCGGCGTGTGGCTACTCGGCCGCCTCGGGCTCCTCGGTGGGGAGGAAGCTCTCCAAGTCGACGGTTATGCCCTTGTCGAGCAACAGCGAGAAGCTGAGGTCGATATATTGGTCGGCCTTGAGCGCTCCGCCTGCAAGGGTTGTGCCCTCGAGTGTGCAGCGCACCTTGTTGATTTTGGCCACCTCGGCGAAGGGTGAGGTACCCTCGGGAGCGGCTATTGTGAGGTTCACCGAGCTGGTCGACAGCTTAGGCTCGTTGGAGGCGGTGCCGGCAATCTTGTCGGTTGCGGTGGCAGTGATGGTGGGGATTACCTCACCTGCCGCGTCGAGCAACTCGAGTGCCAGCGAGAGCTCGATGGGGAGGGTGCTCTCCGATGTGATGTTGAGCACAAGGCTCTCCACAACCACCTCGATGTCGGCCAACTCTGTGAGGTCGATGTTGTCGATGGTGGTGGTGTAGGAGATGTGGCCGTCGCTGTTGTTGCTGAAGGCTATGGGAGCATCCACCGCGTAGGCCACATTGAAGGTGTAGCTCTCTTGCAGCGTGATGGTGTGTGGCTTATCCTTGTTGGTGGTGGCGTTGAGCGTCATCAGGAGCTTGTCGGGCAGGGTGCTAATCATCTCCTCGAGGCCCTCCACAACATAGCCGGTGGCCCCCTCGGGGATTGCCGAAGCCTCGCTCACCACATAAATGCTGGTGGTGGCGGCGGGGAGGATGGCCACAGTGGGGGTGGTGAGGCTTGTCACCACCTTGTTGTCCTTGTAGGCGTCGATGGTGATGGCAGCGTCGATACCCACACCAATGGGGTTCTCCACAACTATATTCAGCAGGGGCGATGCGATGTTGAGGTCCAGCTCGAGGCCCTCCAGCTGCGAGGTAAACTCGCTCAAATCGACCTCAATGGGCTCTATAAGAGCACCAAAGTCGGGGTCGATAACACCCGTGATGGTTCCCACCTTCAGGTCGGGAATGTTAATCTCGGGGGTGATGACCACATCCTTGTGCGAGAAACCAATGGTAATCTCCTCGCCCTCGGGGATGGCGGCTGTGGCCTTCAGGCCAATGTTGCTCGAGAGGTCCACCTTGCCTCCATCGATGGTCAGCTGACCGATGCGCGCAAGGGTGAAACGACCCAGAACATTGTTGCTGCCGTCGCAGATGATGCGTTGCAGGGGGGAGGTGAGCTTACCATTTTGGTAGTCCCAGCCGGCGGTGTCAAACTCCAACTCGAGGTAGGGGGGGAGCGTAATCTCCACATCCCTCAGCTCGATGACATCAACAGGGGAGTTCTCAATCTTCAGCTTGAGTTCTATCTCGCCCCTCTCGCCGGTGGCATTGTCGAGAATCTCGATGGAGTGGATGGCTGCCACCTCCTCGGGAATCGTCACGCTCTGAGTGAACCTCTCCATCTGCTCCACAGCGAAAGAGGCGTTGCCGGCCACAATGGAGGCCTCATAGACCTCGAGGTTGGCATTGATGCTCACCTTGGGGGCCACGGCACTCACTGTACCTGCCTTGAACGAGCCGGTGAAGTCGAGGTCGAAGGTTACACTCTCGTTGATGGTGAGCTTGCCGTTCTTGTCCACCTCGAGGGTAGAGAGGTCGGCGCTCTTCACCAAGATATCCACAACCAACTCGTTACCCTCCATTTGGTACTGCTCGATGTGGAAATGGTTGGGTGTTGAGGAGCCCTCGCCGGCATACACTGTGGCGAAGTTGCTCACTGCTTGGCCCTCCACCACTGCGAGGGTGAAGCCTGCGGGGAGCTCGATGTTGAACTTCTCCACCAGTCGCTTGTCGCTCACGCCGGCCATGCCACCCAAATCGAACCTCAGGTCGATGAGCGAACCCTCACCATTGGGGCCAAAAGTCAACTTCTTGATTTGGGCCACCTGCTCGGGGAGCTCCAGCTCGAAGCTGCCCTCGAATGTGTGGGGGTCGTAGTGCATGCTGAAATCTGTACCCAGCAGAGGGAAACCCTCGGGGATGGTCATGTCGCCCTCGATGCCTGCGGGGAAGCTGAGCTCGGTGGTGGCGCTAAAGGAGGCGGCGTCCGAGCGGAGGTCACCCACAAGGGTGGCGCTTATGGGCTCGATGTCGGGTGCGATGCCCACAATGGGGTCGATGGTGCCAATCTCCACCGTGTGGCTCATCTGGTCGCTAAAGATGAAACCATAGGAGCCATCCTCGGCAGGCTTGAGTGTGTCGCCAAGGAGCGAGCTAACGGTTATTTTGTCGGTGCTGCCAACGGGAATGGAGATACCCTCGGTGTCGCCGACAGTCACTTCGAGAGAGATGTTGTCGAAGTTGTAGTCGGTGTTGCAGGCCACAGCCAATGGGAGTGCCAGCAAAGCGATTGTGCGAAAGAGTTGTTTCATAACGCAGAAAGTTTTTATGTTTTTTGTTCTTTTTGTAGTCTTCCTGACTCGTGTTTCGTAGGGCATGCAGGGGAGCCCTCAGGGTATTTGGCGGCGGTGCTACCACCCCAATTATGCCATAAATATAATATTTTTTCCTGAGAGTATACACCTTAAATAATAAAAACGACCCATTAGGGCCGTTTTTTATAGTGGAGAGTTGATGGCTGAGTGTTGAAAGTTCGTGCAGGGGCCGAGCGCCGAAGGATAATTTTCAATGCTCTACTAATCACGCTTTCCCAATGGCAGGGATTCTACCACTCCTGCAAGGTGGCGGGTGTCGAGGTGGGTGTAGATTTCGGTGGTGGAGATGTTCTCGTGGCCGAGGAGCTCCTGCACCTGACGAATGTCGGCGCCCCCCTCCAAAAGGTGGGTGGCGAAGCTGTGGCGCAGGGTGTGGGGCGAGATATTCTTGGTGATGCTTGCGTCGGCTGCCGCCCTCTTTACGAAGTTGAGAATACTCATGCGGCTCAACCCTGTCCCTTTGTGGTTGAGGAAGAGGGTGTCGCCACTCTCGTGGGTGGCAAACTGCGGGCGACACTTGAGGTAGAGGCGCAGCTGGCGGATGGCCTCGGGGCTGATGGGCACAAAGCGCTGCTTGTTGCCCTTGCCAGTCACCTTCACCACCCCCTCCTTCCAGAGGATGTCGCCGAGGCGCAGGGCTGTCAGCTCCGACACGCGCAGCCCACACGAGTAGAGCATCTCGATTATCGCCTTGTTGCGATGGCCTGCGGGGTCGGAGAGGTCGATGGTGGCGAGCATGGCGTCAATCTCCTCGAGCGAGAGTGTGTCGGGGAGTGTGCGACGAGCTTTGGGGGCCAAGACACCATCGGTGGGCATGGCTGCAAGCACCCCCTGTTCCATGAGCCAGCGCGACAGATTGCGCAGCGCACAGAGGGCGCGGGTTTGGGAGCTAAGAGCCGCTTTGCGGTCGTAGAGCACCGTGAGGTAACCCTCTATGTGAGTGCGCGATAGCTCCGAAGGTGATGGGGGGTTGTGCTGCTCCATCAGGTGGCCTACGAAGGCCTCGACATCGAGGGTGTAGGACTCCACGGTGCGCGGCGAGAGGTTCCTCTCGAAGCGCATCGAATGTCCCCAATTACCTATGGTCTGCCCCCACTCTTGCTCCACTCTTCTCATAAAATCGCCTTTTGTGGCACGAAATTAATAATTTCTTTTGTACTTTTGTAGCTTATTAGGGAAGAAACTCTCATCAACAACCATTTGCATAGTCGGATTGCAATGAAACGAAGAACCGATTTTCTGGTCATAGGTAGCGGCGTGGCAGGCTTGGCCTTTGCGCTGCGAGCTGCCGAGAGTGGCGATGTGACAATCGTCACCAAGAGCGAAATCAGCGAGTGTAACACGCGTTTTGCTCAAGGGGGTATTTGCTGTGTGACCTATCCGCCCGATAGTTTCGAGAAGCATATTGAGGACACGCTCGTGTGTGGTGCCGGAAAGTGCGACCCCGAGGCTGTGAGGATGGTTGTGGAGGGGGCTCCCGAGGGTATCCGCGACCTGATAGAGTGGGGCACCCACTTTGACAAAACCCCCGAGGGGCACTACTCGCTCCACCGCGAGGGGGGGCACACCGAACATCGCATACTCCACCATCGCGACCTCACGGGTGCCGAGATGGAGCGTGCGCTGGTGAGCGCCGTCAAGCGCCACCGCAACATCACTGTGTTGGAGCACCATTTCGCTGTGGATGTGCTCACCCAGCACCACTTGGGCAAGGAGGTCAATCGCCACATGGACAACATCGAGTGCTATGGTGCCTATGTGATGGACATTAAGCGCGAGCGCATTCTCACCATCCTCTCGAAGGTGACGGTGGTCTGCACGGGTGGCGTGGGCAACCTCTACTACACCACCACCAACCCCTCGGTGGCCACCGGCGACGGCATCGCCATGGTACACCGTGCCAAGGGTATCATCGAGAATATGGCCTACATACAGTTCCATCCCACCACGCTCTACAACCCCTCGGAGCGTCCCGCCTTCCTCATTACGGAGGCTATGCGTGGCTATGGAGCAATCCTGAAACTCCCCAATGGCAAGGAGTTTATGCACAAATATCACCCCATGGGGTCGCTGGCACCACGCGATGTGGTGGCTCGCAGCATGGACCACGAGATGAAAATCTCGGGTGCCGAGTACCTCTACCTCGATGTGCGCCACAAGCCCGCCGAGCAGACCATGAGGGAGTTTCCGAATATCTACCAGAAATGCCTCACTCTGGGTATCGACATCACCAAGGATCTCATCCCCGTTACCCCCGGTGCCCACTACTGCTGTGGCGGTGTGAAGGTCGACCTCAATGGCGAGAGCTCCATCCACCGACTCTATGCCCTCGGCGAGAGCGCCTGCACGGGACTCCATGGTGCCAATCGTTTGGCCTCCAACTCGTTGATTGAGGCGGTGGTCTATGCCCGCAAGGCTGCCGAGCACGCCGCCGCAAGGTTGAACGAGGTGGATCTGTGCGAGAGTGTGCCCGATTGGAACGACGACGGAATGGTGGCCACCGAGGAGATGATTCTCATCACCCAGAACTATAAGGAGATGCAGCAGATTATGAGCTACTATGTAGGCATCGTGCGCTCCAACCTGAGGCTCGAGAGGGCTCTGCGCCGCATGGAGATTATTTACCGCGAGACGGAGGAGTTGTACCATAAGAGCCGCCTGAATGTGGACCTGTGTGAGCTCCGCAACCTCATCGAGGTGGGTTACCTCATAATCAAGCAGGCAGCGGCATTGAAGGAGAGTGTGGGCCTCCACTACACCATCGACTATCCACCCGTGGCGGCCGATGTTAATAAGGACAAATAGAACTATACTAAAAATATAAGCAGAAGAATGTCACTCAAAGATGAGATAAAACGCAGGCGAACATTCGCCGTTATTGCCCACCCCGATGCGGGTAAAACCACCCTCACGGAGAAGTTGCTCCTCTTCGGTGGCGCCATCCATGTGGCGGGTGCCGTGAAGAGCAACAAAATTAAGAAGACGGCCACCTCCGACTTCATGGAGATTGAGCGACAGAGGGGTATCTCGGTTGCCACCTCCGTCATGGAGTTTGAGTATCAGGGTGCTAAGATTAATATTCTCGACACCCCCGGTCACGAAGACTTCGCCGAGGATACCTACCGTACACTCACGGCTGTGGATGCCGTAATCATCGTTATCGACGGCGCCAAGGGTGTCGAGAGTCAGACACGCAAACTGATGAATGTGTGTCGCATGCGCTCTACTCCCGTGATGGTCTTTGTCAACAAGCTCGACCGCCCCTGCAAGGAGCCCTTCGAGTTGTTGGAGGAGATTGAGCAGGAGTTGCAGATTGCTGTGCGCCCCCTCTCGTTCCCCATCGGCAGCGGTCCCTCGTTCCAAGGTGTCTACAACATCTACGACGAGAGCCTCGCACTCTTTAAGGAGGTTGACCGCCAGTATATCGCCGAGAGCATTCACCTCACCCTCGACGACCCCGAACTTGGCGAGTATATCGGTGCGGGCAACGCCTCGGAGCTGGAGGAGAATCTGGAGATGGTGTCGGAGCTCTTCGAGCCCTTCGACCGCGACCTCTACCTTCAGGGTCTGCTGGCCCCCGTATTCTTTGGCTCGGCTGTCAATAACTTCGGTGTGAGGGAGTTGCTGGAGACTTTCATCCGCATCGCCCCCTCGCCCCACGCCGCCCCCACGGAGAGTCGCCTTGTGCAGGCTGCCGAGGAGAAGATGACAGGTTTTGTGTTTAAGATTCACGCAAATATGGACCCCAATCACCGCGACCGTCTGGCCTTCCTGAAGATTTGCAGCGGCACCTTCGAGAGGGGTAAAAACTACCTTCATGTGCGCAGTGGCAAGCAGATGAAGTTCTCGTCGCCCAGCGTCTTTCTGGCCGAGAAAAAGTCGGTGGTGGATGTGGCCTACGCGGGTGATATCGTGGGCCTCCACGACACGGGTAACTTCAAGATTGGCGACACCTTCACCGAGGGTGAGAAGTTGAAATTTACGGGCATCCCCTCCTTCGCGCCCGAGATGTTCCGCTACATCGAGAATGCCGATCCCCAGAAGTTTAAACAGCTGGCAAAGGGTATCGACCAGCTTATGGATGAGGGTGTTGCACAGCTCTTCACTTCGTCGCTCAACGGCCGCAAGATTATCGGCACTGTGGGAGCGCTCCAGTTTGAGGTCATCCAGTATCGTCTGGAGCACGAGTATTCGGCCAAGTGCCGCTGGGAGCCTATTGCCATCCACAAGGCGTGCTGGATTGAGAGCGACAATACTGAGCAGTTGGCCGACTTCAAGAGGCGTAAGTTCACCAATATGGCGGTGGATAAACACGGTAGGGATGTCTTCCTTGCCGACACCTCCTATGCGCTGCAACTTGCCATCGAGAAGTTCCCCGATATACGATTTAAGTTCACCTCGGAATTTTAGTGACGGAGCCCGCAAATTTTGCGGGCTCTGTTGTTTCTGCCCCCTCATGTTACCCCTCTATTTTCCGTTCTCCACCCCAATGGGAGTCGAATGATTAACCCACCCCAAAAAGCTGACCGCTGAGAGCTGAGTGCTGAAAGCTAAATATTTTTGAATTTCGGATTTTGAATTTTGCTTTTTGCATTGTAATTTTGTGGGTTAATTGGCAAAATACACAAAAATAGATAGCTATGAGCACAAAGAAATTCAACGAGTACAAGGGTCTTGACTTGCCCGAGTTGGGGTTGGAGGTTCTCAAAAAATGGGACGCCGACGACACCTTCCACAAAAGTATATCCACCCGTGAGGGCCATCCCTCATTCGTCTTCTATGAGGGTCCCCCCTCGGCCAACGGTATGCCCGGCATCCACCATGTGATGGCCCGCACACTCAAGGATGTGATTTGTCGCTACAAAACCCAGAGCGGCTACCTCGTACACCGCAAAGCAGGTTGGGATACCCACGGCCTCCCCGTGGAGCTCGGCGTAGAGAAGAAACTCGGCATCCGCAAGGAGGATGTGGGTGTGAACATCTCCATCGAGGAGTACAACCGCACCTGCCGCGAGTCGGTGATGGAGTTCACCGGCAAGTGGGAGGAGCTCACCCGCCTTATGGGCTACTGGGTGAACATGGACGACCCCTATATCACCTACGACAACAAGTATATCGAGACCCTCTGGTGGATGCTTAAGGAGCTCTACAACAAGGGTCTGCTCTATAAGGGCTTCACCATCCAGCCCTACTCGCCCGCAGCAGGCACGGGTCTGTCGAACCACGAGCTCAACCAGCCCGGTTGCTACCGCGATGTGAAGGATACCACCTGTACTGCACAGTTCAAAGTGGTGAGGAATGCCGAGAGCGAGCAGCTCTTTGAGGATGTTGAGGGCGACCTCTACTTCTTGGCTTGGACCACCACCCCTTGGACTCTTCCCTCCAATACCGCATTGGCTGTTGGCCCCTCGATTGAGTATGTGAGGGTCAAGTGTGCCAACCCCTACACAGGCATCCGTCAGACCGTCATCATGGCCAAGGAGCTTGTGGGTGCTTACTTCACCAAGAAGATGGAGGGTACCTTCACCGTCGAGGAGCGCGTGTGGAAGGGCTCGGAGCTGGCAGGTGTGAGGTATGAGCAGCTGATGGAGTGGATGAGGCCCGACGGCGACGCCTTCCGTGTAATCCCCGGCGACTATGTGAGTGTGGCCGATGGTACGGGTATTGTCCACATCGCCCCCACCTTTGGTGCCGACGACGACAGGGTGGCCAAGCAGGCAGGCATCGCCCCCATGTTGCTCATCGACAAGGCCGGCAAACAGCAGCCCATGGTCGATAAGCAGGGTAAGATGTTCCTTCTGGAGGAGCTCGACCCCGAGTTTGTGAAAAACTTTGTGAATGTTGAGAAATATGCCGAGTGGCAGGGTAGGTTTGTGAAGAACGCCTACGATGAGAAACTCACCGAGGAGGATGCCTCCATCGATGTGGATATTGCTGTGGGCCTCAAGCTGGAGAACAAAGCGTTCAAGATTGAGAAGCACACCCACAACTATCCCCACTGCTGGAGGACCGACAAACCCGTCTTGTATTACCCCCTCGACTCGTGGTTTATCCGCACCACCGCTGTGAAGGATAGGCTCATCGAGCTCAACAAGACCATCTATTGGAAGCCCGAGTCGACCGGTACCGGCAGGTTCGGCAAGTGGCTCGAGGGTCTGGTGGATTGGAACCTCTCGAGGAGCCGCTTCTGGGGCACCCCCCTGCCCGTGTGGGCAACCGAGGACTACTCGGAGATGAAGTGCATCGGCTCCATCGAGGAGCTCAAGGCCGAGGTGGAGAAATCGGTGGCTGCGGGTATCATGAAGGAGAACCCCTATGCCGACTTCGTTGTGGGCGACTACTCCAAGGAGAACTACGACAAGGTGGACCTCCACCGCCCCTATGTGGACAACATCGTGCTCGTGTCGAGCAAGGGCGAGCCTATGCGCCGCGAGAGCGACCTCATCGACGTGTGGTTCGATAGCGGTGCTATGCCCTATGCACAGGTACACTTCCCCTTCGAGATGAGCCTCGAGGAGTTCCAGAAGGTCTACCCCGCCGACTTCATTGCCGAGGGTGTGGACCAAACCCGCGGTTGGTTCTACACACTCCACGCTCTGGCAACAATGTTGTTTGACAGCGTGGCCTTCAAGAATATCATCTCCAACGGCCTTGTGCTCGACAAGAATGGCAACAAGATGTCCAAGCGTCTGGGTAACGCCGTAGACCCCTTTGAGGTGATGGGTAAGTATGGCCCCGACGCCACAAGGTGGTATATGATGTCCAACGCACAGCCCTGGGACAACCTCAAGTTCGACGTGGATGGTGTGGACGAGGTGCGCCGCAAATTCTTCGGCACCCTCTATAATACCTACGGCTTCTTTGCCCTCTACGCCAATGTCGATGGCTTCACCGGCAGCGAGGCGGAGGTGCCTATGGCCGAGCGCCCCGAGATCGACCGCTGGATCATCTCGGAGCTCAACTCGCTCGTGAGGTTTGTGAACGACCGCCTCGGCGACTACGATCCCACCCCCGCATCGAGGGCTATCCAGGAGTTTGTGGGCGAGAACCTCTCCAACTGGTATGTGCGTCTCAACCGCAAGCGCTTCTGGGGTGGCGGTATGACCACCGATAAGCTCGCAGCCTACCAGACTCTCTACACCTGCTTGGAGACTGTGGCACAGCTTGCAGCACCCTTCGCTCCCTTCTTCAGCGACCGCCTCTTTGGCGACCTCAATGAGATGAGCGGCCGCCACGAGGGCTCCGTGCACCTCAACCTCTTCCCCGAGTGCAACGAGGCTCTCATCGACGCCGACCTGGAGGCTAAGATGGCCCTGGCACAGAAGAGCACCTCGATGGTACTCGCACTGCGTAGGAAGGTGGGCATCAAGGTGCGTCAGCCCCTCACGAAGGTGATTATCCCCATCCTCGACGCCGATATGGGTCGCAGGTTGGAGTCCGTTAAGGGCCTTGTTATGGGCGAGGTGAACGTCAAGGAGGTGGAGCTCATCACCGACACCACCGGCCTGATTACCAAGCGTATCAAACCCAACTTCAAGACTCTCGGTCCCCGCTATGGCAAGTATATGAAGCAGATTGCAGCCCTTGTTGCAGGTTGGTCGCAGGCCGAGATTGCAGCTGTGGAGGCCGCCTCGGGCGAGTTCGCTCTGGAGGTGGGTGGCGAGAGCCTCAGCGTCTACCGCGAGGACTTCGACATCACCTCGGAGGATATGCCCGGATGGTTGGTGGCAAGCGAGGGTAAGCTCACCGTGGCACTCGATGTTACCGTCACCGACGAACTCCGCAAGGAGGGTCTCGCTCGTGAGCTCGTGAACCGCATCCAGAATATCCGCAAGGATAGCGGCTTTGAGGTTACCGACCGCATCACCGTGGAGATTGAGAAGATGGAGATGCTTGAGGGGGCTATCGAGGCCTATGGCGAGTTCATTGGTCAGCAGACTCTGGCAAACAGCGTCGTTCTGGCCGAGGAGCCCAAAGGCGACTTCGTTGTGGATAGCGACATCGACGAGGTGGCGCTCAAGATTGCTGTGACCAAAGTGAAATAGTTGCACGACCAGCATAATGCCAATAAGGGGTGCCCGCATCAGGGTGCCCCTTTTGCATTTGGCCCCTTGTGGGCGTGGGGCGAAAAAGGTGGCGGTGAAAAATATTGGCCAAAAAGTTGTGTATGTTGGAGAAATTGATTACCTTTAACAAACCAAAAACGAAAGCTTATGGAACAAGAAGTTGAGAAGACCAGATATTCCGATGAGGAATTGGCCGAATTTAAGGATATTATCCTCGATATGCTCGGCAAAGCAAAGGAAGATTACGAACTCCTGCGCTCCTCGGTGAACAACTCCTCAAGTAACGACACCGAAGATACATCCCCCACCTTCAAGGTCCTCGAAGAGGGCGCCGCAACCCTCACCAAAGAGGAGATGGGACGCCTGGCACAGCGACAACTCAAGTTTATCCAGCACCTCGAAGCAGCCCTGCTCCGCATCGAGAATAAGACCTACGGCATCTGCCGCGAGACAGGTAAACTCATCCCCAAGGAGCGACTCAGAGTGGTGCCCCACGCAACCCTCTCGGTTGAGGCTAAGGAGAAAAGACGTTAGGAGGAGCTGTCCCCACACGATTGTGGGGGAGTGACCCGCTACCGCCCAAACACCGAGAGTGATTGTGCCCACTGTGACCATCTATACCGACGGCTCGTCGCTGGGTAACCCCGGCAGGGGAGGCTATGGAGTTGTGCTCCTGTCGCCCCCCTATCGCAAGGAACTCAGCGCGGGTTTTCGCCTCACGACCAACAACCGTATGGAGTTGATGGCCGTGTGCGTTGCGCTCGAGGCGCTCAAGTTTGAGGGTACGGATGTGACCCTCTATTCGGATAGTAAGTATGTGGTCGACTCGGTGGAGAAGGGGTGGCTGTTTGGCTGGGAGAAGAGGGGCTTTGCCAAGGCGAAGAATCCCGACTTGTGGATGCGTTTTTTGCGTGTCTATCGTCGTCACCGCGTGCGCTTTGTATGGGTCAAGGGACACGCCTCAACGGTGGAGAATAACCGCTGTGACGAGCTTGCCGTAGCCGCCGCCAACAGCGGACAGTTGCTCGAGGATACAGGGTATCAGGCGTAATGCAAAATTAAAAATTACACCCATTACACGTTGTAATCGTGTAATTCTGCAATAAAATTTATAATTATGAAACTCACACTCTTAGGTACGGGAACATCGCAGGGCGTACCCACCATTGGTTGCCGTTGCGAGGTGTGTCAATCGAAAGATAGTCGTGACAGCCGCCTACGCACCTCGGCTATGGTCGAGGTGGGCGATAAGCGCATAGTGATCGACGCGGGGCCCGACTTCCGCCAGCAGATGCTACGCACGGGTGTGAGAACAATAGATGCCATACTACTCACACACGAACACAAAGACCACACGGGTGGCTTGGACGATGTGCGTGCCTTTAACTTTGTTGACTACCCCACAATACGTCCAGTAGATATATACGCCAACAGCGCTACGGCTAAGACCATACGCAAGGACTTCGACTACGCTTTTGTTCAGGACAAATATCGTGGAGTACCCGAGATACGTCTGCACGAGATAGATGGCGTAACGCCCTTCGATGTAATGGGTATAGAGATAATTCCAATTGCTGGTCGTCACTCATCGCGCTTCAATGTTACGGGTTACCGCATAGGCAAGTTGGGATATCTTACCGATTTCAAAGAGATAAGCGATGAGGAGGTGGCAAAACTTCGAGGGGTTGACATATTGGTTATCAATGCCTTGCGATATGCACCC
>JAGBZI010000116.1 GCA_017628305.1 Tidjanibacter sp.
AAAAATGTAGTAGCGGTTGTTGGGCAACTCGGCGGGGGTGAAGAAGGCCATGTTTTCAACAACACCCAGCACAGGCACCCCAACTCCCTCTGCCTCAAACATCTTCATACCCCTCACCACATCGGCCACTGCAACCTTCTGGGGGGTGCTCACAATGACAGCTCCGGAGAGGGTTATATTCTCCACAATGGATATCTGCACATCACCAGTTCCGGGGGGCATGTCGATGAGCAGGAAGTCGAGCTCTCCCCACAGGGTTTGGTTAATAAGTTGTTTAAGAGCGTTGGTTGCCATGGGGCCCCTCCAAACGAGGGCACTTTCGGGCTCGATGAAGAATCCTATGGAGTTGATTTTCACACCATAGTTCTCCGCAGGGGTGATGTAGTCGAGGCCGTCCACGGGCTCGGCCCAAGGCTCAAAGCCCTCCACTCCGAAGAGTTTGGGCTGCGAGGGACCATAGATGTCGGCGTCGAGAACTCCCACCTTGTAGCCCAGCTTGGTGAGCTCCACAGCGAGGTTGGCTGTGACGGTCGATTTGCCCACGCCTCCCTTGCCCGAAGCAACGGCCACAATGTGTTTCACACTCTTCAAACCCTCGTGCTGGCGGGGCTTGGGAGCATCCTCACCCTCGCGTATCAGAATCTCCACATCGGCACCCTCGGCGGCAGCCTCAATGGCGAGTTTGGAGCGCATAGCCACGCTCTTTGCAAAGGGGTCGCGGCGGCGACGGAAAACCATGGTGAGGTGAATTTTACCCTCCTCGCCCACGGAAACCTCCTGTAGTATGCCGCTCTCCACAACATTTTGCCCCGTTTCGGGGTGGTTGATACCTTTGAGTATCTCAACAATCTCCTCTTTTGTTATCATGATTATATCTGTTTTATCCTCTCTATTGGGTTAATTTAGTTCGACAAAGATAGCTTTTCTTTGCGGGAAAAAATATACCTTTGTATTATATTAGAAACTTTTTATCGCTATGAAAGAATTTTTCAGAACATTTTTTGCCGTGCTTTTGGCACTTGTGGTGGTAGCTTTGCTCCCCATTTTCATCATTGGCGGTCTTGTGGGCTCCATTGAACCCGCAGCACCCATTGTCGAGGAGGACTCCGTATTGGTACTCAATCTCGACGAGAGTATCACCGACTCACCACGCACCCCCACCTTTGCAATGGGCTCGAGCAGCAACTTCGAGATGCTCTCCTCGCTCACAATGCTCGAGGTTATGGAGGCGCTGGATGCTGCTGCCACCGACGACCGCATCGAGGCGCTCTACATCAACCTCTCGGGCGTAGGTGCCATCGAGGGTACGGCCCAGATTGAGGAGCTCCGCGCGCTTCTCGAGGAGTTCAAAGCGACCTCGGGTAAACACATTGTGGCCTACAACGAGACCTACACACAGGGTGGCTATTGGATTTCTTCGGTGGCCGACAAACTCTACATGAATCCTCAGGGCGGCCTCGATTGGAAGGGTTTGGCTTCGCAGTCCATCTTCTTTAAGGGCGCCATCGACAAACTGGGTGTGGATGTGCAGATTGTGCGTCACGGCACCTATAAATCGGCCGTAGAGCCCTACATGCTCACCGAGATGAGTCCCGCAAACCGCCGCCAGACGGAGGCTATGGTGGGCTCCATTTGGGGTGCCATGTTGAACGACATCGCCTCCTCGCGCAAACTCTCTCCCGAGGTGCTCAACGACTATGCCGCAAACCTCTCGGTCGACAGCCCTATGTCTGCCGTGAGCCTTGGTTTGGTGGATGGTCTGCGCTACGAGGATGAGGTGAAGGAGGAGCTCCGAGCCATCACAGGCACCGCCGAGCTTAACACCATCACCCTCGGCGAATACTCTTCGACAATTGTTCCCTCCAAGATAAGCCCCAACAAGGTTGCTATCATCTATGCCGACGGCGAGATTATCGACGGCGAGGGTGGCGAGGGCATTGTGGGCGGCGCTACCACTGCCGACCAGATTCGTCGTGCCCGCGAGGATAAGGGTGTGAAGGCTGTGGTGCTGAGGGTCAATTCGCCCGGAGGCAGCGCTCTGGCTTCGGAGGTTATGTGGAGGGAGCTCAAGCTCCTTGGCGAGGAGAAGCCAGTCGTGGTCTCGATGGCCAACTATGCCGCCTCGGGTGGTTACTACATCTCCTCCCCTGCCGACCACATTGTATCTGCCCGCACAACCCTCACAGGCTCCATCGGAGTCTTTGGCCTCATTGTGAATGCTAAGGATGTCATGGAGCAGAAGCTCGGCATCACGGTGGATGTGGCCAAGACCGCTCCCCACGCCGATATGGGTGGCATGTTCCGCCCCCTGACCAACAGCGAGATGGCCTTCATGCAGCGTTCGGTGGAGGATGTCTATGGCGTCTTCTTGGGCCATGTGGCCGAGGGTAGGAGCATGACTGTGGAGGATGTGGATGCCATCGGCGAGGGTCGTGTGTGGTGTGGTGCAGATGCCCAGCGCATAGGCCTTGTTGACGAGTTTGGCAGCCTGAAGAGGGCACTCAGTATCGCTGCACAGAAGGCCGAGCTCGGCAACGATTGGCGCACGGTGGAGATTCTCGAGGAGGAGAGCGAGTTTGCCGCCCTGCTCAACACATTTATGAGTGTGAAGGGTGTGAAGGGTGTGGGCAAGTCGGCTGTGGGCCGCGAGTTGGAGAGCACCCTGCGCATGATTGAGGGTGGCAACTCCATTCAGGCACGCATGCCCTACAACATCACCATTTTCTAAAAAACGACCAACCCATTCCCTGTGGAAAAGTTATTTCTGATAGACGCCTACGCACAGATTTTCCGTGCCTACTACGCCTTTGCGGGGCGCCCCATGCGCAATCGCGAGGGGCTCAACACCTCCCCCATCTTCGGCTTTGTGAAGTTCGTGAGGGACATAATCATCAATGAGCGTCCCCACTACCTCGGTGTGGCCTTCGACCCCAAGGGGGGCAACTTCCGCAACGAGCTCTTTGCCGACTACAAGGCCAACCGCTCGGAAACCCCCGAGGATATCATAGCCGCCGTGCCCTACATCAAGGAGTTTCTGGCTGCTATGAGGATTCCCATTCTCGAGGTGGCGGGCTACGAGGCCGACGATGTCATCGGCACCCTCTCTCACAAGGCTGCCGCTCAAGGCTACGATGTCTACATGGTGACTCCGGACAAGGACTTCGGTCAGCTTGTCACCCCCAATGTGCGCATCTACAAACAGCGCAAGGGGGGCGAGGGTGTGGAGATTGTGGGCCCCGAGCAGATAAAGGAGCACTATGGTTTCGACGACCCCCGCAAGGTGGTAGATATTCTTGCCCTGTGGGGCGACGCTGCCGACAACATCCCCGGTGTGAAGGGCGTCGGCGAGAAGGGGGCCATAAAGCTCGTGAATGAGGTGGGCACCGTGGAGGAGATTCTCGCCAATCTCGACCGCCTGAAGGGCAAGCAGAGGGAGAATGTGGAGGCCGGAGCTGAGCAGCTGCGCCTCTCGAAGGTGTTGGCCACCATTGCTCTCGATGCCCCCATTGAGTTTGTTCCGGCCGAGTTGGCAATGTGTGCTCCCGACTGCGAGGCGCTCCGAGAGCTCTATCAGAGGCTCAATTTCAACATGTTCCTCAAGGAGATGGAGGTGGGAGCCTTCTCCCCCTTTAGCACCCAAGTGTGCCCCGAGGCGGAGGGATACAAGAGGGAAACCCCCTGTGGCGCAACAGCCGAGGCCGCCCCCGCCCTCGACCTCTTTGGTAATCCGGTGGAGGAGGCAAAAGGGGGAGCTAAAAGCGGTGCCGCGGAGCCCGTGGCAGACCTCTTTTCCTCTGCCGCACCACTCTACAACACCATCGACACGACGGAACACCAATATATCCTCTGCGACACCCTCGAGAGGGTGGAGGAGGCTGTGGCAGAGTTGAGTGGCGCAAAGCGACTCTCGTTCGATACGGAGACCACTGGTTTCGACTACTTTGCCGACCGCGTGGTGGGTGTGGGGCTCTCGGCCCAACCCCACAAAGCATTCTATGTTCCCTTCTCGGTGGAGGGTGCAAAGGAGGCTCTGGCCCCCTTGTTTGCCAACGCCGAGATTGAAAAGGTGGCCCACAACATAAAGTTCGACCTCCAGATGTTGCGCCACGAGGGTGTGGTGGTCGAGGGCCCCGGGTGGGACACGATGATTATGCACTACCTTATCGACCCCGACGGTCGCCACGGCATGAACCACTTGGCGCAAACGCTGTTGGGGTATCAACCCATAGAGATAGAGAGCCTTATTGGCCGAGGCTCCAAGCAACTCACCATGGACAGAGTGGCGGTGGAGCTTGTTGCCCCCTACTGTGCCGAGGATGCCGATGTGACCCTCCAGCTCTTCGAGGTGCTCCACCCCATGCTGGAGAAGGCGGAAGCCATGGAGTTGTACACAGCGATAGAATCCCCCCTAATCTCCACCCTGATGGAGATGGAGAGAGAGGGTGTGAGGGTCGATTGCGACCACTTGGCTCACTATGCCGTGGAGCTCAACGGGAGGATGGCTGTGCTCGAGGAGCAGATTCGCTCATTGGCAGGCATCCCCACCCTCAATATCAACTCCTCGAGGCAGCTGGGTGTGGCCCTCTTCGAGGTGCTCAAAATCGACGCCAAGCCCAAGAAAACCAAGACCAAACAGTATAGCACAGAGGAGGAGTATCTCACCTTCCTCGCCGACCGTCACCCCATTGTGCCCCTCATTCTGGAGTACAGGGGAATTAAAAAACTCCTCTCCACCTATGTGGAGGCGTTGCCACAGATGGTCAATCCCGCCACGGGGCGCATACACACCTCCTACAATCAGGCGGTGGCCGCCACGGGGCGATTGTCGTCCACCAACCCCAACCTCCAGAACATCCCCATACGCGACGCTCTGGGACGCCCCATTCGTGAGGCCTTTGTGGCTCGCGATGGCGACCACCTGCTGCTCGCTGCCGACTACTCGCAGGTGGAGTTGCGACTGATGGCACACATGAGCGGTGACGAGGCGATGATTGAGGCCTTCAACAAGGGGGAGGATATCCATCGCGACACAGCCTCAAGGTTGTTCCATGTGGCCCCCGAGGAGGTCACCTCCGACCAGCGACGCAAGGCCAAAACTGCCAATTTCGGCATCATCTACGGCATCTCCGCCTTCGGCCTGCGCCAGAGGATGGGGGGCGATGTGTCGATGGCCGAGGCCAAGGAGATTATCGAGGGCTACTTCCGCTCCTACCCCCGTGTGAAGCACTATATCGACCACACCATTGCCGAGGCCAAAAACAATGGCTATGTGCAGACAATCTATGGTCGCCGACGCTATCTGCCCGACATCAATTCGGCCAACGCCACGGTGCGCTCTCTGGCCGAGCGAAACGCCATAAATGCCCCCCTCCAAGGGTCGGCAGCCGACATTATCAAGCAGGCTATGGTGGGTGTGGATAATGCGTTGAGGCGCGAGGGGCTTCGTTCGCGACTCATCCTGCAGGTCCACGACGAGCTCATAGTCGATACCCTTAGGAGTGAAAAGGAGCGAGTGAGGGAGATTTTGAAGCGAGAGATGGAGGCTGTGGGGTTACTTGCGGGGCTCCGCGTGCCACTCACTGTCGATGTGGGCGAGGGCGACAATTGGCTCGAGGCGCACTAAACAGCCGTAGTTCTGCGAAACGGGGTTAATATTGAACATTAAACAACCATGAAAGCATTAGTACAGAGGGTTACGGAGGCAAGCGTAACCATTGAGGGTGAGAGGGTTGCTGAGATTGGCCACGGACTGCTGGTCTTTGTGGGTGTGGCAACCACCGATACCGAAGAGGATGTGGACTACCTTGTGAGGAAGGTGGCGCAGTTGCGCATCTTCGACGACGCCGATGGGGTTATGAACCTTAATGTGCAGCAGGTGGGGGGCGAGGTGCTCGTGGTGAGCCAATTCACCCTCCAAGCAGCCACCCGCAAGGGCAATCGACCCAGCTATATCAATGCCGCTGGCGAGGCGGTGGCGGTGCCACTTTACGAGTCGTTCAAGAGCAAACTCTCGGCTGTATTGGGGCGCTCGGTACCCTGCGGCCGCTTTGGCGCAGATATGAAGGTGCGGCTGCTCAATGATGGCCCCGTAACCATCATGCTGGATAGCGCCATGTAGCCACCACTCCCCTACACCAAGCACCACGGAGCGAGCTCCACACCTTCCACTCGGCAGGCTGTGGGCTCGCTCCTTCGTTTGCCCTCCAAACCCCATATCTGTCGGCAACAATCCTTTTCTTTGTGTCGCTTTGCCAAGAATTGCCAAAAAATCACTATCTTTGCAACTAATATACACCAATCAGGTTTTTGTGTTATGGAAGTAAAGACCACCGAGGCACCCAAAGAGAGGAGCCTCAATTTCGTAGAAGAGATTATTGAAAACTATATTGCCGAGACAGGAGGCGCCATCCAAACCCGCTTCCCGCCCGAGCCCAACGGCTATCTCCATATTGGCCACGCCAAGAGTATTTGCCTTAACTTTGGCCTCGCAGAGCGTTACAACGGTAAGTGTAACCTCCGTTTCGACGACACCAACCCCGTGAAGGAGGATACCGAGTATGTGGATTCCATCAAGGAGGATATCAAGTGGCTCGGCTTCAATTGGGCTGTGGAACGCTATGCATCCGACTACTTCGACCAGCTCTATGAGTGGGCTGTGGAGCTCATCAAGAAGGGTAAGGCCTATGTGGACGACCAGACTCAGGAGGAGATTCGCCTCGGTCGCGGCACAGTGCAGCAGGCAGGTACAGAGAGCCCTTGGAGGAATCGCTCCGTGGAGGAGAACCTCAAGCTCTTTGAGGAGATGAAGGAGGGTAAGTATGCCGACGGCGAGAAGGTGTTGCGTGCCAAGATTGACATGGCCCACCCCAATATGCTCTTCCGCGACCCCATCCTCTACCGTATTCTCCACACCGAGCACCATCGCACCGGCAACAAGTGGTGTATCTACCCCATGTACGACTACGCACACGGTCAGAGCGACTCCATCGAGAGGATTACACACTCGATTTGTACCCTCGAATTTGATGTTCACCGCCCCCTGTACGATTGGTTCATTCAGGAGCTCGGTATTTTCCCCAGCCACCAATATGAGTTCGCAAGGCTCAACCTTACCTATACGGTGATGAGTAAGCGTAAATTGCTCCAATTGGTTAAAGACCAAGTGGTTACGGGTTGGGATGACCCCCGAATGCCCACCATTTGCGCACTGCGTCGCAAGGGCTACACTCCCGCGTCTATCCGCGCTTTCGCCGAGAAGGTGGGTGTGGCCAAGAGGGATAATGTTATCGACCTCTCGCTGCTTGAGTATTGCGTGAGGGAGGATCTTAATAAGGTTGCCGAGCGCCGCATGGCAGTTATCGACCCCCTGAAGGTGGTTGTTACCAACTACCCCGAGGGTAAGAGCGAGATCTTCAGCTGTGTGAACAACCCCGAGGATGAGGCTGCCGGTCGTAGGGAGGTTCCCTTTGGTAGGGAGATTTTCATCGAGCAGGCCGACTTTATGGAGGAGCCCCCCAAGGGTTACTATCGTCTTCGCCCCGGTGGTGAGGTGCGCCTGAGGTATGGATATCTCATTAAGTGTGAGGAGGTTGTAAAGGATGAGGCTGGCAATGTTGTCGAGTTGCGTTGTACTTACGACCCCGAGTCGGCAGGTGGTGGCTCTTCCGATGGCCGCAAGGTGAAGGGTGTTATCCATTGGGTGTCGGCTGCCGATGCTGTTGAGGCAGAGGTAAGGCTCTACGACAACCTTTTTGCTAAGGAGGCTCCCGATGATGTTGAGGAGGGTAAGACCTTCACCGACTATCTCAATCCCAACTCGCTTGTTGTTAAGAGGGCTCTGTGTGAGCGTTCGCTCGGCGAGGCAAAGGTTGGCGACCGCTTCCAGTTCGAGAGGGTAGGTTACTTCTGTGTGGATAAGGACTCCACTGCCGAGAAGTTGGTTTTCAACCGCACAGTAACCCTGAAGGATACTTGGGCAAAGTTGCAGAAGAAATAGTGCCCGATTGCTATGTAAAAAGGAGTGTTCCACGAGGAACACTCCTTTTTTTGTTGTCAAATGTTCCCTGTGGAACACTCTCTGTTGTGGCTATTTTGTTCCCCGTGGAACACCCCTGCCCTACCCTATCGACCAAAGTATATCAGGAGGACATTGATGTCGGCGGGCGATACCCCGGGGATGCGCGAGGCCTGACCAATGGTGGTGGGCTGTATGCGGCAGAGTTTCTGGCGAGCCTCGATGGTGATTGAGGTTATCCTCTGGAAGTCGAAACCGGCGGGAATCTTTATCTCCTCCAGCCTTTGGAGCTTCTCGGCAGTGGCTTTTTCACGCTCAATGTAGCCGCTGTATTTCACCTCAATCTCCACCTGCTCGATGACCTCGCGGTCGATATTGTTGGCGGCGATGAATTTTTTGAGAGCCGAAATGTGGTCAATTAACTCAAAAAGCGACACATTGTTGCGAATTACAACCTCCGAAAGCTTCTTTTTCTGCGAAAGTTGTGCAGAATTGACCGAATTTAAATAGTCTGAAATTTCGCTCGGCGCGACCCCATAGGCGTAGACGAAATTTTTAAGCGATTCTGCGAGCGATTTTTTTTGCTCGAAATTCTCCCACCTCTCGTTGTCCACAAGGCCTATTTCGCGACCTAGCGGAGTGAGGCGAACATCGGCGTTGTCCTGACGCAGAAGAATTCGATACTCGGCACGCGAGGTGAACATGCGGTAGGGCTCGTCTACACCCTTTGTTACAAGGTCATCTATCAGCACTCCTATGTAGGCTTCGTTGCGCGAGAGTACCACGCTCCCCTCCCCTCTCAATTTGCGAACAGCATTGATGCCCGCCATGAGTCCTTGTGCGGCGGCCTCCTCATAGCCCGTTGTGCCGTTTATCTGACCGGCGAAGTAGAGGCTCTCCACGAGTTTGGTCTCGAGGGTGTGGGTTAGCTGTGTGGGTGGGAAATAGTCGTACTCGATGGCGTAGCCGGGACGGTAGATGTCCACATTCTCAAACCCCTCAATCTGCTCCAAGGCGGCGCACTGTACCTGCCATGGGAGGCTGGAGGAGAAGCCATTGAGGTAGTATTCGTTGGTGTCGGCACCCTCGGGTTCGAGGAAGAGCTGATGGAACTCCTTGTCGGCAAAGGTGCGTAGTTTGTCCTCAATGCTGGGGCAGTAGCGTGGGCCAATACCCTTTATAAGACCCTGAAACAGGGGTGAATCGTTGAACCCCGTGCGCAGCGTGTCGTGCACCTCCTTCGAGGTGTAGACCAAGTAGCAAGGGCGCTGATTTTCAACGGGTTGTATCTTTTTTAGGAAGCTGAATTTCTGTGGTTCCTCGTCGCCATCCTGCCTCTCGAACTTGGTGAGGTCGAGCGAGCGGCAATCTATACGAACGGGGGTGCCGGTCTTCATGCGGCCTGCCTCAAATCCGAGCTCCACGAGCTGTTCGGTGAGTCCGTGTGAGGCGCTGTCGCCGGCACGGCCACCCTCTGCACTATTGCGACCTATATGCATGAGGCCCCCGAGGAAGGTGCCGGCGGTGAGTATGACGGCTTTGGCTCGGAAGGTTACCCCCATGCGGGTCACCACCCCACTAACCACTCTCCTACCCTCTTGGTTGTCTATAATTAGTTGACACACAGAGTCTTGCCATAATTTTAGGTTAGCCGTGTTCTCCAATGTCTGTCGCCAGAGTGCCGAAAAATGTGCTTTGTCGCATTGTGCTCGTGGGCTCCACATGGCTGCTCCCTTGGAGCGGTTGAGCATGCGGAATTGGATGGTGCTGAGGTCGGTGATGATGCCCATCTGGCCGCCGAGTGCATCTATCTCCCTCACAATCTGCCCCTTAGCTACACCGCCAACTGCGGGATTGCACGACATGCTCGCATATTTGGTCATGTCCATCGACACCAGCAGTGTCTGTGCCCCGAGGCGCGCGGCAGCGGTGGCGGCCTCACATCCGGCGTGGCCTCCGCCCACAACAATTATATCGTAGTCGAACCTCATTTAGCGGGGAAATCTTTGAAGGTAAAAATCCTCTTTTTGGCGCATTTGAGCCGCCTCTTCGTCGCTCTTGTCCTTGTAGCCACACAGGTGCAAAACGCCGTGAATAATCACCCTATGGAGCTCCTCTGTGGGGTCTGTGCCGAGTATTCGGCTGTTGTCCTCCACGGTGTAGGGGTCGATGAAGATGTCGCCGCTCACCACCTTGCGTCCCTCGAGGTCGCAGTAGTCGAAGGTGATGATATCCGTGAAGTAGTCGTGGCCCACATATTGGCGGTTCATCTCCAAGTGGCTCTCCGAGGAGCAGAAGATGTAGGTCACTTCGCCCACTCGGTAGCCCTCGTTGTGGATGGTTTCTCTCACCCATTGGTTGATTTTTGTGCGACCTTTGGGCAGGAAGTCGGTCTCTTGATTATAGAAGTGTACGGCCATGTTTATTGTTTGTTTTTCGTTGATTATCAATTTGTTTGATAGGGTGGGGGAGTGGTGTTACTTTGCCAACCATGCCTCGGGGTCTTGGTTGATGGTGTGGAACCACAGCTCGAAGTGGAGCTGGTAGTCGTCGGGATTCTCTCCCGCCGACAGGGTTCCTATTTTGCCATTTGTCATCACCTTATCCCCTGCCTTGACACTCACGGTAGCGAGGTTGGAGTAGATGGTGAAGTAGTCGCCGTGGCGCATCATCACGCAGTTGTTGAGTCCGCTGATGAACATCACACGGGCCACCTCACCCTCGAAGACGGCAAAGACATCCGACCCCTTGGGGGCGGCGATGTTTATACCCTTGTTTATCACCGTAATATGTTTTTGTGTGGGGTGCTGGTGCTTGCCGAAACGCTCGATGATGACACCCCCGTTCACGGGCATCAACATCTTGCCTTTGTTCTGGTCGAAACGCCCATTGAGGGCTGTGATGGCTCGGCGCTCCTCGTCGGTCATCTTGCGTTTTGCGCGGCGTGTCTCCTCGTCGATGATTTTCTGGAGTGTCTGCTGTGCCTTTTTGCGCTCCTCGCGCCTCTTTTTCAGCTCTTTGGATATGCGTTTTTCGTTGGCTGCCAGCTTTTTGCCCGCAGCATTCAGCTCCTTTTTCTCCTTTGAGAGGGTGGTGAGGCTCTTTTGGTGCTCACCCTTGGTTTTGTCGAGCTCGGCCTGCTTGGCTGCCAGCTCACCCACCTCGGCGGTCACCTCCATCGAGCGGCGGCCAATATCCTCTGCGCGCCTCCTGAGGGCACGGTTGTAGCGCGAGAGCAGCCCCATGCGATGGGTGGCAGCCGAGAGGTCGTCGGATGAGAAGAGGAAGTGGAGTGGGGCACCCACAAGCTGGTTTTTGTAGGCCACCTTCACCATTTTGGCATACTCGCTCTTGAGCCTGCCGAGCTCCCCCTCCATGGTGCGAAGGTTCTCCTCCTTGTTGGCTATCTCTTTGGATATGAGGTCTATCTGCTTGCCGAGCGAGGCAACCATCTTCTCGCGGTTGTTTATCTTCACCTGAAGGAGTTTTATCTCCGTTTGGTTGTTTTTCTTGTTGGCACTCACCTCTTTGAGCAGTCGCTCGTTCTTGGCAATCTCCTTCTCGGCGCGCTTTATTTCGGCGTCGAGCTCTGCCACCGTCTGTCCGAGGGTGGGGGTGAGCGATGCTACAAGGAGGGTGAGTATGCAGATTAATCTCTTCATTGTGTGCGACGGGGGTTAGGGTTGTTGTTGGTTTAGTTGCTGGAGCCTGTGCTCAACGACGGTGGCATCCTCGCCTGCCTCGAGGGCTCGGCGATAGTATATCTCGGCCATAAACTTCTCCCCCTCGGCAGCCAATATGTCGGCGTAGTGGAGGAGGAATGTAGGCTCACCCGTGGTGTCGAGCGAGATGGCGAGTTTTATGACACCTTTGGCCTCGGCTGTGCGCCCCATCTTAAAGAGTATCCACGCCTTGGTGTCGAGGTTGTTGGCATTAGCGGTGTCGAGCTCACACGCTCGGGAGCTCATGGCGAGAGCCTTGTCGAGGTCGCCCCCCATCTCGCAGATGAAGTATGCCCAGTTGTTGAGTACCAAAGAGTTGTCGGGGTTGAAGTCGAGCGCCTTGCGGTAGAGCCTGAAGCCCTTGTTGGGGTTGCTCTCCACCAGCTGGTCGGCAAGTGCAGCATAGGCATTGCTCTTTGTGACGCTGTCGGCTGCCAACTCGATAGCTTTGCGGAAGGAGCCCTCCACTGCGCGGTGGTTAATGCCGAGCGAGTCGAGCAGCTCATAGCCCTTGCGGAGGTGGAGGTCGGCATCCTTGGGGTGGCGCTCGATGGCCACATCGAGGTAGTGGAGCACCGAATCCTTGCGACCCAAGTACTTCTCCATGTCGATGACTGTGTAGAGAGCCCTCTTGGGGTTCGCAGGGTCGGCGGCGAGTTTCTTGAACGACTCGAGCGACTGTTCGAGCTTTCCGCCCCTCACAAGGTGGAGTGCATAGCGCTCGGCCACCTCGTAATCACCCGGGTATTTCACATGGAGGATGGAGGCTAAGGTGTTCACCGCAAAGAAGTTGCGGCGATAGAGCTCCTCGTTTTTCACTATCCCGTCGTAGATGGAGAGTTTCCTACTGAGCTCCACATCGTCGTTCAGGAAGAGCTCTTTGGTGACGGCCAGAAACTCGGCGTTCCTCTCTGTGCGGTAGTAGTGGTCGCCCAGAGCAGCCAATACCTGAGGGTTGTTGGGGCTCATCTCCAGCGCTTTGCGGTAGCTGGCCTCGGCCAGAGAATCCTTGCCAATGGAGGTGTAGATTTCGCCCAGCGAGATGTGTGCCTCCGCATTGCGGGGATTGTTGGCAATGACCGATTGGAGCTCACCTATGGCCCTGTCGTGCTGACGCAGCCTCACAAGCAACTCCCTGCGGTAGCGAGCCAACTCCTCGATGTAGCCCAGCTTGTGCTCGGCCGAGTCGAGTATGGAGATGGCCATGTGGGGCATGTTGGTGCTTGCATAGAGGATGGCTGCCGTGCGATAGTTTGCGGGGTTTTTGGGGTCGAGCCTCAGCAGTTTCTCATAGTTGGCCTTTGCCTTGGCATAGTCGCCAATGGTCACAAGTGAATAGGCATATTGGTCGAGGTAGTCGAGGTTGGTGGAGTCGGCCGCATAGGCCCTGCGCGCATGGTCGTGCACCTTCTGGGCGTTGCGAAATAGGTAGGCCTGACTAAGTCTATAGTGAGCCGGGGCGTGGGTGGAGTCGATGGCAAGCACCATCTGGAAGTAGGGGAGCCCCGCCAGAGGGTCCTCACTAAAAGCGCCCACCCTTACACCCTCGGTGTAAAGGTAGGCTGCTCGGAGTGAATCGTTGTTGAAATGCTCGGGTATCTCCACAGGGAGCTGGTCGCTACCTTTTTGTGGCTGTCGGGCACACGATAAAAGGCAGAGAACAAGGAGGATACATAGTGCCGAGCGTTGTTTCATTTGTAGTTTATTTCCTGCGGTGGTGGAGTTTTAGAGTGCCGAGTCGAACTGGCTGAGGAACCTCAGGTCGTTCTCGAAGTAGAGCCTCAGGTCCTTCACACCAAACTTCAACATGGCAATACGCTCAATACCCATACCAAACGCAAAGCCGCTATACTTGGTGCTGTCGATGCCGCTTGCCTCGAGCACATTGGGGTCTACCATGCCGCAGCCCAAAATCTCGAGCCAACCGGTGCCCTTGCAGACATTACATCCCTTGCCGCCACACAGGTTGCACGACACATCCACCTCGGCCGAAGGCTCGGTGAAGGGGAAGTAGGAGGGGCGCATACGAATCTGAGCCTGCTCGCCAAAGAGCTCCTTGGCGAAGTAGAGCAGCGACTGCTTCATATCCGCAAACGACACATTCTCATCAATATATAGGCCCTCAATCTGGTGGAAGATGCAGTGTGCGCGAGCCGACACCGCCTCGTTGCGGAATACGCGGCCGGGGCAAATCACGCGGATGGGAGGCCTCTGGTGCTCCATGGTACGCACCTGAATGGAGCTGGTGTGGGTGCGCAGCAGGATGTCGGGGTTCTTCTCGATGAAGAAGGTGTCCTGCATATCCCTTGCGGGGTGCTCGGGGGCGAAGTTGAGCGCCGAGAAGACATGCCAATCGTCCTCGATCTCGGGGCCGTCGGCCACGGTGTAGCCAAGGCGCGAGAAGATGTCGCAAATCTCACTCCTGACGAGCGAAATGGGGTGGCGCGAGCCGAGGTTCTCGCCAAAAGCGGGGCGCGAGAGGTCGCCACTCGAGGCTGCGGCTGCGGGTGCCGCATCGAGAGCCTCCTTGAGGGCGGTGATACGCTCGTTGGCTTTGGTCTTCACAGCGTTAATTTGCTGGCCGAGAACTCGTTTCTCCTCCGAAGGAACGGTTTTGAACTCCTCCAATATCTCGTTGAGCTCACCTTTGCGGCCGAGGATTTTCACGCGGAAATCCTCGATTTCTGCGGCCGAGGTGGCCTGGAAATTCTCAATCCTGCCAAGCAGGTCGTTGATTTTGTCGATTAATGCCATAGTAGTATTATCTGGTTTTTAACTTACAAAGTTAAAAATAATTACCGTGTGCAATACAAAAGTGGCGATTTTTCTCACGAAAAACCGCCACTTTTCTCCTTTTCGCACCCTATGGTGCTATTTTTTGAGCGCTTTGACCACGCAAGCCACGCCTCCTACCACCACGAGCAGGGGCAAAACAAGCCTCTCGAAGGAGATGTAGATGTTGAGCACATCGAACAGCAGGAGTGCCACACCCACAGCTGTGACCACACCTCCGGCGCACCATTGGCGTGCACACAAGAGCCAGCCGCCCACCGCCACAATCAACATCTGCCACGAGAAGAAGGCATCCATAAAGGCAGGGCTTACAAGGTGGTAGTTGCTCATGAGCCACACGAGGCCGCATACCACCATCAGGATGCCTGCAAAGAGGTAGGCGGAGTTGCCGAGGGGACCTTTGGCGGTCGCCTCAACGGTTTTTTCATCGTTCAGTACTTCCATAGTTTTTGGGATTTTTTAGTTGCT
>JAGBZI010000117.1 GCA_017628305.1 Tidjanibacter sp.
ACCCGTAACAGCAATGCCTTGTTCAACCATAACTTCATTCACCTCTATCTCAGGGGCGAGGTAGCCCACTGTTGCTCTTGTTTCCATAAGCACAAAATATGTTTTTGAGTTAATAATTTCGCTCAAAACCATACAACTCCAATATGGCGAAAAGTGAAAACAAAGAAAGTGTGGAGCTGATTTCTTATCTCGGACAGTGCGAAAACACTTTCAAATATGTTCATCCAACGACAATAAATCGTTAGACACCACAAATATAGAAATTTATATTTTTAAATCAATGGTGCGGCGACACTCCGCTCGATTTCTCCGTGTAGTGCCTATTTTTCAAGAAGCTCTCAAAAGTTTTGACCACCTCGAAATGGCGTGGGGTGGGGCTCGTTTCCGAAAAATTTTCGTATATTTGTGGGTGACAATGGGTGGCAAAGGGCGCTGCCCATGGCAAAATAAGCACAAAATCACCCCATTATGACACTTATTAAATCCATTTCCGGCATCCGTGGCACCATCGGTGGAGCCATTGGCGAGAACCTTACACCCCTCGACATCGTTAAATTTGTGACCGCCTATGTGCGCTTTCTGGCCGAGGCTAACCCCGACAAACGGCTGAAGGTTGTTGTGGGTCGCGACGCAAGGCTCTCGGGCGAGATGGTGGAGGATGTGGTTATCGGCACCCTGCTGGGCTGTGGTGTCGATGTGATCTCGGTGGGCCTCTGCACCACCCCCGGCACCGAGCTGGCTGTGACCTCCCGCGGAGCCGATGGTGGTATCATCCTCACCGCATCCCACAACCCCAAACAGTGGAATGCCCTGAAGCTGCTCACCTCGGCAGGTGAGTTCCTCTCCGACGCCGAGGGTAAAAAGGTGCTCGCTTGGGCCGACGATACCTCGTGGAATTATCCTGATATTGACCACATTGGCCACATCGTGGAGCGCTGCTCGTTCGACGAGGAGCACATCGCGAGTGTGTTGGCACTGCCCGATGTGGATGTGGAGGCCATCCGTGAGCGCAAGTTCAAGGTGGTTGTAGATGCGGTCAACTCGGTGGGTGGCACCGTAATCCCCGCCCTGCTCGAGAGGCTGGGTGTGGAGGTTGTGAAGATTAACTGCGAGCCCACGGGTAACTTCGCGCACAACCCCGAGCCTATTCCCGAGAACCTCACGGAGATTTGCAGCGTTGTGGCTCGCGAGAAGGCCGACTTGGGTGTTGTTGTCGACCCCGATGTGGACCGCTTGGCACTTGTGTGCGAGGATGGCGAGATGTTTGGCGAGGAGTACACTCTGGTGGCTTGTGCCGACTACATCCTCTCGCGCCGTGGCGGTGGCAATACCGTGTCGAACCTCTCCTCCACACGCGCACTGAGGGAGGTTACCGAGAGGTATGGCGGCAGCTATGCAGCCTCTGCTGTGGGCGAGGTGAATGTTGTGGCCAAGATGAGGGAGACGGGTGCCGTGATTGGTGGCGAGGGCAACGGAGGAGTTATTTTCCCCGAGCTGCACTATGGCCGCGATGCCCTTGTGGGTGTTGCGCTGTTCCTCTCGCTGCTGGCGCATAAGGGTTGCCGCGTGAGCGAGCTGAAGGCTACCTACCCCCAGTTCCACATCTCGAAGAATAAGATTCAGCTTACGCCCGACATCGATGTCGATAGGGTGCTGGCCATCATGCTCAACCGCTATACGGACTATAATGTAACCGACATCGACGGTGTGAAGATTGACTTCCCGACGGAGTGGGTCCACCTGCGCAAGAGCAACACGGAGCCTATCATCCGCATCTACTCGGAGAGTAGGGATGAGGACTCGGCCGACCGCCTTGCGAGGGGCATCATGAACGAGATTTCGGAGATTGTAAAGACCCGATAACGGGTTTTGCACCGAATGATAA
>JAGBZI010000018.1 GCA_017628305.1 Tidjanibacter sp.
AGGCTATGGGCGTAATTTATAGAGTTAAGTGCGAGCAGTGTGGCTCGGAGTTCGAGCACTCGGTGGGTGTGGGGTTTGCCTATGCTTGTGTGGGGTGCGGCGAGGTGGCCGATGAGAGTGCCCCCTTCTGGTGTCCCGTATGCAACAAACGCTACAACCCCCGCGAGAAGCAGTTCGGCGAGAGGGTGCAAGAGGTAACCCTATGGGACTGACACCACCCACATACCAAGCATTTCGCAACTTTTTGCAGGAGGAGGGGTGCGAGGAGCAGTTTGACCTCGCATTCCTGCTCCACAACGGCCACACGACCCTCGACGAGGCCCTGTGGGAGGCGGGCGATGAGGAGTATATCTTCGCCCACGCCTTCGATTGGTCCGTCACCCCCGAGGGGCGCAACTTCTGGCTCGGGCTGGACAAAAAGTGGCTTGAACTGGCAAAAAAATAGAACGATTGGGCGCGCACAACCGCAACCTTTGCACTCCCCTATCCGCAATTTTCGATTTTCAATTTTGAATTTCGAATTCAAAAAGGTATCTTTGTGGTTTGAACCTAAAACCACTAATTTCTAACCGAAATGAAAACCCTTATTGACAGCTCTCTCATTGAGAGTGCGCTCGCAAAGTTGGAGGTCACATCGCTCAACGACCTCTCCATCCGTCAACTCGTATCGCTCGTCAACCGCTTCGAAAAGGAGTCGGGCGAGGAGTTTATCCATTTTGAGATTGGTGTTCCCGGCCTCCCCCCTTCACAGGTGGGTATCGAGGCTCAAAAGGCCGCGCTCGACAATGGTGTGGCAGCTGTTTATCCTGCGCTCGACGGTGAGCCCGAACTGAAGGCCGCAGCCTCCAAGTTTGTGCGCGCCATCATTGGTGCCGAGGTAGCTCCCGCACACTGCATCCCCACCGTGGGCTCCATGCAGGGCACCTTTGTGTCGCTGATGGCTGTGGCAGCCCTCGACAAAAAGAGGGATACGATTCTCTACATCGACCCCGGCTTCCCCGTGCAGAAGACCCAAGCAGATGTATTGGGCATCCGCCGCGAGGCCTTCGATGTCTACAACTACCGCGCCGAGAAGATTGGCCCCAAGCTCGAGGAGTACCTCTCCACGGGCCGCATCGCCGCCATCCTCTATTCCAACCCCAACAACCCCTCGTGGATGTGCCTGACCGAGGATGAGCTCCGCACCATAGGCGAGCTTGCCACCAAGTACGACGCGGTGGTTATTGAGGATTTGGCCTATGCAACCATGGACTTCCGCAAGGGTCTTGACCCTGCTACCGGACTCCCCACACAGGTGAGCGTCACCCCCTACACCGACAACTACATCCTGCTGCTGAGCGGCTCGAAGATGTTCTCCTATGCGGGCGAGAGGATTGCTGTCGCTTGCATTTCGGACAAGCTCTTCGAACGCAAGAGCGAGAGCCTCAAGGAGCGCTATGGACTCCCCTCGTTTGGCAATGTGTTCGTTCACAAACTGATATACACCCTTTCGTCGGGCGTGTCCCACTCGGCCCAGATGGCTCTGGCCGCCATGATGGATAGCGCTGCCGAGGGTGTCTACAACTATCGTGACGAGGTGGCCGAGTATGCCCGCCGCACCGAGCGCATCCGCGAAATTCTCACCCGCCACGGCTTCCACATTGTCTACGACAAGGATGTGGACGAGCCCGTGGGCAACGGCTTCTTCTTCACCATTGGCTACAAGGATATGAGCGGTGCCGAGCTGCTGGGCTACCTGCTGCAATGTGGCGTGAGCGGCATTGTACTCACCTCCACCGGCGCCGAATATGAGGGCATCCGTGCCTGCTCATCGGCTATCAAGCCCCACCACTATGACCTTCTCGACCAAAGACTTGCGATGTTCGAGGAGCTCGTAGCCAACTCCTAACGACCACAAAACCCCACACGAGTCGTTAGGCTTCAACGAGATTAGATAATTAGACAAGATAGGTATGGCAAACTTTGTTACCGCTGCCGAGGCAGCAAAGCTGATAAAGAGTTTCGACAAGGTCTATGTGCAGGGCTCCACGAGTGTGCCCGAGGTGCTCATAGACGCAATGGTGGCTCGCGCCGACGAGCTGCGTGGTGTGGAGGTTTACAGCGCCTTTGCTGTGGCTACCCGCGACATCCCCTACGGCACTCCCGAGATGAAGGATAGCTTCATTCCCCAGAGTTTCTTTGTGGCCAACAACTACCGCAAGGCTATCGCCTCGGGCTATGGCTCCATCACCCCTTGCTTTCTCGGCGAGGTGCCCGCGCTGGTGAGGGAGGGCTATGTGAAGTACGATGTGGCCCTGCTGAACTGCTCCGAGCCCGACGAGAGGGGCTATTGTAGCTTCGGCATCTCGGCCGACCTGGCCGTGAGCGCTGCCGAGACCGCCAAGATTATCATTGCCCAGATTAACCCCCGTATTCCCTACACCTACGGTGACGCGCTTGTCCACATCGACCGCATCGACGCGGCCGTGAGGGTCGACTGCGAGCCCGTGGCACTCCCCACTGCGGAGCCCAACGATGAGGAGTGGAAGATTGGTGGTTTCATCGCCGAGCAGATTCCCGACGGTGCAACCCTCCAGATTGGTGTGGGTGGCATTCCCAACGCCGTGTTGGCAGCACTCACCAACCACAAGGACCTCGGCCTCCACACCGAGGCACTCACCGATGGTGTCGTACCCCTCATCAACAGCGGCGTTATCAACAACTCGCGCAAGGTCATCGAGCCCGGCAAAACGGTGTGCTGCCTGTCGCTCGGCTCGCGTCGCCTCTACGACTACATGGACTACAACAAGGATTTGCTTGTGAAGGATGTGGCGTGGACCAACGACCCCTTCCGCATCCGTCAGAACCCCAAGGCTATGGCCATCAACTCGGCTATCGAGGTGGACCTCACCGGTCAGGTGTGTGCCGACTCCATCGGCACCCGAATATTCTCGGGCGTGGGAGGCCAGCACGACTTCATGTATGGTGCGGCGTTGTCGGAGGGCGGCAAGACCTTCATTGCCATGAACTCCATCACCCCCAAGGGTGTGTCGAAGATTAAACCCGTGCTCACCGAGGGTGCCGGCGTGGTTACCACCCGCTTCCAGACCCAGTATGTGGTGACCGAGTATGGCGCGGCATTCCTGAAGGGTAAAAACCTCGCCGAGAGGGCCAAGGCGCTGATTAACATTGCCCACCCTTCGGTACGCGAGGAGCTCGAGAGGGCCGCTTGCGAGAGGTTTGGCTACTCGTTCCTCCGCCTGAAATAGTCCTTGCGACACAGCGTAACCCCCAAAGCCCCTGCCCCACTTGTTGCGGCAGGGGTTTTTGCGTGGCCGGAGAAGTGGCGGAGAGCAACACCCACAATCGACGGCGACCACAATTAAAAAAGGGTGAAAAAAATTTGGAGTGCGAGAAATAAAACTTATCTTTGTGGATGATATTGCCCTACAAGGGCTTTGGAGCGAAAACAAACCAAAATTAACTCTATAAAACTTACACACTATGAACATTCCCGCAGAATTGAAGTACTCGAAAGACCACGAGTGGATCAAAGTAGTTGATGGTAACGAGGCATTGGTAGGCATTACCGACTTCGCACAGGGCGAGCTTGGCGACATCGTATTCGTTGATGTTCCCACCGTAGGCGAGGTTGTTGGCGCACACGAGGTGTTCGGCTCGATTGAGGCCGTGAAGACCGTGAGCGATGTATTCCTTCCCGTGAGCGGCGAGGTGCTGGAGCTCAACCCCGAGGTTGACGCCGACCCCGCACTCGTAAACAAAGAGCCCTACGACGGTGGCTGGCTCGTACGCATCCGCATGGAGAACCCCGCAGAGCTCGACGATCTTCTCGACGCTGAGGGCTACAAAGCACTTTTGTAATTCGCAAACAGAGAGCTCATACATTGTATAACACAATAGAAAACAGTTAAATAAAACATGGCAACAAAAGTTACTGTAGTAGGCGCCGGTAATGTGGGCGCAACCGCTGCAAATGTTATGGCAATCCGCAAGGTTGCAAGCGAGGTATGTCTGATTGATATCAAACCCGACCTCTCGGAGGGTAAAGTTCTGGATATGTACCAGACCTCCACTCTCCTCGATTTCGACACCAAGCTCGTGGGCGTAACCAACGACTACAAAGCTACCGCAAAGAGCGATGTTGTGGTTATCACCTCGGGTGTTCCCCGCAAACCCGGCATGACCCGTGAGGAGCTCATCGGCGTGAATGCAAACATCGTTAAATCGGTGGTTAACAACATCCTTGAGTACTCGCCCAAGGCTATCTTCGTTATCGTGTCGAACCCCATGGATACCATGGCTTACCTCACCCTGAAGGCTACCGGCCTGCCCAAAAACCGCGTTATCGGTATGGGTGGCGCTCTCGACTCGTCGCGCTTCCGCTGCTACCTCGCCAAAGCCCTCAAGGCTGACATTCGCGATGTAGACGGCATGGTTATCGGCGGTCACGGTGACACCACCATGATTCCCCTCGTTGAGAAGGCTAGCTACCGCGGTGTGCCCGTGAACCAGCTCCTCAGCAAGAAGAAACTCCAGCAGGTAGCTGCTGACACCATGGTGGGCGGTGCAACCCTCACCAAACTCCTCGGCACCTCGGCATGGTACGCCCCCGGCGCAGCTATCGCCAGCGTTGTTGAGAGCATCCTCGGCGACCAGAAGAGGGTTATCTCTTCGAGCTGCTACCTCGAGGGTGAGTATGGCGCAGAGGACCTCTTCATCGGCGTTCCCGCAGTTATCGGTAAGAACGGTATCGAGAAGATTCTCGACCTGAAACTCACCGCCGACGAGAAGGCTAAATTCGAGGCCAGCGTTGCTGCCGTTAAGAAGACCAACGAGGTGTTGTATGAGATTGGCGCTTTGACCAAATAATTACGCAACTTCGTAATAACGAAAGCCTCTTCCGCTTGGGAGAGGCTTATCTTTATTTCTACTCTCAACTATTCTTTGTATCTTTGTGGTCAAAGAACACAATAATCACAACAAATCAGCTATGAAAAGACTTATTCTCTCCACATTTGCGCTCATTGGCGCACTCTCGCTCGCTGCCGAGGAGCAGACCTCGCCTTGGACCATGGCAGGTAGCGCCGGTATCACAGGTTCGCAGATGACCCTCACCAATTGGGCGACGGGTGGTGACCCCAGCTTTGCTGCCGACTTCCAGTTCAACTACTCGGTTGACTACAAGAAGGATGCAATCCTTTGGCAGAACCGCTTGGAGTTCGCCTACGGCCTCAACCGCACCGAGAGCAATGGCACCCGCAAGACCAACGACAAGATTTACCTCTCCTCCTCCTATGGCCACAAGGTGAGCGAAGGACTCTATGTGTCGGCCCTCATGAAGTTCAACACCCAGTTTGCCCCCGGCTACGACTATGCCGTGAAGCTCGACGAGGGTGGTTACAAGCAGACCTCGGGCTTCATGGCACCCGCCTATTTCAGCGGCGGTCTTGGTGTGGAGTGGAAGCCCAACGCATGGTTGTCGGTGAATGCCTCGCCCACCACATGGAAGGCTACAGTGGTGAATGTGGAGGAGTTGCAACCCATCTATGGTCTGGATGGTCGCTCCACCCGCCACGAGTTTGGTGGTAATGTGAAGATTGAGGCCAAGGGTACCATCTGGGGCGATCTGTCGGGCTACACCCGTCTGAACCTCTTCTCCAACTTCTTGGAGAATCCCCAGAATGTGGATGTGGACTGGACCATGCGCTTCGACCTGAAGATTAACAAGTGGCTCTCGGCCAATGTAAACTTCCACATGATTTACGACGACGACATCAATATTCCCCAGCCCGACGGCTCGGCCTACCCCTGCTTGCAGGTTCAGGAGGTTGCCGGCATCGGCCTGCTCGTGAAGTTCTAAACAGATATTTGAGCCAACAAAACGGGGCGACACTCATTTGCGGAGTATCGCCCCATTTTTTGGTACATGCAAGGCTAATTGCTTGGCTCGAGATACATTGTCAGATTGAATACTAACTCCGTACCATCGTCGACCACAAACAGTATTTGCAGATTGTGAGTGCCCGATGCTTCGACAGAGACTTCGGGAAAGTTCAACCAAAAGTACTTAAGCAGACACAATCCATCCTCGGGAATATTATTTATGTACCCATCCAACTCACTCACCGGATTTCCGGTATAGCCTCTCTTAACATACTCCCAATAGGATTTGCCTCCGTACTTAACAACATCTCCCAACGAAGTTCCGGCAGGATGTGCGTCGTCAAAATCCCTATCGCTAATCACATCTATCTCCACAAAATCATGCCCAAAGACCCTCCTATATCGCGCATCTCCACGAATTCCCCCTGCGTCCTCCGGTTTTATTGCTCGGCGATCATAGTTCGTATCATTGTGCTTGACACACAACTCCTTGTATCGTTCTTTATTCTCTCCTTTGCTATCATACGCATATTCATCACCTGCAAACCAATCGAAACCTATAAAATTGGGGTTATTAGGATTAAGTTTCAAATCGCCACAATAATAGACTGCAATAAAGGCATCGGAATAGTGATAATGCCAAGGCCAAGCGGCTCCACAGCCACATAAACATATCAGAGAGATTAATATCACTATTGCGACTCTTATTCGTTTCATGGTTTAAAGCGGTTTAAAGGTTAGTATCACATCGCAATATAGGATAATTTTTCAGAAAAAGCAATAAGTTGGGAGGCGGTGTTGGTAATTTCACTCACAAAGATGTATCTTTGTGGCGATGTTTGGCGTGGGGGTTTCGTCGCTGCCCTCCTTTGGAGGGGAGAGGAAAGTCCGAGCAACACAGAGCACCGTGCTTTCTAACGGAAAGTTGTCGGCAACGGCAAGGTTGAAGGTAACAGAAAATAACCGCCCGCAAGGGTAAGGGTGAAAAGGCGGGGTAAGAGCCCACCGCCCATGTGGCAACACATTGGGGACAGTACTACCGACGGGTTGCAAGCTCAAGTATATCGACAGTATGTAGGGTTGCTCGCCCGATGTCGAGGGGTAGAACGCTATTTTAGCCTACGCGAGAGCGCAGTGCATAGATTAATGACTAAAACCGCCCATCGGAGAGGAGGAGGCTCAGTGTAGCGCTTCCGACGGTGACAAGCGGTACAGAACTC
>JAGBZI010000019.1 GCA_017628305.1 Tidjanibacter sp.
CTCGGCGTTGAGTGTGCGGAAGAGTCGGCGGTTGATGGCGAAGTCGTGGTGTGCCTCGATGCGCTGGAACTCGTTCCACCCTGCTGCTGTCTGGTACTTCACCACGGCGCTCTCGGGCACCTCGAGGGTGAAGTTATCCTTGGCCACGCCGTAGAAGGCGTTGCTCAGCACGGTGGGAGGGGTCTTTGCTCGGCTCACTATGGAGCTTATGCCGAAGCAGTTGCTGAACGCACTGTTCTGAATGGTTGTGAGGTCTGCGGGGAGGTCGATGGAGGGGATGCCTCGGCAACTTCCGAAGGCCTCCTGACCAATGGACTGCAGGGTGGAGGGAAACACCACGGGCTCGCAGAGGCGCCAGTTGTATTGGAATGCCATATTACCAATTCGCAGCAGCCCCTCGGGGAATACTACGCTGGAGAAATCATTCTCATAGAAAGTAAACTGCTCGATATTTGTCACCCCCTCGGGAATAACCAGCTCGCCTTGGAGGTTGCAGCTATGAAAAGCCGTGATACCAATCTTCTTCAGAGTGGCGGGGAGGGTCAGCTGGCCGTTGAGGCCATAGCAATTGTTAAAAGCATAGTCACCTATCTCCTCCACACCCTCGGGAATCACAAGGCTGCCCGTGAGGTTTCTGCAGCCGTCAAAGCACCATCTTGAGATTACCTTAAGCCCATGGGGGAGCACAAGGTTGCCGGAGAGGCTGCTGCAGCTGTAGAATGCATGCTCTCCCAAGCTCTCCAAACTATCGGGGAGGGCAAGTGTGCCGCCAAGGATTTGGCAATCGGAGAAAGCATAGCCACCAATACTCTTCAGCGAGTGGGGAAAATCGACGGAGGTGATAAGGGTCCCATAGAAAGCATAACCACCAATCACCACAACATCGTCGGGGATAACAAGTGCGCCCGAGAGCATGGTGTCACGGAAAGCACCGGCACCAATCTTCGTCACCTTCTGGGGGAAGACAAAGTAGACCAACGACTGCTTGCCAAGGAAAGCGTCGCCCGGGATCTCGTGGTCAGGGTAGCCGGAAGTTGCACCATAGCTGCTTTGCTTAAGTGTCGAACCGGGGTAGAACTGCTGCACAAGGGCAGTGGCCTCCTCCAGAGTGGCGGGCATCTCCGAGGAGAAATTGAGATACCGCTGGTTACCATCGATGGCGCCATACCAATACCACCTATAGCCCAAAATGGTGGACTCGCGGAGGTTGACGGCCTGAAGAATCTCCATCTCATCCCTCATAAAGGTGAAATCATTGCCATTAACATAGCCACTGACCTTCAGGTTCTTAATCTTCGCGGGGTTCTTGCCGGCAGCCTCAATCTTGGCACCCAGCATACCAACCTCCTCCCTCTCGAGGTGGACAACATAGTACTGGCGAGCCTCGCCACCGTGGCTCTCGAGGTCGGCAACCCAATCAACAATAGCCACATTGCTCACCACCAACTCGTAGTCGCCAGAGTGGCCCTTCTTGTTGATGGTAATCTCGAAGGAGTGCATCTTGCCCGACTCGAAGGTGTAGTCGTCCTCCAGCCTCAAGCGGTAGGCAACACCATCAATGTCAATGGCAAACATCGCTGTGAGAGCAGCCACACTCTGGGGAACAGTAATAGCCCTCCACCCCTCGGCAGTGGCCCTCATAAGGGTACCCTCGCTCGTGGCCTCACCCGTGGCACTAACAACACCCGTCGAAAGGTCAATGGTGGCAGTGCGGGTAACTCCCAGCTGAAGAACACCCTTCTTGGTGGCCTCCCACTCGGCAGCATCGGCCCAACCCGTACCCTGAACCAAGGTAACCTTGGTGGCAGCCATGCGGTGCTGGAACTTAATCTTCACCTTCTCGCTCGTGGGGGTAACATCGGTGGTCTTGCCCCACAAAAAGTCGCTCATCGAGTGGCCATCAACAACACCCACACCCGACTGGTCGGCCATAACCTCAAAAGGATAGGCAGCAACACTGCTCACAGCACTGTAGGGATAGTAGGCATAAATATCAATATGAGTGTCGGCATCCTTATAGTAGATGTTGCCGCGAGCACGCCATGTGCCCGACTCCTCGTCGTAGGTGTACTGGGCATTGTCCACCTGATTGCCCTCGGCAAGCAGGGTGCCCGCAACAGTGTTGTCGTCGGTGTAGTTCACACCAAACAAACCAACCTGATCGCCACCACAAAAACCACCATCGTCAACACGAGTGGTGTAGGTCTGGTTGATGCGGCCCTCAATCGATATCGCAGGCACATCACCCGACGAAGGAATCTGCAAACCCTCGTCCAAATCATTAGTACAGCCAACCATCAACATGGCAACCATACCCGTCAAAAAAGTAAAAATCCTCTTCATTTTGACAATCTATTTAGGTTAATTTTTAGTGAGTTCTCAACAATTACTCGGCTGTGCCCTCCATGCTGCCACCGTCGCCCCAGCCACCAACACCAATGCCGGCACCGTTGCCCTCGATGGTCAGCTCGCGGGTGATGGTGTTATAGGTGTTGCGGGCAAAAGTGCGGCTCGCAGTAACACTGAAGCTCTGGCTGCCACCAAAGAAGCCATTGACAGTGACAGTGTAGCCCTTCGAATAGGTCTGGGCAGGAACAACAAGCCAAAACTCCGTGGCCTCCTCACGAGTGGTCGCAATATCCACTCCCGCAGGACACTCCAGAGTGACACTCTGCTCGGTGCCAAGCATGCGCATCGTGGGCACATCGCCATAAACAGGGGTAATAGCCACCGCGCCCGCAACAGCCTCGCCATCGTTGCCACTGAAAACCACAGACTTCACACTCTGGTCAACACCATACAACTTCACGCGCAAAAAACTGCACACATTGCGAAACAGCAAATCAAAATCGTCCAAATCGGCAGTAACAGCCACCATAACATTGGCATCATCGCCTATCGAACCCGCCTTATAGTTCTGGCTCGAAGGAAGCGTGTAGCGCAAATAGTCAGCAACACCCTCATCCTCGCCATAAACATACTTCGTCGTCGAGGCATAAGGATACAAAGCATAGTAGCAATCAATAGGGTTGCCCGAACCAAAACCGGGCTTATAGTCGGCCTCAAACTCCGCAGAGTTGTCGCCATCCGTCGCATCCAGCAACTTATAGCGACGGTTGCGGGTGGTGCCCTCAAAAATGGTAATCAAATCGTCGGCATTCCAACGAATCCTAATCTTATTGTCAAGATAGACACGGCTCTCCTCCTCGCCCTCAATGGTGGCGTGGAAAATGTGGCCCAACGAAGGCTCAACACCCTCGGGCACCACAGGCTCCGTGGTCGGCTCGACGCTGCAACCCGCCATCAGCACAAGCGCAGCAATCAATAAAAAGCGTCGCATAAGCCAAAATCTTTAGTCGCTCCAGCCCTCGTCGGGATTCTCAACATTGCCATCACTCGAAGCTGCAATGCCGCGCTCAACCTCCACAAAATTCACCTCGATTTCGGGCGCGAGGTAGCCCACAATGGTTTTTGTTTGCATAATAATATGTTTTGAATAAATAATTTCGAGAATAAACTTACACTTTCCGCTTAAAAAAAAGTATGTTGCCACAAAGTTAACAAACTTTTCGCAGGTTGTGCAGCATTGCGGACATTTTTTGCTGGTGCTCAATGAAATCAGTCGGTCGATAGCCACCATTCGTCTGCAAATTTCCACAAAACTTTCCCGAAAAACAACATTGAAAATTAACTATATTATTTCATCTTGGGGCTA
>JAGBZI010000020.1 GCA_017628305.1 Tidjanibacter sp.
ATAGTCACACACAATCTTGCGAATCTGCTCGATGGTAACCTCTTTGGGGCTAATCTTCACATACATCTTGAGCACCTCTTTGGCAAGGGTTATGGTAATCTTGCGCTTGAGGAACGATGCGTTGGCCACAAGTGCCGACAGTGCACCCTCAATCTCGCGGATGTTGGCATTGATGTTCTCCGCAAAGTAGGTCACAACCTCCTCGGGAATCTCGGCACCCAGTTTCTCGGCTTTGTTGTGAATAATCTTCACCTTGGTCTCGAAGTCGGGCTGCTTGAGCTCGGCGGCCAGTCCCCATTTGAAGCGGGTCAAAAGTCGCTCGTTGATGTCGGAGAGCTCAGATGGACGCTTATCCGAGGTGAGAATGAGCTGCTTGCCCGTGAGGTGGAGGTGGTTGAAGATGTTGAAGAAGGCGTTTTGCGTGCTTCCCTTGTTGCCCGAAAGCTCCTGAATGTCGTCAATGATGAGCACATCAACCATTTGATAGAAGTTGATGAAGTCATTGGGCTCCTTGTTGAGCACAGCTGTTGTGTACTGCGCCTGAAACTTATTCATCGACACATAGAGCACCTGCAGCTCGGGGTGGCGCTGCTTAATCTCCATACCGATGGCCTGAGCGATGTGGGTCTTGCCCAAACCGGGGTCACCAAATATATAAAGAGGATTATAGGTGTTCTTACCAGGCTCCACGGCCACTGCCAAACCAACGCTACGCACCAAACGGTTGCAATCGCCCTCCACAAAGGTGTCGAAAGTGTAGTTGGGGTTGAGCTGCGAAGGAATTTCGAGCTTGCGGATGCCGGGAATTACAAAAGGATTCTTTATCTTTGAGGTGTCGCCCTGCGCAACAACCTTACCCATCTGCTGTGTGGCAGCCTCGGCAGCCTTCTGCTGCTCCTGTGGGGTCTGCTCAATGGCAGGCACCGAGTAGCGCAAGCTGGTGTTGTTGCCGAAGTGGGCATAGATGATAGGACGCAGCGAGGGGATGTAGTTACGCTCAATGTGGAACACGCAGTCCTCGCTGGGCAAACGCAAGCGCAGAGTCTTACCATCGTAGCCGAGGGGCACGATGGGCTGAAACCACTTAACGAACTCTTCCTCAGAGGTTTGCTCTCTGATTTGAGCCAAGCAGCTCTTCCATACATCGCTATATGTTTGTGCGTTTGCTATCATGATTGAATTTGGGCGTTCCTATTTCGACCACAAAATTGTGCATAAAATTGTTAAAAAAATATTTTTTATCTATTGCTTTTTCACAATTAATTGCTATGGCATTTCGGGGGTAAAAAAATAGTATCTTTTTAATGCGCTGATATTGAGAATTGACGAAATAATTTGTATCTTTGCCTATTATAATTTTAAATTGACGAACTGTTGCGCTATAAATAAAACTTATAATATAAACTAACTTACTATGGAACAGTACATTCTCGACAGAGCACAGAAATGGCTCGATGGCAACTACGACGAAAAGACCAAAGATCAGGTTAGAAATCTCATGGAGAACGACCCCAAAGAGCTCTCCGAAAGTTTCTATCAGGATTTGGAGTTTGGTACCGGTGGTCTGAGGGGTATCCTCGGCGTGGGCACCAACCGCATGAATGTTTACACGGTAGGCATGGCTACTCAGGGTCTTGCCAACTATTTGAAAAAATGCTTTGAGGGTCAGGAGATTAAGGTTGCCGTGAGCCACGATTGCCGCAACTTTAGCCGCGAGTTCGCCGAGCGCACCGCCGATATCTTCGCCTCCAATGGCTTTAAGGTATATCTTTTCGAGTCGCTCCGCCCCACTCCCGAGTTGAGCTTTGCAATTCGCGAGCTCGGTTGCAAGAGTGGTGTGATGGTAACCGCTTCGCACAACCCACGCGAGTACAACGGCTATAAGGCATATTGGGAGGATGGTTCGCAGGTTATCGCTCCCCACGACAAGAACATCATCGACGAGGTGAACAAGATTACCTCCGTTGACCAGATTGTGTCGGGCAAGAACCCCGAGAATATCGAGATTATCGGCGAGGAGTTCGACAACATCTACCTCGAGAGGGTTAAGGGCCTTTCGCTCTCGCCCGAGGCTGTGGCGAAGTACCACGATATGAAGATTGTCTACACCCCCATCCACGGCTGCGGCCACAAACTTGTGCCCGCATCGCTGCGTCGCTACGGCTTTACCAATATCTCCACCGTAGCCGAGCAGATGACTATCGACGGCAACTTCCCCACCGTGGAGTCGCCCAACCCCGAGGAGCGTACCACCATGCGTATGGCTATCGAACAGGGTGTGCGCGAGGGTGCTGAGATTGTAATGGCAACCGACCCCGATAGCGACCGTATCGGCATCGCCGTACCCGATGAGAATGGTGACTTTGTGCTGCTCAACGGCAACCAGACATGCGTACTGCTCACCTACTACATGTGCCGCCGCTGGAAGGAGAACGGCATGCTCGATGGCCGTCAGTATATTGTGAAGACAATCGTTACCTCGGAGATGATGGCCGATGTGGCTAAGAGCTTTGGTGTGGACTACTTCGACTGCCTCACCGGTTTCAAGAATATTGCCAAGGTTATCCGCGCCGAGGAGGCCAAGGGTAATGTATATATTGGTGGTGGCGAGGAGAGCTTCGGTTTCCTTGCAGGTTCGTTCCTGAGGGATAAGGATGGTGTTTCGGCCTGCTCGTTGGCTGCCGAGGCCGCTGCTTGGGCCAAGAGTATCGGGACTTCGCTCTACGAACTCATCAAGGAACTCTATGTAGAGTATGGTTTCTACAAGGAGGGTCTTGTGTCGGTTGTTCGCAAAGGTCAGGAGGGCGCAGCAGAGATTAAGCAGATGATGGTTGATTTCCGCGCCAATCCTCCCAAGCAGATTTGTGGCTCCGACATTGTTGCAATCAAGGACTACCAAAACTCCACCGTTCTGAATCCTGCAACAGGAGCTGTTACTCCTCTTGAGATTGACAAATCCAATCTGCTTCAGTATCTTACCGCTGATGGTACCATTCTTTCGATTCGCCCCAGCGGTACTGAGCCCAAAATCAAGTTCTACTTCGGTGTGAAGGAGCCCCTCGCATCGCTTA
>JAGBZI010000021.1 GCA_017628305.1 Tidjanibacter sp.
GGCACACGGCGATAGCTGTGGCAGTAGCACCCGTGCCGCAGGCGAGAGTCTCATCCTCCACCCCTCGCTCATAGGTGCGCAGAGCAAGGTCGCCCTCGCCACGCACCTCCACAAAGTTGATGTTGGCACCGCCTGTGGGGGCAGTCTTTGCGTCGTAGCGCAGGGCTCGGCCGATGCCTACAACATCCATGTCGAGGCTCTCCACACGGCGCACAAGGTGGGGCGAACCGGTGTCGAGCAGCACATCGCCATCGGGACAGAGGGTGACGCTCTCCACATCGGACATGCCGAGCCTCACGACAGCCTCGCCACCACCTCTACGGAGAATTGTGGCGGTGTGGAGCCCATCGACCGCCTCGAACTGCTTGGTGTCGCCACCGATGCCCAGCAGGTCGGCAAACCATGTGATGCAGCGGCCGCCATTGCCACACATGGTAGCTTCGGGGCCGTCGGCATTGAAATAGCGCATCGAGAAGTCGGCGCATTGGCTCTCCCCGAGCATCATGAGTCCGTCAGCACCGATTCCTCGGCGGCGGTCACACAAATAGTGTATCTGTCGGGCTGTAGGCTCGAAATTTGCTCCCCTCTGGTCGAGAAGTACAAAGTCGTTGCCCGCACCCTCGTATTTCCAAAACTCTAATTTCATAGAAAATCGGTTGTTGTTGCTCACAAATATAGATAAATTATTGTATATTTGAGAAATTTTTTGGCCCCAAAAGCAAACAATGTCCCGAGTGCAGCGCCCCATAGTCTACCTTTTGATTCTCATCGCCGCAGTGATGAGCTCGTGTAGCATACGCTCATTGCTGCCCGAAGGGGCCTATGTGCTCACCCAAAACCGTGTGGAGAGCGATAGCTACACTCCTCGCAGCGAGCGTATCACCCCCGAGGAGATTTCCAAGTACATAAAGCAACGCCCCTCGATGGATATCCTCAATGTGCGCGCGTGGCTCTACCTCAACTCCGACCCCAACAGCAAGAACATCTGGCACAACCTGATGCGTACGCTGGGCACCCCTCCCACCATCCTCGACACAACACTCACACGACGCAGTGCCGAGAATATTGAGGCCTATGTAGCCTCTCGTGGTTTCTTCGGCGCCGAGGAGGAGTACTCCTTCTACATGGATCCTGTAAGCCGCACAGCCAAGGTGACCTACAACACCTTTCAAGGCGAGCCCTATCGTATAGCCGAGGTGGAGTATGACATCGAGGATGGCTACATTGAAAAACTCATCCAAAACGACACTCTCCAAGGGCTCCGACCCGGCAATATCCTCGACATCGAGGCCCTCGGTGAGGAGCGCGCGGAGCTCACTCGCCGCTTGCGTAGCGAGGGTTTCTATGACTTCACGGAGAGCAACATCGAGTTCAAGGTGGATACCACCCTCGGGAATCACAAGGCCTCGGTGGAGATGGTGGTGACGCAACAGGTTGCCGGTTACGACGCACAGGGCAGGCCACAGATGCGCAACAATCCCCTCTATCGTGTGGGCACCATCCGTGTGCTTCCCGACTACGACGCGCGAGAGGCGGTTCTCAATCCCCAATATCTGACCACGCTCGACACCCTCGACTACAAAGGTATGGAGATTATCTACCATGGCTCACGGCCCAACATCCGCCCCTCGGTGCTCGGTAGGCTCATAAGGCTTCAGAGCGGCTCGATGTATGACGACCAAAAGGTGACGACCACCTACGACAACCTTATGGGTGTGGACTATATCCACAGTGCCAACATCCTTTTCTCGCCTGTTGCGGGGGGAGTGATGCGCCCCGTGACCTATGTGGGCGACCACTGGAGCGATACGGCCGAGACACTCGAGGGTGTGCTCGACTGCGAGATAAGGCTTTCGCCCGCCATGAGGCAGAGCTACAAGGTGGAGCTCGAGGCCTCCACAACCTCCAGCTTCTATGGAGTGGCAACAACCCTCGGTTATCAGAACCTCAACCTCTTCCGTGGTGCAGAGCTGTTCGACATGAGCTTCACCTTCGGTTATGAACTCCTCAGGGTGGAGGACCCCTCGCTCAACCGCAACTCCACCGAGTTTGGCGGCATGGTGGGTATCACTTTCCCGCAGTTTGTGCTCCCCTTCGACCTCGACCCCGAGGGTGTGGCCCACAGTCCACAGACGCGCCTCGAGTTCTCCATTAACGACCAAAACCGCCGCTACTACAACCGCGTGCTCTCCAATGTGAGCTTCGGTTACAGCTGGAACAATGGCCGCAAGAGCTACTTCACCATTCGCCCCTTCGATGTGAGCCTCGTGAAGATGAACTATGTGAGCCCCGTCTTTCTCGACAAACTGCAAAATCCCTACCTGAGAGATAGTTACACCACCCAGATGATGGCAGGTGTGTCGGGCTCCTATGCCTATGGCACCACCAATGTCACCAACCAGAGCGACTATACAACCCTCCGCATGGGACTCTCCACAAGCGGAAATGTTATTTCGGGTGTGAAACGCCTGCTGGGGGCAAGCAAGGTGGATGGTCACTACACCATGTTTGGCATCCCCTATGCGCAGTATCTGCGTGGCGATGTCACTTGGGCACACTCGCTGAGCCTCGCAAATGGCACCTCACTCGTCTACCGCCTCTACGGAGGACTCATCTTCCCCTATGGCAACTCCAGCAATGAGTCGTTGCCGGCCGATAGGCTCTTCTATGCGGGAGGTGTTAACAGCATGCGTGGATGGTCGGTGCGCACCCTTGGTCCCGGCAGTTCGCCCGAGGTGAAGAGTGGCTACCCCAGCCAGTTTGGTAACCTCCGTTTGGAGGCCAACTTGGAGTGGCGCTTCCCGTTGGGAGGTATCTTCGACGGTGCCGCCTTTGTGGATGCGGGTAATGTGTGGTACACCCCCGGCATTAGGGGTATCCCCGAGGGGGCAGCCTTCAGGTTTGACACCTTCCTGCCACAGGTGGCGCTCAACACGGGTGTGGGACTAAGGCTCAACCTCAATGTGCTTGTGCTGCGTCTTGACTGGGGTATTCAGCTCCATAACCCCGGCAAGCCCGAGGGTGAAAGGTGGGTGATTGCGCGCCCCAATATTCGCAATACGGCGCTTAACTTCGGTATCGGTTATCCGTTCTAACAACACGGCAGGTGGACTGCAAGTTGTTGGGTGAGAGTGGAAAAATAGAGCGGGGAGGTTTCCAAGGAACCTCCCCGCTCTATTTGGTCTGTCCGTTAATTACAACGAGATAGCCTCATTGGGGCAAACAGCCGAGCAAGCACCACACTCGATGCAGGTGTCAGCGTCGATAACATAAACATCGCCCTCCGAGATAGCCTCTACGGGGCACTCGCTGATGCAGCGACCACAAGCTACACATTTTGCTGGATCAATTTTGTAAGCCATAGTTGTCTTTGTTAAAATAAAGGTTTAATGTGTTAAAAGTAATGCAAAGATAATCAAAATTTGTTACCTCCTACACCTCTTGCACTTTTATTTTGCACAAACCCTACCAAATAGTAGGTAGTGGGAGATGAAAATTTCTACTTGCCGTTGATGATGTCAAACCTCAGGTAGGGGCGCAATACCTCGGGAACAACAATACCCTCGGGGGTCTGGTTGTTCTCCAGCAGGGCGGCTACGATGCGGGGCAGAGCCAGCGAGCTGCCATTGAGGGTGTGACACAGAGCGGTCTTTTTGTTCTCGGTGCGGTAGCGCAGTTTGAGTCGGTTGGCCTGGAAGCTCTCGAAGTTCGATACGCTCGATACCTCCAACCACCTGCCCTGAGCAGCTGAGTAAACCTCGAAGTCGTAGGTGAGGGCCGAGGTGAAGCTCATGTCGCCACCACACAGACGGAGGATGCGGTAGGGAAGGCCGAGAGCCGACACGAGTTTCTCTACATGTGCGACCATCTGGTCCAAAGCCTCATAGGAGGTGTCGGGGTGGTTGATGCGAACAATCTCCACCTTGTCGAATTGGTGGAGGCGGTTCAGACCCCTCACATCCTTACCATAGGAGCCTGCCTCGCGGCGGAAGCAGGGGGTGTAGGCGGTGAGGCGGATGGGGAGCTCCTTCTCGTCCACGATGCAGTCGCGATAGATGTTGGTCACAGGCACCTCGGCGGTGGGGACCATATAGAAATTGTCGGCTGTGGCGTGGTACATCTGACCCTCCTTGTCGGGCAACTGGCCGGTGCCGAAGCCCGAAGCCTCATTAACCATGATGGGGGGCAGCACCTCGAGGTAGCCTGCCTCGGTGTTCTGGTCGAGGAAGTAGGTGATGAGGGCCCTCTGGAGAGCGGCACCTTTACCTTTATATACGGGGAAACCTGCGCCGGTGAGTTTCACACCCAGCTCAAAGTCGATGATATCATACTTGGCAGCCAGCTCCCAGTGGGGGAGTGCTCCCTCGCCGAGGGCGGGAATCTCGCCACCCTGACGAACCACCACATTATCCTCGGCTGTGCGGCCCTCGGGAACGATGGGTGCGGGGAAGTTGGGAAGCAACACAATCTCTGCGTTGAGCTTCTCGGTGGTAGCCTTCAGCTCTGCGTCGAGCTGCTTGCTCTCCTCTTTGAGCTGGGAGGTGCGGCCCTTCAGGGCGTCGGCCTCCTCTCGCTTGCCCTGAGCAAAGAGGGCGCCTATCTGTTTGGCGGCAGTGTTCTGCTCGGCCAGATTTTTGTCGAGTTTCTGCTGGAGCTCCTTGCGGGCATCGTCGAGGGCAATTATGCGGTCGATGGCCTCTCGTGCATCCACGCCTTTCACGGCCAGACGCTTAATAGCCAGCTCTTTATCGTCACGAAGTTGCTTGAGTGTAAGCATAGGTAAAAAGGTTTTTATGGTTTATCTACCGCAAATATACCAAATTTTGCTATCTTTGTAATCATCAGACAGACCTTTTTTATGAAACACAGACTATTTATTGTGCTTTTTGCCCTCTCTGTGGTGGCTTGCAGCTGCGGAGGGGCCACCCAAAAGAGGGGTGGTGGGGCGGCCAAGAGTGAGCCCGCAGCCCCACAACTTAAGCACTACACATATCGCATTGTGGCCGAGTTGCCCCACTCCACCGACTCCTACACCCAAGGCTTTCTCTACGACAATGGGGATTTTGTGGAGAGCACAGGCGGCTATGGCTCCTCGGTGTTGCAGCGTGTCAATCCCGCCACGGGCGAGGCTAAAAGCTCGGTGGCGCTCTCGCGCAACTATTTTGGCGAGGGGCTAACCCTGTTGGGCGACAAACTCTACCAGCTCACTTGGCGCAAAGGGAGGGCTTTTGTCTACGACAGAGCCTCGCTGCGCAAGGTGGGCGAGTTCTCCTATGTGGGCGAAGGTTGGGGTTTGGCCACCGACGGCGAGCTGCTCTACATGTCCAATGGCTCGGGCGAGATTGCTGTGCGCAACCCCAAGAATTTTGAGGTGGTGCGCACAATCCCCGTCACCATAGGGCGCACCAAGGCTTCGAGCCTCAATGAGCTGGAGTGGATTGGGGGTGAGCTGTGGGCCAATGTCTACCTCACGGACCAGATTTTGCGCATCGACCCTGCGACGGGGCGTGTGGTGGGAATCATCGACCTCGCGGAGCTCCAGTCGCCCGCCGACCGTACATACAACACCGATGTGCTCAACGGCATAGCCCACGATCCCGCAACGGGGACCATCTGGCTCACGGGCAAGAATTGGAATAAGGTATATCAGGTGGAGATTGTCGAAAAGTAAGAACCATAAGTCGGTATGGATAATTTGCAACAGATAAAGGATGTTGTGGCCGAGCTCCACGAGGGGCTGCTGGCTACCTACTGCGACCTCCATGCCCACCCCGAACTCTCGTTCCGTGAGTGGGGGAGTGCCGAGCGTATCGCCGCACGGCTGGAGCAGGAGGGTATTGCCCACCAAACCATTGCCACCACAGGGGTGATAGCCAAGATTGAGGGCACGGCCGAGGGTGCCGACCTTCGCAGGGCTGTGGTGCTGCGTGCCGACATCGACGCGCTCCCCATCGAGGAGGCGACGGGATTACCATACGCTTCCACCAATCGGGGGGTTATGCACGCTTGTGGCCACGACCTCCATGCTACCATACTGCTGGGTGCACTCGCAGTGCTCAACCGCTGTCGCCATCTGTTGGGCTGCACCATCTTCGGTCTGTTCCAACCCGGCGAGGAGCTCAACCCCGGAGGGGCTAAGTTGGTGTTGGGCGAGAACCCCTTTGAGGAGTATGAGGTGGCGGCCGTTGTGGGTAACCATGCCGAGCCCGAACTGAAGGTGGGCACGGTGGGTATCTGCCCCGGCAAGTATATGGCAGCCTGCGACGAACTCCACTTCACCATCCGTGGTCGTGGTGGACACGCCGCTCTGAGGGCGAAGATTGTTGACCCCATACTCCCCGCTGCAAAGCTTATCGAGGGGCTCTACGAGATTCCCGCTTCGGCACCCGAGGGTGTGGGGACTACCATTATATCTATTGGCCGTGTGGTGGCCGATGGGGCTACGAATGTTGTCCCCGATGAGGTGAGGCTGGAGGGCACGATGCGCACCTTCGATGCCCCTTGGAGGGAGCAGATTATGAGCCAAATAACGGAGCTTTGCAGAGGGTTGGAGGAGCGCTATGGCGTAACTGTCGACAACGATTTCGGCGAGGGCTATCCTGCTGTCTACAACAATCCCGAGCTGGCCTCGAGAGCTTCGGCACTGCTTGCCGAGGTGGGGGAGGTTGTGGCGCTCGGCACCCGACCTACGGGCGAGGATTTTGGCTATTACAGCCAGCGCTATCCCTCGATATTCTATCGTGTGGGAGTGGGTCGTGGCGAGGAGGGGACCGCGGTGGGTGCTCTCCATACTGCCACTTTTGCCCCCGCTACCGAGGCTATTGACCATGGGGTGGTGGCTATGGCGGTGCTGGCTCTACACATCTAACACCCCATCCATCACGCCCCGCAAAAAAAATAGTTTACAGTCTACAGACAACAGACAACTGATAACTCAAACCAAAGTGGTTACAAAAGCAGATTTCCAACTTGTGCGTTCGCTCGCCGATAAGCAGGCACGCACCACCCACGGCCTCTTTGTGGCCGAGGGCGATAAACTCGTGGGAGAGATTGCCTCCGACGGTCGCTACTCCATCGCCCGCCTCTTTGTGACCGAGGGGTCGAAGGTGTCGCACCCCCGCGCAGAGGTGGTCACTGCCAAGGAGATGGAGCGACTCACGATGCTCAAGAGTGCTCCCCGCTCGTTGGCCCTTGTGGCTATCCCCGAACGCCGACTCCCCACCCCCTCCGAGAAGGAGTTGATACTATGCCTCGACGAGGTGCAGGATCCCGGTAATCTGGGCACCATAATCCGTACGGCCGATTGGTATGGTGTGCGACATATCGTCTGCTCGCCTACCACTGCTGACTGCTGGTCGCCCAAGGTGGTGCAGGCTACCATGGGGGCCTTGCTGAGGGTGGAGGTGAGCTATGGCAACCTTGATGAGTGGCTCGGAGCTGTTGCCGCGAGGGGTGTGGAGATTTATGCCACCACGCTCGATGGCGAGGATATACACACGGCACCCATAACGGCCGGAGGTGTGGTGGTTATGGGTAACGAGGGTAGGGGTGTGAGCCCACAGGTGCTCTCGATGGTGAGCCAGAGGCTTTTTATACCCCCCTTCCCCGCTAATCGCAGGGGGAGCGAGTCGCTCAATGTGGCTATAGCAACGGCCATCGCCCTCGAAAACTTCCGAAATATTTAACCCTAATGTGGCGACAATGGCAATTTAACTATTGTCTACCTCAATCCCTCCATTGCCAAGAGCCTTCTGCAATGCTTTTTTGGAGGCGGATGTTTTATGATTCAAGGGGTTGAAATACACGAACTTATCTTGTTAGTACTCAAATAGACCAAAGGGCCGGCTCGTAGTGAGCCGGCCCTTTGTGTAGGGATGTGAAAACCTCTTAGAACTCCACGGTGGGAGCTTTGGCGGCCTCGGGCGATGCTGCGAAGTAGTCGCGGGGCGCGAAACCAAAGAGGTTGCCGATGATGTTGGCGGGGAAGCGACGGGTGTGCACATTGTAGCTCCTCACGGCATCGTTGAAGTCCTTGCGGGCCACAGCAATGCGGTTCTCGCAACCCTCCAGCTGGGCCTGAAGCTCCATGAAGTTGTTGCTGGCCTTCAGCTCGGGATAGGCCTCGCCAATGGCCATCAGGCGACCGAGAGCCGACCCTACGGCACCCTGTGCCTGCTCATACTCGGCGAGCTTCTCGGGGGTGAGATTCTCGGCATTGATGGCGAGCTGGGTTGCCTTAGCCCTCGCCTCTACCACCTCTTGGAAGGTCTGCTGCTCGTGGGCGGCATAACCCTTAACGGTGCTCACAAGGTTGGGGATGAGGTCCAGACGACGCTGATATTGGTTCTCCACCTGACTCCATGCGCCATCAATCTTCTCGCTGCGTGTTACGAAACCATTGTAGGCCGAAACTGCCCACACTACCACCACCGCCACTACGGCAAGGGTGATTACTAATCCTTTCCTTTTCATTGTCTATCTGTTTTTAGTTTGTTATAGTCTAATGTCGCTGAATAGCCTGCCGCCAGCCTAAAATCGTCCTCCGGCACCGCCGCCGCCACTGAAGCCGCCGCCGAAACCACCTCCAAAGCCGCCGCCACGGCCGAAACCGCCGCCACCCATAATGATGGGGCCTCCGCCGCCCGAGCCGCCGTGGTGAATGTCGTCCACCTCGTTGCGCCACACTATGTGGCCACACTTGTTGCACTTGAAGGCCACCTTGTAGGTCTTCTGGAAAGAGGTCTTAGAAATCTCCACACGGTCTGCGGTGCGGGTGAGCGTTCCCTTCTTGCACTTGGGACAGCGGCTATACATGTGGAGCAGGAGTGCAATGAGGAGAATGAAAACGATGGCCGTACCGATGAATATCGCAAGGCCAATGAGGGCGCTATCCTCCTCCTCGGCCATAAGTTCTTCAGGCACAGAGCCCTCGGTGAGAATGGCCGCTATGGCCCCCATGCCTGCCTCCAAGCCTCCGTCGAAGTCGCCCTCCTTGAAACGGGGTATCATGGTGCGCTCGATGATGCGCTTGCAGAGTGCGTCGGTGAGGGTGCCCTCGAGTCCGTAACCCGTCTCAATCTCGATGGCTCCTTGGCCCACCACGAGAAGTACCAGCAGGCCATTGTCGCGCCCCTTCTCGCCTATGCCCCACAGCCGGAAGAGGTCGTGAAGAAACTCCCTCGGCTCGGCAAACCCAATCGACTCCACGGCCACCACAGCCACCTCGGCTATGCGCTCCTGCTTGAGGCGAAGAAGGGTGGTGTCGATGCGTGAGGTCGCCGCGGCGGAGAGCACCCCGTCGGGATTGCTCACAAAACGGCGATAGTCCTCAAGCTGCACATTGGGCACACTCTTGGGGGTGTAATTCTTTGCTATTGCGGAGGATGTGGCAACCGCAAGGGTCGCAAATGCCACAACCATCAGGGTCAAAATACGCTTCATGGTCAAAAAACTCATTGCTGTTGAAGACAAATATAGCGAAATTTTGTATATTTGCGATTGCCTTGAGCAAGAAAATTTTTGTACAAACTTATAAAACAGTCAATCTATGAAACTGAAAATCCGTCTGATTATTATGAATTTCCTGCAGTTTGGTGTGTGGGGAGCCTACCTTACCTGTCTGGGCTCCTACCTCTTCAAAGCAGGTTTGGCCGAGTATATCGGCATCTTCTTCGCCATGCAGGGCATCGTGTCGCTCTTCATGCCCGCCATTGTGGGTATCGTTGCCGACCGTTGGATTCCCGCACAGAAGGTGCTCAGCATCTGCCATGGCGTGGCAGCAGTGGCCATGGCCGCCGCAGGTATGTATGGTCTTAACGCCCAGCCCCTCGAGTTTGGCCCCCTGTTTGCCCTCTACTCGGTGAGCGTGGCCTTCTTCATGCCCACCATTGCCCTCACCAACTCGGTGGCCTACTCGGCACTCAATGGTGCAGGGCTCGACACAGTGAAACACTTCCCCCCCATCCGTGTATTCGGCACCATCGGTTTCATTGTGGCAATGGTTCTCACCAGCATCTTTGGCTTCGAGGAGGATGCCCGCCAGCTGCTCTTCTCGGCAGCCCTCGGTGCTGTGCTCTGCCTCTATGCACTCACACTGCCCAACTGCCCCGTGAATAAGGTGAGCGGCAAGGTGTCGCTTGTGCAGAGCCTCGGTCTCGACGCATTCAAGCTCTTCAAGGAGAGGAAGATGGCCATCTTCTTCATCTTCTCGATGTTGCTCGGCTTCTCGCTCCAGATTACCAACGGCTTCGCCAACCCCTTCATCAAATCCTTCGGCGAGATGCCCGAGTATGCAGGCACCTTCGGTGTGGAGTACACCAACATCCTCATCTCCCTCTCGCAGGCTTCGGAGGCTCTCTGCATCCTGCTGATTCCCTTCTGCTTGCGTAAGTTCGGCATCAAGAAGGTGATGCTCATCGCCATGATGGCTTGGGTTTTCCGCTTCGGCTTCTTCGGCCTTGGCAACCCCGGTGCAGGTGTGTGGATGTTCATCCTCTCGATGATTGTCTACGGTGTGGCTTTCGACTTCTTCAATGTGAGCGGTTCGCTCTATGTTGATCAGGAGACCAAGCCCGAGATTCGCTCGAGCGCACAGGGCCTCTTCATGATGATGACCAACGGCTTTGGTGCCACCATTGGTACCCTCACCGCACAGGTGGTTAATAATGCATGCATCGGTGGTAAGAGTGGTGTGGCACTTCAGGAGGGGTGGAGCAACTTCTGGTATATCTTCGCAGCCTATGCCCTTGTGGTAGCCGTTCTGTTTGCTATTCTCTTTAAGTACAAACACGCTCCCGAGAAATAGCGTACCCTGTTGGTGAACTTTTCACCACCCTCAACGGGCAAGTTCCTCGTTTGCAAGAAGCAAACTGCGGACTTGCCCTTTTTGTTTGGTGAGCAATCCTTCAATGGCATAAAATTCCAAAGCTGACGGCTGACGGCTAAAAAAAGGCTCCGCACCTTTCGGGCGGAGCCTCTCTGCTATCACTTGAATTTCACAACCGTTATGCCGGCGCCACCACGGTCGGGGTGGTCGTCGGTGGCTGAGGCAACCGTGGGTATGTAGCGCAGGTAGCGTCGCACCTCCTCCTTGAGGGCTCCGGTACCTTTGCCGTGGAGGATGGTCACCGTGCCGATGCCCACCATTATGGCATCGTCTATGAAGTCCTGCACAATCTCCATAGCCTCGGCGGCCCTCATGCCTCGGATGTCGATGTTGTCCTTGAAGTTGAGCTTGCGGCTCGAGATGTCCACGCTCACCACTGTGCGGGCGGTGGTGGGGCGGGTCTGTTTCTTAAACTCGTTTTGGCTGATGGCCTCCAGTCGGTCGATGGCTATGGTGGTCATAATCTGGCCAATAGCCACCGTAGCTTTCTTGCCCTTTATGGCTGTCACTTCGCCCACACCCTCTTGGCCCACGATACGCACCTTGGCACCCACCACAATGGGGAGTACCACAGGTTCGGGGGTGGGGGTGGTCACCTCGTTGCCCTCGCCACGCTGTGCGCGACGCTCGGCGCGTTTCTGTCGGCGGCGTTCGATTTTCTCCATCTCGCGTGCCACCTTTTCGCTCTCGGCGGAGAGGTAATCTACATTGCTCTCCACCCTTTCGCGCATCGACTCCAATTCGCGTCGCGCCATGCGAGTGGTCTCCTTCTCGGCCTGCGACTCGCGGATGACCCTTACGGTGTTCTCGATGGTGCGGTTTGTCTGGTCGAGAATCTCCTTGGCATCCTCCTTGGCTTGTCGGATGATGGCTGTGCGCTCCTCCTTGAGTTTCGAGAGTCGGTCGGCATACTCCTTCTCCATCTCCTCCACACGCTTGTCGGCTATGCGTATGCGTTCGCGTTTTTGCTCCCAATAGTTGCGGTTGCGAGCCACCTCGCGCAGCTGTCGCTCGAGGCTCATGATGTCGGAGCCCACCTTTTCGGAGGCGCTGTGGATGATGGATTCGGGCAGGCCTATCTTGCGGGCAATCTCAATGGCAAACGAGCTGCCCGGCTCACCCATCTCCAGTCGGAATAGGGGGCGTATGTTCTGCACATCGAAGAGCATGGCTCCGTTGGCCACACCTCGGTGTCCCGATGCGAAATACTTGATGTTGGTGTAGTGGGTGGTGACGATGCCGTAGGTGCCCGACTCCACGAAACGCTCCAGCATAGCCTCGGCTATGGCTCCGCCAATGGTGGGCTCGGTGCCGCCGCCAAACTCGTCGATGAGGATGAGGGTGTGTCCGTTGGCACCGGCGAGCATCTCCTTCATGTTGGTCAGGTGCGACGAGTAGGTACTCAGGTCGTTGTCGATACTCTGCTGGTCGCCGATGTCGATGAATATGCGCTCGAAGATGGGGAGCTCGCTCACAGCCGATGCGGGGATTGCTACACCACACTGGAACATGTATTGCAACAGACCCACAGTCTTGAGGCACACCGACTTGCCGCCCGCGTTGGGGCCCGATATGACAAGTATCCTGCGGCCGCCGTCGAGCACCAAATCGAGGGGTACGACCTCCTTGTGCTCCTTCGCGTGGCTCTGTTGCAGCAGCGGGTGGCGTGCATCCACAAGTCGCACCATACCATCCTCGGAGAGGATAGCTCGATAGGCGCCATTGTCGAGTGCCCAGCGGGCTTTGGCACGCAGGAAATCAAAGAGGGTCAAGTATTTGCGGCTCTCGGCCATCTCGGGTGCGAGAGGGCGGATGTCGTCGCTTAGCAGCGAAAGAATGCGGATGACCTCCCTGCGCTCGGCATACTCGAGCTCGCGCAGCTGGTTGTTGATTTCTACCACCTCGAGTGGCTCGATGTAGACAGTCTTACCCGTGGCCGACTCGTCATGCACAAAACCCTTCAGCTTGCGCTTGTTGGCCGCCGACACGGGGATTACCGTGCGTCCATCCCTCACAGAGAGGGCTGCGTCGGCCTCCACAACTCCACTGCGAATGGCCTCGGCGAGCACCGCCTGCAACCTCTTGGCCGCCTGTCCCTCGTGGGAACGAATGGCGCGACGAATGTCGTAGAGCTCGGCGGAGGCGTTGTCTTTCACCTCGCCGTGGCGGTCGATGATGGTGTCGATGTGGCTCACGACCTCGGGGAAATGTCCCACCCTCTCGGAGAGAGTGGCCATCAGCGGATAGCGCTCGCGCGAGGCGAGGAAGAGGCGTGTTGCCTCGGCCACCCCCTTCAGTCCGCCACGCAGAGTGAGGAGCTCCTCGGCCTCGAGGAATGTGCCCTCCACACAGAGCTTGGCCACCACCGAGCCGAACTCGGTGAGCTCCCCCTTGGGGAAGTACTGCTCCATCATCAGAGCCACTCGCACCTCCTCGGCCACAGCCTGTCGCCACTCCACCTCGCGGGGGTCGGTGGCAAACTCCATGTCGGCCACCAGCTCGCGGCCTCCGACCGTGGAGCACAGCTCTGCAATCTGCCGTCTTATGCGGTCAAATCCAAGTTTTATTTCAAGTTTTTTGTGCATTGCGTTGTTACGGATAGGGTAATGTCGGCCCTTTTATTCGTACATGTTGTCGTAGTGCGAGGAGTGCTTCTCGTACTTGAGGTCCTGAAGTAGCGACGACTTCACATTTATTCTAAAGCTCCAGCTCTTGCGGTAGCCGAAGGGGACACAGCTGAAGTTCATCTGCCAACAGTGGAGGTCCCTCACGAGGGTCAAGGCTCCCGGTGTGAGGCTCCGCCCCTCGAAGTCGTAACCACCCGAGTAGTTCACAGCCCACTTCTTATCCTTGTCGAGCGTCAGCGATGCTTGGAACGAGAGGGTGTTGGTAATCTTCTTGGTTCGTCCGTTGTCGTTGTAGTTAATCGAGTAGTTGAACGAGAAGTTCCACGGCATCGAAAAGTCGTAGTATTGCGAGGTCATGAGCTGTCGCCTGAGGGCCGGGTCGAGCGGGTCGTTGGGGTCGTAAAAATAGGGGTTGGCGTACTCGGGGTACTGCTTCGAGAGGTCGTTGATGACACCCTCGGTGTAGAGGTCCGAGGAGCGGAAGGTGTAGCCACACGACCAGCCGGTCGATACAATACGGCCGGGTATGCCGCGCTTGATGAGCAACTTGTTGAGGCGCTGACCCGTTGTGCGGTCCACCTCGTAGAGGTCCAAATTCATCGAGAGGTTGATGCCGAAGTTGGGGATGGCACTCGAGCGCAACCTCACGCTCACGGGCGAGCCCAGCTTCATGGAGTCTTTCAGGAAGTCGTAGGAGAGGCCAAAGGCAAACTCGTCGATAATCTTCAGCTTTTTCATGCCCGTGGTGTCGGTGTCGCTGGCCACCTTGGCCTCGAGTGTCTGGCTGATGTTGAGGTTCAGCGTGGCACTCGGGCTGCTGCCGGGCACACCGTGGATGGCGCCCGAGTAGGGCGACACGCGTTGGGTGCGGGTGCCCTCGGCGTTAGCCTGCACCTCCTTCCAGTAGCCAAACTTCGCCTTGCCGAAATCGGGGGTGTAGGTGGCCGAGGCCGAGAGGTTGATGGTGTGGCGCACAGCTTTCAAGAAGCTCTTGGGGTTCTTGAACTGGTACATACCATAGAGGGTGGTGTTGGCCGAAATCGAAGCACTGTAGTCGTAGACACGGTAGAAGCCACGGGTGGTGTCGGCCACAATGGCGTTTTGCTCGGGGCTCCACTCGTGGTTGAGGCGTTTGAAATACCACCTCTCCTTGTAGTTAAACGAGGGGGAGATGTTGAGGAAGCCGCCCACATTGAAGGCCGCACTCACGGGCAGTGTGTGGAGCACACCGTTGTCCATGTTGCGGAAGGTCTCGGCCTTGAAGAGGTTGTCGAAGTCGGTGCTCACCTTGTTCTGCAACTTGGCCGTGTAGGTCATCTGAATCTTCTCATACCACCTCTCCTTGCCCACAGCCACCTTGCGTTTGAAGGGGTTGAAGCGGCTCACATTGAAGTCGGCATTGGGTAAACCTAGCGCGATTTTACCATTGCGGTCTTGGCTGAGGTTGGCAGCAATCGAGAGTCGCATGGGGCGGCCGCTCCACGAGTGGGAGTAGCTAATCGACGAGTTGGTCGAGGGCGACACATAGTCGGTGAGGTTCTGCGAGGCGTTCTTGTTAAATCCGGGCGACGAGAAGTTCACCGAGGCCGAGAAGGTGGAGTTGGGGTTGAACTTGGGGTCCTGTGAGTGGGTCCACGCAATCTTGAAGTCGGGGCTGTTCTGGTAGTCGGCCGCACCCTTTTCGCCCGTCACAACCTGTGCGTAGGTGAGGTTCACATTGCCGTTATACTTGTAGCGCACACGGTAGCTCGAGGAGAGCTTGGCATCCCACGAACCGAGGGTGTAGATACTACCCGTAAGTTTGAGGTCCACATAGTCGTTGATGTGGAAGTAGTAACCACCGTCCCTCAGGTAGAAACCTCGGTTGTTCTCCTCGCCATAGCTGGGCATCACAATGCCCGATTGGCGCTCCATGTTCATGGGGAAGAATACCTCGGGGATGAAAAGTGGCAGGGGTACATCGGCAATCACAAGGTAGAGGGGGCCCGACACAATCTTTTTGCCGGGGATAAACTTCGCCTTGGTCATCTGGATGTAGAAGTGGGGGTGGTCAGTGTGTTCGCAGGTGGTGTAGACACCTCCCTTGATGTTGAACGACTTATCCTCCATCATCTTCACCTCGCGACCCGTGAGGAAGCCCTCGCCATCCTTGGTCACTACGCCATAAATCTTGGCCCTCTTGGTGTCGATGTTGTAGGTTACGGTGTCCATGGTGTAGGTGGAGCCTGCCTCGGTGAACTCGGGGCGGGTGTGGCCATAGGCCGAGGTGTCGGCCTTGCCATAGGCCAAAATCTCCTTGGAGTCCATCGACACCCTCATGTAGTCGGCCTTGATGTTCATGTTGCCGTAGGTCACATCGCCTTGCTCGTAGATGTGGACCATCTTACCCCTTACATCGTAGTAGAGCGAGTCCTTGTTTTTGCCGTTGATAATCTCGTCGAGGAAGTTGCGCTGCTTGCGTCGGCCGGCCGTGTCGGCGGGGAGCACAAGGAGCGAGTCGATACTCCTCTGGCCCGAGCTGTGGAGCAACGAGTCGCGTCGCTGTTGGGCGCGTGCGCTGGTGAGCGAGTCGATGGGGAGGGCTCCTCGTTGGAGTTGCCCGCTCGGCTGTTGAACACTATCCATCCGCGGGGTCAACAATTTTGTCCCGTCGGCAATATTTTGTGCCCCCAGCGTAGCTGACATGAGCAACGCTGCAAGCGAAAAAATCAGATATTTTATCACTTTGTGTACCAAAATCTCACAAAAAATTGTTACCTTTGCCGACAGAGTCGGCAAAAAATCCTAATTGAATGATTTTCAGCCGCATTGCAGCCTCGAACCAACCTACAAAAATAACAAAAAAAATGAAACTTGCGTCACTCTTGACCCTCATACTAACGATTTCTCTCACCCACTCCGTATGCGCGCAGGGGAAAATCGGCGCCGCCGAGCGCCGACTCTCCACCCTTGTTATCGATGCCGGTCACGGTGGTAAGGACCCCGGATGTACTTGGGGCAACCACACGGAGAAGGAGCTCAACCTGAAGATTGCGCTCCTGTTTGGCAGCATGGTGGAGGAGGCTTATCCCGATGTGAAGGTTGTCTACACACGCAGCGACGACCGTTTCATTGAGCTCCACACCCGTGGCGACATAGCCAACCGTGCGGATGCCGACCTCTTCATCTCCATCCACACCGACGCTGTGGGCAACAACGAGGCTCACGGCAGCTCCACCTACATCATGGGTAACGACAAGTCGGAGAAGAATCTTGCTGTGGCCCAGAGGGAGAACTCGGTAATCGTGATGGAGGGCGACTACGAGGCCAAATATGAGGGTTACGACCCCAATAGCGCCGAGAGTTTCATCATCTTCTCGCTGATGCAGTATGCCCACGCCGAGCAGAGCATGGTCTTTGCGGAGATGGTGCAGAAACACTATGCCAAGCGCACCCCCATCACCGACCGTGGTGCTCGCCAAGGCCCCTACCTTGTGCTGTGGCGTACGGCCATGCCCTCGGTGCTCACCGAGATGGGCTTCATGACCAATAAGAGCGACCGCGACTATCTCCACAGCGAGGTGGGACAGAGGCAGGTGGCAGGGGCTCTGTTCGACGCATTCAGCGAGTATAGAACGCGTTGTAATGCCCGCGCCGACGAGTCGGCCAAACAGGCTGTGGCTGCCACAACAACCACCGAGGTTGCGACCACCACAACTGCTGCTGTGACCACCACAACTGCTGCTGCAACCACCGCTACAACTACCCCTGCGGCCAAGCCCGCAGCAAAGGATGCCAAGCCCGCAGCAAAGGAGGCCAAGCCCGCATCAAAGCCTGCCAACAAGGCCGAGTACTTTGTGCAGATTTGCACCCTCTCCTCCAAGAGCAACCCCTCCGACCGCAAGTTTGGCAAGTATGCAGGCCGCATAGTGCAGCGACAGACCTCCACAGGTAAGTGGCGCTGTCTGGTGCCCGCTGCCACCCTCGAGGAGGCTCGTTCGCTCCAGAAGGATGCCGAGAATTATTTTGCCGGAGCCTTTGTGGTGGAGATTAAGGGCGACGATGTTGTTCGCAAGTAGCGAGCAGAGGGACTACAACCAACGAAAACAACAACACAAACACAAAATAAAGAGAAAGAATGAAAACAAAACTTATGACATTTGTTATGGCAGCAGCTGTAATGACCGGTTGTGACTCTGTGAGCAACAACCCTCTGATTAATCAGGGCAACACCCCCTATGGTACTCCCGAGTTTTCGAAGATTAAACTCGAGCACTACATGCCCGCCTTCGACTATGCTTTGGCCGAGGCAAGGGCCGAGATGGACGCTATTGTGAACAATACCGAGGAGCCCACCTTCGAGAACACCATCGTAGCTATGGAGCGCAGCGGTGAGCTTCTGGACCATGTATCGACCATCTTCTTTGTGCTCAACGGCAACGAGACCAGCGACGAGATGCAGGCTCTGGCTATGGAGGTGCAGCCCAAACTGATTGCCTTCTCGAACGATGTGAACCTCAATCCCGAGTTGTGGGAGCGCGTGAAGAGTGTCTACGAGCAGCGCGAGTCGCTCGCACTCAACGAGGAGGAGGCTAAACTGTTGGAGAACACCTATAACGATTTCGTGCGCAGTGGTGCCAACCTCAACGACGAGCAGAAGGAGCAGTATCGCCGCATTTCGGAGGAGCTCTCGAACCTCTCGTTGCAGTTTGAGCAGAATGTGCTGGCTGCCACCAACGCCTTCTCGCTCAATATCACCGACGAGAGCGAGGTTGCCGAGCTCCCCGCCTTTGTGCGCGACGCCATGGCTGCCGAGGCTAAGGCCCGCGGCGAGCAGGGTTGGACCGTTACTCTTCAGCAGGCCAACATGTTCCCCTTCCTCACCTACTCGTCGAACCGCGAGCTGAAGGAGAAGGTGTGGAGGGCTTCGAACTCGCGCTGCGTGGGTGGCGAGTTCAACAACCTCGAGAATGTGAAACGCATCGCCGAGCTCCGTCTGGAGATGGCCCACCTGTTTGGCTATGAGGATTACGCATCCTTCGTGCTGGAGGAGCGCATGGCCGAGAATACCAAGACTGTCAACAGCTTCCTCGAGGAGCTCCGTTCGGCCACCATCAAGTATGCCAAGAAGGACTACAAAACCGTGTCGGCCTACGCCAAGAAGAGTGGTGCCAACTATGAGATTATGCCTTGGGATTGGGCCTATTGGAACGAGAAATACAAAGTTGCCACCTTCGACTACAACGAGGAGGATGTGAAACCCTACTTCGAGCTGGAGAATGTTAAACAGGGCATCTTTGTGTTGGCCGAGAGGCTCTATGGTATCCGTTTTGTGGAGAATAAGGAGATTGATGTTTACCACCCCGATGTGAAGGCCTACGATGTGCTCGAGGAGAATGGTGATTTCTTGGGCGTTCTCTACATGGACTTCTTCCCCCGTGCTACCAAGCGCGGTGGTGCATGGATGACCGCCTTCAGGGAGATGAAGACCGTTGATGGCGAGGAGGTTCGCCCCTTCATTTCGCTCTGCGGCAACTTCACCAAACCCACCGAGAATACCCCCTCGCTCCTCACCTTCGACGAGTTTGAGACCTTCCTCCACGAGTTTGGTCACTGCCTCCACGGCCTCTTCGCCAAGGGTACTTACCAGTCGCTCACCGGTACCTCCGTATACCGCGACTTCGTGGAGCTCCCCAGTCAGGTTCTGGAGAATTGGGCTATCCAGCCCGAGTTCCTCGACATCGTGGCTGTCCACTACCAGACCGGCGAGAAGATGCCTGCCGAGTTGAGGGATAAGATTATCGCTTCGAAGAAGTACCTCGCCGCCTATGCCAACATCCGTCAGGTGTCGTTCGGTACCATTGATATGGCCTACCACACCATCACCGAGCCCATCGAGGATGTTATGGCCTTCGAGCGCAAGGCTTCCGCTTCGACTCAGGTGCTGCCCGTTGTTGATGGCGCCAATATGGGTTGCTCCTTCAGCCACATCTTCTCTGGCGGCTATGCTGCCGGCTACTACGGCTACAAGTGGGCCGAGGTGCTCGATGCCGACGCTTTCGAGCTCTTCAAGGAGATGGGTATTTTCTCCCGCGAGTGTGGCAACCGTTTCCGCGAGGAGGTGCTCTCCAAGGGTGGTATTCGTCACCCCATGGAGCTCTATGTTGCCTTCCGTGGTCACAAGCCCGAGACTCAGGCTCTCATCGACGAGATTTTGAAATAAGAGATAGGGGTGTTCGTCGGTCGGTTGCCGACCGACGAACATCTTTTTGTATAACGCACTGTGTCTGATGTCGAACGACTGACGGACCACGCTGCAAACCACAAAAACACTATGAAGTACAAACTCAGCGAAATAGCACATCTTGCTCCCCGTGGTACATTCCATGGCAAGGATATGGAGGTGAGAAGTGTGATGACCGACTCGAGGCACAGTTTCGACTCGGCCTCGGCACCCATGTTTGTGGCCATTTCGGGAACCAACCACGATGGTCACCGCTTCATTGACGACCTCTACCGACGAGGCGTGAGGGCCTTCATGGTGGAGCGTGAGCCGGATTTTGGAGCTTGGCCCGAGGCTGGTTTTGTGGTTGTGGAGCGTTCGTTGCGTGCGCTCCAGAGCCTTGCGGCCCACTACCGCCAGCGCTTTGGCGGTAAGGTGGTGGCCATCACCGGCTCGACGGGAAAGACTGCCGTGAAGGAGTGGATTGCCGAGTCGGCCCCCGAGGGGTTGAGGGTCTTCCGTTCGCCTCGCAGCTACAATTCACAGCTGGGAGTGGCTCTATCGCTGCTGATGATGGATGGCACGGAGGATTTGGCTGTCATCGAGGCAGGCATTTCGCGTCCCGACGAGATGGCTCGCTTGGAGGCCATCATTCGCCCCGATGTGGGCATCTTCACCTCTCTGGAGGGGCAGCACGACGAGAATTTTATTGATAGGGCTCATAAGGCGGCCGAGAAGGCGACCCTCTTTGCCCGCACATCGACGGTTATCTACAACTCCACGAACCCCTACATTGTGGAGGCGCTGGAGGGTGTCGGCAACAAGGTTGGGGTGGCAAGCATGAGGGCCATGGTGGGCGAGTTGTATGGCCTGCTGGGCTACGACCGCGAGGCCGTGGAGGAGCGCTTAGCCCATTCGGAGCCTGTGAAACTGCGCCTTTCGATGGCCGAGGGGTTGGGTGGCTCGGTGGTGCTGAGCGACACCCACAACTCCGACATCAACTCGCTGGGCATTGCACTCGACTCGTTGCGCGAAGTGGCGGGCGGACGCCGCAGGGTGGTGGTGCTCTCCGACATGCTCTACAGTACCCTCCCTGATGAGGAGATATACTCCCGTGTGGCACGCATTGTGGTGGCCGCAGGGGTCGATAAATTCATAGGTGTAGGTCGGTTTATTGCGGCCCACAAACACTTCTTTGCCGACACCGACGAATTCTACTCCTCCGCCGATGAGTTTCTTAAAGTGTTGTCGCAGAACGACTTTGAAGATGCGGCGGTGCTTATCAAGGGAGGTCCCATGTCGGGCTTCGACCGCATTGTACACACCCTCTCGCGCCGTTGCCACACCACTGTGCTGGAGGTGAACCTCTCGGCTATGGTGGCCAACCTCAATCGCTACCGCAGCCGACTGCCACAGGGTACCAAGATTATGACCATGGTGAAGGCGTCAGGCTATGGACACGGCGACTATGAGCTCGCTGTGGAGCTGCAACACGAGGGGGTCGACTACCTCGCTGTGGCCTTTGCCGACGAGGGGGTGCTGTTGCGACAGAAGGGTATCACCATGCCTATTGTGGTGCTCAATGCCGACGCCGACAGCTTCGGGCTCATGACCTCCTACCGCTTGGAGCCCGAGATATACAACTTCTCCTCGCTCGAGGCCTTTGCTCTGGCAGTTGAGAGTGCTGGCGAGAGCGACTATCCCATCCACCTGAAGGTCGATAGCGGCATGCACCGTCTGGGCTTTCTCATGAGGGATGTGGAGCAGCTTAATGCGAGGCTCGCCGAGCTGCGCGGAGTGCTCACCGTGAGGAGTATCTTCTCCCATTTTGCCACAGCCGACATGGCCGAGGAGAGGGAGTTTGTGCGCAAGCAGCAGCAGACCTTTGCTGAGGTGTCGGAGGCAATCATGGCCTCGCTGCCCAACAGACCCCTGCGCCACATAAACAACACGGCAGGCATGGAGCAGTATGCCGACTCCACTTACGATATGTGTCGCTTGGGCATAGGTCTTTATGGTGTGGGCGAAGGCACGAAGCCCATCTCGCGTCTTACGACCCGCATTGTGCAGGTGAAGGAGCTCGAGGAGGGCGAAACGGTGGGTTATGGCCGTGTGGGACGCATTGTGCGACCCACCACTGTGGCTACCATCCCCATTGGCTATGCCGACGGACTCGACCGACGCCTCGGAGGAGGTGTGTGGAGTGTCGGGGTGGGTGGAAAAAGGGCCCCCATCATCGGGCGCGTGTGTATGGATAGTTGTATGATTGATGTCACCGGCATCGAGTGCACCGAGGGGTCGGAGGTGGTGATATTCGGCGGCGAGGGAGGCTCCGTGGTGGAGATGGCCGAGCTGTTGGGCACCATCCCCTATGAGGTCATGACCTCCGTATCGAGCCGTGTGAAGAGAATTTATGTGAAAGAGTAACACTCTCCCGCAAAGCATACTATGGAAAGGAAAAAACCGGGTAAAATATATATGCTCCCTTGCCCCATAAGCGAGGGTAACCCCTATGATGTGCTCCCCGAGGCCAACCGAAAAGTGATGGCCTCCATCGACTACTTCATTGTGGAGAATGTGCGCACGGCACGCCGTTTCCTCTCGGCCGCCAAGATTGGAAGAGCCATCGAGGAGCTGCAGTTTGCCGAGTGCAACGAGCACACCTCGGCTGCCGATGTGGCACCCCTGCTGGCCCCCGTGATGGAGGGTAGGGATTGTGGCATCATCAGCGAGGCGGGTCTCCCCGGAGTTGCCGATCCCGGAGCCGATGTGGTGGCTGTGGCACAGCAGAGGGGTATTGAGGTGGTACCCTTGGTGGGCCCCTCGTCGATACTCATGGCACTGATGGCAAGTGGCCAGAATGGGCAGAGCTTTGCCTTCAACGGCTACCTGCCTGTGAAACCCGCCGAGCGACAGAGGGCTATTCGCCACTTCGAGCGCCGCGCACAGAGCGAGGGGCAGAGCCAGATATTTATCGAGGCCCCCTATCGCAACGATAAACTGTTTGCGGAGCTGGTGGCTACATGCTCTCCGTCGACCCGCATCACGGTGGCTGTGGATATCACCTCACCCACGCAGCTTATCCGCACCCTCTCGGCCGGAGAGTGGCGCAAAACCCCCGCCCCCGAGATGCACAAGCGCCCCACGATATTCATCCTCGGAGCATAAGCCAAACAAAAAATCTTCACCTCGCAGTCGGGGTGAAGATTTTTTGTGTAGGGGGATTTATTGGATGGGGTTTGGCCAATCAATTTCCAGCCCCCTGCTATTTTTTGAAGGCAAAGTAGACCGCCAAAAGTATCAGCACAAACGACACCAAGTAGTTCCAGCGAAAGACCTCCGTCTTGAAGAGTGTGAGAGCCAGCACTGTGAAGACTACCAGCGAGATGCACTCCTGAATAATCTTGAGCTGAAAGAGGGTGAAGGGGCCGCCACCGCCCACAAAACCTATGCGGTTGGCGGGGATGGTGAGGCAGTACTCAAAGAATGCTACACCCCAACTGAGCAGAATGATGATGATGAGTGGGAAGGGGTCCTTGCCGCCATTCATGTCGCGCAACTTGAGGTTGCCATACCATGCGAAGGTCATAAATACATTCGAGAGCAGCAGCATCCCTATGGTCAAAGCACCTTTCATAGTTTAAGTTTGAGAGTTGATAATTATTCTACACTGTTTGGTCGCTCGCAACGGGGAGGTTAAATATCGTGCGAGAGAGGGGCGGGGATGGTGGTCGAAAAGTCGTAGTCGTGCCAACGCTCGGCGGTGTAGTCGAGCAGCGCCCTTATCTCCTCGGGGTCGTAGCTGGTCACAAGTTTCATCCTCGTCTGTTTGAAGTCGGGCAGCCCCTTGAAGTAGTTGGAGAAGTGGCGGCGCATCTCGATGATGCCCACAAAATCGCCCTTGGCAGCCAACGAGAGGTCCAAGTGGTGTTTGGCAATGGCCACCCTCTCGGGCACGGAGGGCTGGGGGAGGAGTTCGCCCGTCTGAATGAAGTGTTTGCACTCGCGGAAAATCCATGGGCGACCGTATGTGGCACGGCCAATCATCACAGCATCCACCCCATAGCGGTCGAAGCACTCGGCCGCCCTCTCGGCAGTGGTCACATCGCCATTGCCGATGATGGGAATATGTATGCGGGGGTTGTTCTTCACCTTGCCTATGAGGCTCCAATCGGCCTCGCCCCGATACATCTGCGAACGGGTACGGCCGTGGATGGTGAGAGCCTGAATGCCAACATCTTGCAGTCGCTCGGCAATCTCCTCGATATTCTTGTTTTCGTCGTCCCATCCGAGCCTTGTCTTGACTGTCACGGGGAGTTTCACGGCCTCCACAATTTGGCGGGTCATCTCCACCATCAGGGGCACATCCTTCATCATGCCACTGCCGGCTCCTCGCCCTGCAATCTTCTTCATGGGGCAGCCGAAGTTGATGTCAATAACATCGGGGTTGGCCCTCTCGGCCAATTTCGCAGCCTCCACCATGGGCTCTATGAGGTGGCCGTAAATCTGGATGGCCACGGGGCGCTCGCTCTCCGACACATTGAGCTTGCGGAAGGTCTTCTCGGCGCCGTGGAAAAGTCCGTCGGACGACACAAACTCGGTGGTCACCATGTCGGCGCCAAACTCCTTGCAGAGCTGGCGGAACGAGGGGTCGGTGACATCCTCCATGGGGGCCAAAAAGAGGGGCTTTTCGCCAAAATCTATACTACCTATCTTCACGGTGATTGAAATTTGCCCCAAAAATAACTATATTTGCGCTCTAAACAATGGAATAATCAAAACAATATAGCACAATGACTATCGAACAGACAATCCTCAGCGCCGTAACGGCCACCGTCGAGAAGCTCTATGGCCCCCTCGAGGGACTCCAGCTTCAGCTCCAAAAGACACGCAAAGAGTTCACCGGAGATTACACCCTCGTGGTGTTCCCCCTGCTGAAGCGCAGCCGCAAGTCGCCTGACGCCACAGCCGCCGAGATTGGTGAGGCTCTGGCCGCCGAGTGCCCCCTCGTTGAGAGCACCAACACCATCAAGGGTTTTCTCAACATTCAGCTGAAAGCCGACTTCTGGCTCGAGGAGTTCCGTAAGATTGCCGCCACCGAGCAGTTTGGCAAAGCCCCCGCAAATGGTAAAACAGTGATGGTGGAGTACTCCTCGCCCAACACCAACAAACCCCTCCACCTCGGCCACATCCGCAACAACCTCCTCGGCTACTCCGTGTCGCAGATTTTGGAGGCGTGCGGTTATCGCGTCATTAAGGCTAACTTGGTGAACGACCGTGGTATCCATATCTGCAAGAGTATGCTTGCATGGCAGCTCTACGGAGGTGGCGAGACCCCCCAGAGCAGCGGTATGAAGGGCGACCACTTGGTGGGTAAATACTATGTGGAGTTCGACAAACACTACAAGGCTGAGGTGAAGGCTCTCATGGAGAAGGGCTTGAGCGAGGATGAGGCCAAAAAGGAGGCACCCATCATGCAGCAGGCGCGCACCATGCTCCAGAAATGGGAGGCTCACGACCCCGAGGTATATGGCCTCTGGGAGCGCATGAATGGCTGGGTTTACGAGGGCTTCGACGCCACCTATAAGGCTATGGGTGTGTCGTTTGACAAGGTTTACTACGAGTCGCAGACCTACCTGCTCGGCAAGGATATTGTGGCCGAGGGTCTGGAGAAGGGTGTCTTCTACCGCCGCGAGGATGGCTCGGTATGGATTGACCTCACAGCCGACGGCCTCGACGAGAAACTGCTGCTGCGTGGCGACGGCACCAGCGTCTACATGACACAGGACCTCGGTACTGCCCTCAGCCGCCAGCGCGACGAGAGCCTCGACGGCATCATCTATGTTGTGGGCAACGAGCAGAACTACCACTTCCAAGTGCTCAAACTTGTCCTCAAGAAGCTCGGCTACGAGTGGAGCGACGACATCTTCCACCTCTCCTATGGCATGGTGGAGCTGCCCGAGGGCAAGATGAAGTCGAGGGAGGGTACGGTGGTGGATGCCGACGACCTCATTGATGATATGGTGACCACCGCACGCGAGATGAGCGAGGAGCTCGGCAAGCTCGACGGCATGACTCCCGAGGAGCAGGATAATATCGCCCGCATCGTGGGCCTCGGCGCACTCAAGTACTTCATCCTCAAGGTGGACCCCAAGAAGACTATGCTCTTCAATCCCCGCGAGAGTATCGACTTCAATGGCAACACAGGCCCCTTCATCCAGTACACCTATGCCCGCATCCGCTCGGTGCTCCGCAAGGCTGCCGAGATGGGTATGGCCACCACCTTCGACGGCAAGGTGGAGCTCATCGCCGAGGAGGTGGAGCTGGTGAAATACCTCGCCGACTTCCCCCAGACAGTGCTTCAGGCAGGCGCTACCTATTCGCCTAGCATCATCGGTGCCTATGTCTACGACTTGGCCAAGATGTACAACAGCTACTACCACGACCACTCCATCCTGCGCGAGGAGAGGGAGGATGTCCGTTGCTTCCGTGTGGCCCTCAGCTCCGTTGTGGCCTCCACCATCGGCTATGGTATGAGTCTGATGGGTATCGAGGTTCCCGAGCGCATGTAGAAAACAGCGTGTATTATCGGTGCCCAAGCGCACACAGTGAGCAACTGCTCAGTTGCACTACGATAAACCCCTGCCGAGTAATACGGTGGGGGTTTTATTGTGGCCAACCATTAAAAACTAACAGCCAATCGCTAACCACCGAGGGGGGATATTTAGTGGCTCGGCACACCCTTGCAAAAAAATCCCATCACAAAAGAGCTATTCTGGCTCCATTTTGAATTTAGAAATTTGAATTTTGCATTGCAAATAGGTATCTTTGCAAGATGTTAGGAGCATTGTTCACAAAATTGTTCTCCTCGAAGAGGAGAGAACCCGATTGTATGAAGTATCTCGTAGTAGGATTAGGAAATATTGGTGCCGAGTATGACGGCACACGACACAACGCCGGTTTTGATGTGGCCGACAAACTCGTGGAGGGTGCCGGCGGCACCTTCACCCCCGACCGCTATGCCTCCAAGGCAGAGATTCGTTGGAAAGGACGCACACTCGTGGTGGTGAAACCCTCGACTTACATGAACCTCAGCGGCAAAGCTGTGAGGTACTGGATGGATAAGGAGAACATACAGAGGGAGAACCTCATTGTTGTGGTGGACGACATCGCTATCCCTGTGGGTACCATGCGTATTAGGGCCAAGGGTAGCGACGGTGGCCACAATGGACTCAAGAATATCGACGCTCTGTGTGGCGGCAACAACTACGCACGCATCCGCATGGGTGTGGGTGGCGACTTCCCACAGGGCCATCAGGTAGATTTTGTGTTGGGCAAGCTCTCGGCCGAGGAGAGGGTGGAGTTCGACAAGTCGGTGGAGGCCGCTGTGGCCGCCATCAAGGACTTCGCCACCATCGGCATCGAGCGCACAATGAATGCCCACAACCACAGGAAAAAGTCGAATGCCTAACGGGTGCCAGATTGGCACTTCTACCATGTCAATTCTTTGCGCGGGTAGTGCTCATCTTTGCATGGGCGGTGAAGAAACTTGGGTAGAGGCTGGCATAGCAATACGCAGTATCGCACAGAAATTTTTGGGCGACTTTTGTGCCAGAATGGCACTTTTGTGCAGGGATTTCTTTGTATGGGTAGTGCAGAAGTTGGGTAGACACGGGCATAGCGATACGCAGTATCGCACAAAAATTTTTGGGCGACTTTTTATAAAAAGTCGCGAAATAAAAAGTCGCGAAACAAAAAGTCGCGAAAGAAAGGAAACAACTAAAACTACAAAATAGTATGAGCAACAAGCGTATAGTTTCGCCTTCGATGTTGTCGGCCGACTTTGGCCACCTCGAGAGGGACACCAAGATGATTGACCGCAGTCGTGCGGAGTGGGTGCATATTGATGTTATTGACGGAGTGTTTGTCCCCAACATCTCGTTTGGCTTTCCTGTGTTGAAGGCCATCACCTCGGCCACGGAGAAGTTCATGGATGTTCACCTGATGATTGTTGAGCCCGAGAAGTATGTGGGGCGCTTTGCGGATGCGGGTGCCGACCTTGTGACCTTCCATTGGGAGGCGACGGAGGATGTTGAGGGGTGCATCAATCTCATCCGCGAGAAGGGGGTGAAGGTGGGTGTGTCGATTAAGCCCAAGACCCCTGTGAGTGTACTGGAGGATATTTTGCCCAAGATTGACTTGGTGCTCATCATGAGTGTGGAGCCCGGCTTTGGTGGCCAGAGCTTCATTGAGGGCAGCACCGAGAAGGTTGCCGAGCTGAGGGCGATGATTGAGCGCAAGGGGTTGGATGTGATGATTGAGATTGATGGTGGTGTGAGCCGCCACAATGCCCGCGAGCTCTATGAGGCAGGATGCGATGCTCTTGTGGCGGGCAGTGCAGTGTTCAAGGCTGCGGACCCCGAGGCAGAGATTGTGGCAATTCTGGAGGCGTAGATTTTGGTCCAACGACCAACTACTTGTCGGCCTGATAACTGATAACTGAAAACTGACAACTGATAACTCAAAAAGGTGGTTTCGATAGATAATGTTACAGTAAGTTTTGGAGGTTGGGACCTCTTCAAGGAGATTTCGCTCCTCATCAATCCCCGCGACCGCATCGGTTTGGTGGGTAAGAATGGTGCGGGCAAAACCACCCTTCTGAAGGTCATCATGGGCATGCAGCCCCCCACCTCGGGTGTGGTCACCATGAGTGGCGACACGACCCTCGGCTACCTCCCCCAGCAGATGAAGGTGCACGACACCACGACTCTTGTGGAGGAGACGGCCAAGGCTTTCGAGGAGGTGCTGTTCCTCGAGAGGGAGATGGAGCGCCTGACGGCCGAGATTGCCGCGCGTGAGGACTATGAGAGTGAGGAGTATGGCGAGTTGGTGCACCGCCTCAGCGAGGCCACCGAGCGCCACAACTTGTTGGGGGGTGAGAGCCGCGATGCGCAGATTGAGCGCACACTCCTCGGCTTGGGCTTCAAGCGCGAGGACCTCACGAAGCCCACAAGTACCTTTAGTGGTGGCTGGAGGATGCGTATCGAGCTGGCCAAGCTACTGCTGCAACGCCCCTCGGTCTTCCTCCTCGACGAGCCCACCAACCACCTCGATATAGAGAGTATCCAGTGGCTCGAGGGCTACCTGAAGGACTACCCCGGTGCGGTGTTGCTCATCTCGCACGACAGGGATTTTCTGGACAATGTGACCAACCGCACCGTGGAGCTGTTGCTGGGTAAGGTCTACGACTATAAGGTGCCCTACACCCAGTATGTGCAGCTCCGCAAGGAGCGCAGGGAGGCGCAGATTGCTGCCTACAACAACCAGCAGCGCCTTATTGAGAAGAGCGAGGAGTTCATCGAGAAATTCCGCTACAAACCCACCAAGAGTAATCAGGTGCAGAGCCGTATAAAACAGCTCGAGAAGCTCGATCGTATAGAGATTGACGAGGAGGACCTCAGCGCGCTGAACCTCAAGTTCCCTCCTGCACCTCGCAGTGGCCAAATTGTGGCCGAGCTGAAGGAGGTGGGGAAGAGCTTTGGTGCCAAGAGGGTCTTTGGAGGTGCCGACTTCACCATCGAGAAGGGTGATAAGATTGCATTTGTGGGTCGCAATGGCGAGGGTAAGACAACCCTTGCACGCATCCTCATCGGTGAGCTGGAGCCCTCGGAGGGTAGCGTGAAGGTGGGTGCCAATGTGAGCATCGGTTACTATGCGCAAAATCAGGACGACCTGATGGATGGCGACTTCACCGTCTACGACACCCTCGACAAGGTGGCTGTGGGAGATATTCGCACCAAGCTGAGGGATATCCTCGGAGCCTTCCTCTTCCGTGGTGAGGATGTCGATAAGAAGGTGAGGGTGCTCTCCGGTGGCGAGCGTTCGAGGCTTGCCATGGCCCGCATGATGCTTTCGCCCCACAACCTGCTGGTGCTCGACGAGCCCACCAACCACATGGATATGCGCTCGAAGGATATCCTCAAGGAGGCCATCCGCAACTACGACGGCACGCTGGTGGTTGTGTCGCACGATAGGGAGTTCCTCGATGGGGTGGTGGACAAGATTTACGAGTTCCGCGACGGCGGTGTGAAGGAGTATCTGGGCGGCATACGCTACTTCCTCGAGAAGCGCCGCATAGAGGATATGCGCCAGATTGAGGTGAAGGAGGTGGTGGCCAAGGAGCAGAAGTCGGCCGCCGGCAAGGAGGAGTACCTCGCCAAGAAGGAGAACGAGAAGCTTGTGCGCAAAACCCAGCGAGCAATCGAGGAGCGAGAGGCAAAGATTATGGCCCTCGAGGAGGAGATTGCCCAGTGGGATGCGCGCATTGCCGACCCCGAAGCTCACGGCATCGACCTCTCGGATAGCAAGGTCTTTGAGGAGTACAACGCCCTGAAACAGAGGCTTGCCTTCGAGGAACACGAGTGGGAGAAACTCTGCTATGAGCTCGAATTGTTGCAGGAAAATTGAAAAATGTCTGTCTAACGCACGAACGACTTTCCCAACTTTCTTACAACCCCCTAATCTCCCTAATTTCCCTAAACTCCCTAAACTCCCTAATAAAAAAACTGACAACAGAAAACTCCAAAATAGATGGATAACGAATTTTTGAAAGACAAGAGGGTGAGGAGCAAGCAGACTCCCTATACCCCCACCGCAGAGCCCGAGTATGTTGAGGCTCGCGACCTTAATTGGGAGGAGCGCACCCGCTCGGCCCAGCGCGACAGCCGCCCCGCAGCGGAGCGCAAACCACGCACAAGCGAGCCCCGAGAACGCAAGGAGAGGGGCGGCGAGGAGAACATCGTCTATGGATTGAGGCCTGTGATTGAGGCTATCGAGACCGATAAGCAGATTGAGAAACTCTATGTGCGCAAGGGTGCCGAGGGTCAGCTTATGGCCGACCTCAAGGACCTCTGCTACCGCAGCCGCATACGCTATCAGGAGGTGCCCGTGGAGAAGCTCAACCGCCTCACCCGTGGTAATCATCAGGGTGTGGTGGCAGTCATCGCCCCCATCGCCTATGTTGAGCTGGAGGATATTCTGGACCGCATCCCCGAGGATGAGAAGGCGTTGATTGTGGTCTTCGATGGTGTGACCGATGTGAGGAACTTTGGTGCCATTGCCCGCTCGGCTGAGTGCGCAGGTGCCCACGGCCTCATCTGCCCCCTGAAGAACTCCGCACCTGTGAATGGCGACGCCATCCGTGCTTCGGCAGGCGCCCTCACCCGCATCCCTGTGCATCGTGCGGGCAGCATTCGCAACACGCTCAAAACTCTCGCACAGGCGGGTATGAAGATTGTGGCCGCCACCGAGAAGGCAGATACAATTCTCTTCGACGCCGACCTCACAGGGCCCACAGTGTTGGTGATGGGCAACGAGGAGAGCGGCATCAGCAAGGAGGTTCTGAAACTCTGCGACTGCAAGGCGGCCATCCCCATGGTGGGAGCCATCGAGTCGCTCAATGTGGCTGCCGCAGCCGCCGTCATGCTCTTCGAGACTGTGCGTCAGCGCTTCTGCCAGCAGTAGTATGGCACCTGTGGGCTACACCGTTGAGGTTGTGAGGAGCCGTCGGGCGCGGCGTATATCGTTGCGTGTGACCCCCGAAGGGAGGGTGAGGCTCATCATTCCGTGGTGGGGCTCCAAGAGGGTTGCACTTGCATGGGCCGAGAGTCGCAGGGAGTGGATAGAGCGCGCCCTCGAACGAGCTCGGGCCCGCCGCAGCGAGTGCCCGCCAATGACCCCACGAGAGGTTGAAGAGCTGCGCAAGGTGGCCAAGGTGAGGTTGCCGCAGACTCTGGAGAGGGTCTCGGCGCGCACGGGGCTTCGTTATGGGAGGCTCACGATTCGCAATAGTCGCTCGAGGTGGGGTAGCTGTTCGTCGGAGGGCAACATCTCCCTCTCGCTCCACTTGGCACGCCTGCCGGAGGAGTTGGTGGAGTATGTCTGCGTACACGAACTCTGCCACACGGTGCACCACAACCACTCGGCCGAGTTCCACTCTCTTGTGAACCTCCACACGGCCGGCCTCGAAAAAGAGCTTGCAAAACAACTAAAAAATTACATTCCCGGGCGGTAAATGTTTCTTTTTTCAGAAATTTTCGTACCTTTGAAAAACTGACACAAAACCATAAAACTATGATAATCTTAATGCACGAACCCACCGATGAGCTTTTCCTCGGTGTAATGCATCCCGATGCAGCACTCTTCTCGGACTATTTCGACATCGAGCTCGCTGCCAAGGAACACGCAGCCTACCGCGCTGCTCTCGAGCGTTTCGGAGCCAAGGTGCTCACCGTACGCCAAATTCTGCTGGAGGGTACCCTCGACAAGGAGGGCCGCCCTGTGGAGGGCAAGGAGCTCAACGACCTGAGGGCCTTCGCCTCCCGTTTCCTCACCTATAACACCTCCAATATCCCCGACGAGGCCAAAGCGCAGGAGCGCTACAAGAAGATGATTGTCGACAGGGCTCATCCCAAGGATTTGGTGAAGATGATTATGCTTCAGCCCGAGATTGTGCTCACCTACACCGAGAGCAACACCGGCTTTGCGGCCACCTACATCCAGCGACCCATCATGAACATCTTTTTCATGAGGGACCAGATGATTTCGACCGCTAAGGGTATCGTCATCGGTCGTATGAACTCCGCACAGCGTCAGTTGGAGTGTGAGATTGCCGAGTTCTGTCTTCACAAAATCGGCTTCCCCCCCATCTACCACATCACCGGCGAGGATGCCTTCCTTGAGGGTGGCGACTTCCTCCCCTTCGGCGACTATGCCTTCATCGGCCGAGGTTTGCGCACCACACAGGCTGCCATTGACCAGCTCATGGAGAACGACCTGCTGGGTGCCAATAAGGTGGTGGTGGTTAAGGATATCTGGGGTGAGCAGGAGCAGATGCACCTCGACACCTACTTCAACATTATCGACCGCGACCTGTGTACCCTCTCCGAGGCACGCTATCTGGCTGCCAAGGGCGACCCCCAGTATCTGAAAATCGACATCTGGGAGCGCGAAGCACCCGGCGAGCCCTACCGCAAGGCCTTCAGCGACATCTCCTTTGTGGACTTCATTGAGGATGAGCTGAAGATGAAGGTTATCCCCATCCAGCGCAGCGACGAGCTCACCTATGCCAACAACTTCCTCAATGTTGCTCCTCGCAAGATTATGGCTGTTGCCGGTCAGTCGGTGGAGCTTCAGGAGGCCTTCAAAGCCAACTTTGTGGATGTCACTTGGGTGCCCCTCACCAACCTTACCAAGGGTTATGGTGCTGCCCACTGCATGACACAGATTCTTGACGATGGCGATGTCCTCTTCTAAATAGAGTATATTATCGGTGAGTCTTCACCAAAAGAGAGAAAGCGGAGTCCTCAGTTTGCGTTAAGCAAATTGAGGACTCCGCTTCTTTATTTTGCAAAAACTCCCTTACTAAGCTGCGCTTTCTAAGCGGTCAGCTTTTTTTTGGGGGGGGTAACATCGAACGACTTTTGCCCGCTCTCCGCCCTAAAACAATCCTCCGAGGAGGAAGGCAAACCATGCCAATAGCCATGCTACGGCGGTGTTGTAGAGCGCGGTGAACCACATCCAGCGGTTGCTGCCCGTCTCGGAGCGTATGGTTGCAAGCGTGCCGATGCAGGGGAAGAAGAGTAGGATGAAAATCATGAATGCTATGGCCGAACGAGGGGTGAGGCCGCTGTGGTTCACAATGTTTTTCGAAAGGGACGCGATGTCGTCGCCTCCGTAGAGCACAGCCATGGTGCTCACCACCAGCTCCTTTGCAGGGATGCTTGTGAGGAGTGCCACGCCGGCCCTCCAGTCGAGTCCGAGGGGCTTCATGACGGGTTCGATAAATCGGCCGATGTGGCCTATGTAGGACTCCGCGTGGCGCACATACTCGGTTTGGGTGGCGGCAGCTGCGCTATGTGCGAGAGCAACCTCTTCGGGCTCCGCAGTTACCACACTCTCCGTTTGGGCAACGATGTTCTCCACGGCCACCTCCTCTTTGGGTCGAGGGTAGTAGGAGAGGGCCCAGATGACCACGGTGGCCAGCAGGATGGTGGTGCCAATCTTGCGCAGATACTCGCTACACTTCTCCCACATATGTTTCACCGTAGCCCTCAGGGTGGGCATACGGTAGGGCGGGAGCTCCATGACGAAGGGTGTTTCGTCCTTCTTGAACTTGGTTTTGCGTAGCAGGTGGGCGGTGAGGAATGCCACGAGGATGCCGAGCAGGTAGAGCCCGATGAGCACTGTAGCGGCATGGCGGGGGAAGAAGGTGCCTGCGAGCAACAGGTAGACGGGCAGGCGGGCGCTACACGACATGAAGGGGGTGACGAGGATGGTGATGAGCCTCGATGAGCGGCTCTCGATGGTGCGGGTGGCCATGATGGCGGGCACATTGCAACCAAAGCCCATGAGCAGCGGTATGAACGATTTGCCGTGGAGTCCCATGCGGTGCATCAGCTTGTCCATGATGAAGGCGGCGCGGGCCATGTAGCCCGAGTCCTCCATGAGAGATATAAATAGGTATAGGATGAGAATGTTGGGCAGGAATACGGCCACACTGCCCACACCGCTCACTATGCCATTCACCACAAGGTCCCTCAGTGCCCCCTCGGGCAGTAGGGCCCACAGGGTCTCGCCCAACCATCCGAAGGCAAGTTCTATCCACTCCTGTGGGTAGCCGCCAAGGGTGAAGGTGGCCCAAAACATGGCCCACATGATGAGGATGAAGAGGGGAAATCCGAGCCATTTGTTGGCCACAAGGCGGTCGATGCGCCTCGAGCGGCGGTTTACATCGTGGCCCCCCTCCTTGAGGGTCTCCTCCAATGCACCGTCGATAAAGCCATATTTGTAGTCGCCCAGCAGACTCTCGATGTCGCTTCCCACCTCGGCTGTAACCCTCTGTGAAAGGCGCGAGGCGAGGGCCTCCCAGCTCTGCAAGTCGCCACAGTTCGATAGCAGTTTGTGGACCTCACGGTCGCCCTCGATGAGCTTCAGGGCCCAGTAGCGCACAGGGAATTGGCGGGGCAGGTCGGCCGAGGGGCGTATCTCCTCCGAGAGGCGGCGAATGGCCTCCTCCATGGCCGAGCCATAGTTGATGTGGACATGGCGCGAGGCTGTGTTGCGACCCTCGAAGAGCTCTATGATGGTGTCGAGCAGGGGTTCGATGCCGTAGCCGCTTTTGGCGATGGTGGGTACCATGGGGATGCCAATCATGCGGCCCAGCGAGTCGTAGTCGAGCGAGGAGCCGCTCTGCTGCAATTCGTCGAACATATTGAGAGCCACCACCGTGCGCTGGTTGAGGTCGATGAGCTCGGTGGTGAGGTAGAGGTTGCGCTCGAGGTTGGAGGCTACTACGGTGTTGAGAATCACATCGGGCATAGCCTCGTAGAGGTGGCGGCGCACATATACCTCCTCGGGGGTGTAGGCCGAGAGGGAGTAGGTGCCGGGCAGGTCGGTGATGTTTATGCGGTAGCCGCGGTAGGTGAGCCTGCCCAACTTGGCATCCACGGTGACACCGCTGTAGTTGCCCACATGCTCGCTGCTGCCCGAGAGAATGTTGAACAGCGAGGTCTTGCCGCTATTGGGATTACCCACAAGGGCTACATTTATTTCGTTCTTCTTGAGTGCTTTGCGGCCGCGCAACGAACAATCGCCCAAGGCGCATGCCTCGCATGCCGAGTTGCACACCGTACCTCCCACACCCTCGAGAGGTCGGTTGGCCTCGCCGTGGGGCAACACCTCAATCATTTCGGCCTCGCTGCGGCGGAGCGACACATCGTAGCCCATGATGGAGTATTTCACGGGGTCGTGCATGGGGGAGTCCTGCACACTGCGAACCTCCACGCCTCTCACGAAACCCATCTCCATGATGCGTTTGCGAAAGCCGCCGTGGCCAGCCACGCGGACTATCACCCCCTTCTAGCCATTCTTTAGTTCGGAAAGTTTCATCTCTGTTTAACTATTTTTGCTGACCGCAAAAATAGCAACCCCGCCCGAGAGAGTCAATAGCCAAAAGTAGGTATATTGATGTCGGGTGGGGCGGTGCGGATAGTTATTTGTGGTTATTCGACCACTCTGTGGGGCTAAAAGAGTGTCAGTTGGTCCTTGTCGTGGATGAAGGAGAGGCGGTGATGGGGGGTGAGGCCGTGGGTAGCAATAGCCTCGCGGTGGGCCTTTGTGGGGTAGCCGGCATTCTTGGTCCATCCATAGGCGGGATACTCCTCGCCTATGCGCGCCATATACTCGTCCCTGAAGGTCTTGGCCAGTACCGAGGCTGCAGCGATGTTTGCATAGCGGGCATCGCCCTTCACCTCGCAGCGATAGGGGATGTCGAGTCGTGGATAGAAGCGGTTGCCGTCGATGAGCAGGTGGTCGGGCCTCACGCCGAGCTTTTCGACCGCCCTCTGCATGGCCTCAAACGATGCCTTGAGGATGTTGATGCGGTCAATCTCCTCGGCGCTCACCTCGGCCACAGCCCATGCGGTGGCGTGGGCCATGATGTGGTCCCTCACCTCGAGTCGCTGGCGGGCGGTCATCTGCTTGGAGTCGTTCAGTAGCGGGTGGTGGTAGTCGGGAGGCAGTATCACCGCCGCCGCAAACACGGGACCCGCCAAGCACCCCCTGCCGGCCTCGTCGCATCCCGCCTCGAGGCACCCTTTCTTGTAGCTAATTTCGAGCATAGTGCTACAAAAATACAACTTTTCGTCGAGAAGTCTACGAAGAAAAGAGTATATTTGCACCACGATGGCCAAACAGCAAATCGACATACTCAAACAACCCCTCCCTGTGTTGCTCCTGACACAGATTGCGCTCCTTGTGGTGCTCACTCTCCGTGGGCTCCACCACCCCGTTGAGGTGGCAGGTGGGCTCCCGCTCTCGCCACTTGGCGTGTGGTTCGACGGTGCGCTCCGTGGGGGATGGGGAACGGCAGTTGTCGTTGGCTCGGTGCTGATGGGCTCCACTCTCCTGACACGCATCACGGGGCGCTACTCACTCTCCGTCATCCGCTCGTTTGTGCCCATGGTGCTCTATGTGGTTGCGGTGTGTGGCGTGGTCTACCCCGTTACGAGCCCCTCGTTGGCTGTGGGGTTGCTGATGTTGGTCCATGCCGCCGAGCAAAACATCCAGAGCTTCAAGCGCTCCGAGCAGTTTGGTTATGTTATGACTGCCGCCTTCTGGACCGGTCTGGCTGTGATGTTGGTGCCCGACCTCATCTATGTTGCACTCCTTCTGCCGCTCCAGTGGGCTCTGTGGCAACGCTCGCCCCGCGAGATGGTCTCCGGAGTTATTATGTTTCTGCTCCCCGCTCTTCCCACCTCCTTCTGCTGGTGGGTGGGTGGTAAGGAGCCGCTGTGGCTTGTGGGCGAATGGGCCCGCTCGCTCTCCCCGCTCGGTGGGGTCGATTGGGGCGGTATGGTTGCCGCTGTGGGTGGAGTGCTCCCTGTGGTACTACTCTCCCTTGTAGCCCTGTTCGCCTTGTTCGGAGTTGCAATTTTTGCGGGTAGCTATGGCAGCATGCGTATTCGCGCACGCAAGGGCCACCTCTATTTCGCCTCACTCTTTTTGCTCTCGCTTCTGATGATTTCTGTCGGGGTGCCCGTGGTCGTTGCGGTGCCCGTCATGGGCTTTGCTGCTGTTCCTCTGATTTACACCCTCTTCTCGCGACGCAAGGGTGTGGTGAGTGCGCTCGTTTATGTGGCACTTCTGCTCCTCTCGATAGCAATAGGCGTTGCATAATTGGGTGTGGCGTTATTAAAAAATTTTAATAACAAATGCCGCTTTGGAAAGATTATTTAAAAACATTTAATAAAAAGGGGGTTAATGATTGCGAATTATTAATTATATGGGAATTTTAATAACAAAAATTTTGTTTTTATCTTTTATTGCCGTACCTTTGCACCAATGTTTTACGGGACATTCTTCCCGTACCTCATTAACCTAACTAACCTAACCTGATGAAAGGGGCAGACGGGAGTCTTCCCCTTTTCTTTTTGTGCCTACATCATCTTTTTAAACCCCTTATCGTCTGCCGATGGCTGTGGAGTTGGCGGTATTTCTGAGGCGGTATTCCGAATGTTTTACGAAAGTGGCGTATCAGGAGCGACGAGCTGCCAAAGCCACACTCGTGGGCAATCTGTGCAATCGGTTTGTCCCCCTCGAGCAGCATCGAGTGGGCCAGCAGGGTGCGATAGAGGGTCATCCATCGGTGTGGTGGGGCCCCAAAGGTGGAGTGGAACTGCTGCTTGAATTGTGTGAGGCTCATGCCCATCTCTCGAGCGAGGGCGACAAGGGTGACCTTACGGTTGATGTTGCGGACAATCTGTTGTCGAAAGTCCGCATTGGAGGGGTGTGGTTTACTCATTTGTGGTTTGTGGTTGATTTGTGCGGCAAAGATAGCCACTCCATTTGGCGGTTGCCGGGAAGGTGGGGGACAGATGTCAATGAGTTGTGAACACGCCTCGGTTGGAGAGCGATTTTGGGGGATAATAGCTTGATTGAGTGGTGGTTGTCGCGCGTGGTTGGGGTACGGAGAATATACAAAAAAAGCGGTCCACAAAAGTGAACCGCTCCGCTCCTCAGCTAGGACTTGAACCTAGGACCCCCTGATTAACAGTCAGGTGCTCTAACCAACTGAGCTACTGAGGAATTTTCGTTGTTTGCAACCCGTTGTCATCTCTAACCCCGTTTTGCGAGTGCAAATATACGGCAATTTTTCTTACCTCCAAATAAAAAGTGAAGTTTTTTGCAAAAAAAATTACATACCTATAATAAATGTGCTTAAGGGGCTTTGGTTTCTCGCACAAAATAGATACCTTTGTATGTTATGCGTAGAGTATCCATATTGTTGGTGGCCTTGTTGGCGGTTTGTGCGCTCCGTGCGCAGGAGCCAGAGGGGGATAAACAGCTCCACGAGGAGCAGCCCGCACTCCGCTTTGAGAGCACCCTGTGGGACTTTGGCCGCATAGAGGAGGTAGACGGTGTGGTGAGCCACACCTTCCGCTACCGCAACGAGTCGGACCACTTTGTGGCCATCGAGAGGGTCTACTCCTCGTGTGGCTGCACCACGGGCGACTACTCGCGCAAACCACTCAAGCCTAATGGCGAAGGGGAGTTTACCGTCAACTTCGACCCCGAGGGTATCCGCACACGCGGAGGAAAGGTGGAGAAGAGTGTGACGATAGTCTTCGACAAAGGGCGTGGACGCGTGGAGCTCGAGGTGAAGGGTAAGGTTGTGCCCCGCCCGCGCTCGGTGGCCGACGACTACCCCTACGACCTCGGTGGAGGGGTGAGGTGCGATGCCAACTATCGAGCCTTCGGCAACCTGCCGCAGGGGGAGAGCCGCAGCATGACCCTTGCTCTCTACAATGGCACTGCGGAGCCCCTGTGCCCGAGTGTGGCGTGGGAGGTGCGCAGTGGCCTGCTGGAGCTCCATCTTCCCGAGGAGGTGGCTCCGGGTGGCAACGCTCTGGTGACGATGACATACAAGCCCGACGGCGACGATTATGGGGTTGTGAGAGATACCTTCCACTTCGAGTGGGAGGGTGGGGCTGCTCGGCAGAGCATAACCACCACCTTCGTCGGTGTGGACAACTTCGAGGGGGTGGGTGACGAAAGGCCCCGTGCAGTCATCGAACCCATCTACCACGACTTCGGCGTGCGCAGTAAGGGTGAGCTATGCGAGGTGGATGTGACCATCACCAACAACGGCTCGGCGCCCCTTGAGGTGAGGAGTGTGACCCCGAGGGAGGGGACAACCATCGAGCTTCGGGCAGGTGATGTGGTGGCCCCCGGCGAGAGCAGGGTGGCAAAGGTCCGCTTCGAGGTGTCGCCCCTCGGCTACGACACGGTGTATGGCGGAGTGATGATTGTGGTCAACGATCCCCGCAAACCCGTCAGGGAGTTGCGCGTTGCGGCAGAAACGAAAAATTAACGACGAAGGAGACCTTGTTAGACCTTGGATAACAGACTATTAAACAAACAATTATATTCTAACACAAAACTACTCAAAAGGAATTAAGATTATGTACGAAATCCTTAGGAAAGAAAAGTTGGCAGAGAATATCTATCTGATGGATATTCACGCACCAAGGGTGGCTGCTTCGGCACACCCCGGACAGTTCATCATTCTGCGTACCACCCCCGAGGGTGAGCGTATCCCCCTCACCATCTCCGACTACGACATCGAGCGTGGCTCGGTGCAGATTGTGGTGCAGACCCTCGGCGTGTCGACCCTCAAGTTGGCAGAGAAGGAGCAGGGTGAGTGTGTGGAGGACTTCGCAGGTCCCCTCGGCCGTCCATCCGATTTTATCTACGAGAACCTCGAGGAGCTCAAGGGTAAAAAACTCCTCTTCATTGCAGGTGGTGTGGGTACTGCTCCCGTGTATCCTCAGGTTAAGTGGCTCAAGGAGCATGGTGTGGATGCCGATGTAATCATCGGTGCCAAGACCAAAGAACTCCTGATTCTCACCGACGAGATGAGGGCTGTGGCCGGCAATCTCTACATCGCCACCGACGACGGTTCGGAGGGTTTCCACGGTATGGTTACCGGTTGCTTGAAGAAACTTGTGGAGGAGGATGGCAAGAAGTATGACACCGTCATCACCATCGGCCCCATGATTATGATGAAGTTTGTGGCTCTCACTACCAAGGAGCTCGGCATCCCCACCATCGCCTCTTTGAACTCGCTGATGGTTGATGGCACCGGTATGTGTGGTGCCTGCCGTGTGAGTGTGGGTGGAAAGACCAAGTTTACCTGCGTGGATGGTCCCGAGTTCGACGCCCACGAGGTTGATTTCGACGAGGCTATGCGCCGCAGCGGACAGTATCGCGACGAGGAGCAGCGCCGCTTGGAGCGTTACAAAGACCACAAGTGTCGCATCGGTCTGGACAAATAAACCGTTAAGTAGAACCCCTTAAAAACAAGAAAGTTATAGCTATGGCAAATATAATTTCCCGCACTCCCGTCAGGGAGCAAGACCCCATCAAGCGTGCTGCCAATTTCGAGGAGGTATGCTACGGTTTCAATGTGGAGGAGGCTTCTCGTGAGGCTTCCCGCTGTCTGAACTGCCGCAACCCCCGCTGTGTGCAGGCGTGCCCCGTGAATATCCAGATTCCCAACTTCATCGCCGAGGTGGTTGCCGGCAATTTCCAGCGTGCTGCCGACATCATCGCCGAGGACTCGCTGCTGCCCTCCATCTGTGGCCGTGTGTGCCCTCAGGAGAGCCAGTGCGAGGGTTCGTGTATTCTCGGCATCAAACACGAGCCTGTGGCCATCGGTAAACTCGAGCGTTTCGTGGGCGATTGGCAGCTCGAGAACGGCTCCAAAGAGGTGGCCGAGATTGAGCCCAACGGCAAGAAAGTGGCTGTTGTAGGTAGTGGCCCCGCAGGTTTGGCTTGCGCAGCCGACTTGGCAAAATTGGGCTACGAGGTGACTGTGTTTGAGGCTCTTCACCGCTTGGGTGGTGTGTTGAGCTACGGCATTCCCGAGTTCCGTTTGCCCAAGGAGCGCATTGTTGCTCGCGAGATTGAGAAGGTGTCGAGGCTCGGCGTGAAGTTCGAGAAGAATATCATCGTGGGTCGCACCGTGACCATCGACAGCCTCATGGACGAGGAGGGCTTCGCCGCAGTCTTTGTGGGCTCGGGTGCAGGTCTTCCCAAGTTTATGGGCATCCCCGGTGAGAACTTCAACGGCGTATTCTCGGCCAACGAGTTCCTTACCCGCATCAACCTCATGGGTGCATTTGCCCCCGAGGAGAACGATACCCCCGTGCGCCGCGGCAAGAAGGTGGCTGTTGTGGGTGGTGGTAATGTGGCAATGGATGCTGTGAGGTCGGCAAAACGACTCGGTGCCGAGGCCTACATTGTCTACCGCCGTTCGGAGGCAGAGCTCCCCGCCCGTGTGGAGGAGGTGCACCACGCCAAAGAGGAGGGCATCCAGTTTGCAATGCTCACCAACCCCGTCTCTATTGAGGCCGATGAGAAGGGCTGGGTGCGCGCACTCAAGTGTGTACGCATGGAGCTCGGCGAGCCCGATGAGAGCGGTCGTCGTTCGCCCGTGGAGGTTGCCGGCTCGGAGTTCGAGATTGAGTGCGACACCGTGATTATGGCACTTGGAACCTCGCCCAACCCCCTGATTGCTTCGACCACCGAGGGCTTGGAGCGCAATCGCCGTGGTTGCCTTGTGGCCACCGAGGAGGGCGCAACTACTCGCGAGGGCGTCTTCGCAGGTGGCGATGCTGTGACAGGTGCCGCAACCGTCATCCTCGCAATGGGTGCCGGTCGTAAGGCCGCAAAGGCTATCCACGCCTACTTGGAGAACAAGTAATGCTATAATAGAATAGGTATGATTCTGTCGAACCTCAATAATAGGGTGGAGCTCGAAAAGCTCCACCCTTTGATGCCCCGCCTCTTTGAGTTCCTCGAGAGCCACGATGTACTCTCGATGCCGCTGGGTATCCACGAGATAGTGGGCCGCGACCTCTTCATCAACAACTGCGCACCCGACCTCTTCACCCCCGAAAATGCCCCCATCGAGGTGCATCGCGACTACATCGATGTGCAGGTGGTGCTGGAGGGCGAGGAGACCATGGGTTGGAAGCCTCTGGAGGAGATTGCCACTTGGCGCGGTGAGTACGACGAGGCGAAGGATGTCCGCTTCTCCGACGAGAGGTGCCACCACTTTGTGACCCTCAAGGCCGGCGAACTCACAGTGTTCTACCCCGAGGATGGCCATGCACCCGCTATAGGTACGGCACCCATCCGTAAATTTATCGCCAAACTGCGCAAAACAGTGTAATCAAAAACAACTCTCGGCCCTCCCACTTCGGAGGGCCGAGAGCTTTTTTTGCTGTCAGCATTCGGTTGTCAGCCAAATAGGAGAGCGGGCCCCTCGGTTTGCCTGACGCAAATGAGGGACTCCGCTCTCTGTGGTTTGGTGCAAGCGCACCAATAAGATGTGTTCTCTATAAGAAGGGGAGTTTCACAACCTCGGCCTTCAGGGCTCGGTCGCGCACAATAACGGTGAGGATGTTGCCCACAGTCGCATACTCCTTGGGTACATAACCGGTGCCGATACCCACCTTTAAGCAGGGCGACATGGTGCCCGAAACAATCTCGCCAATGGGGTTGCCCTCGGCGTCGCCAATCTGGTAGCCTGCGCGGGGAATACCACGGTCAATCATCTTGAGGCCCACGAGTTTGCGCTTCAGACCGCCCGCCTTGAGCGACTCCATATACTCCCTGTCAAGGAAATCCTTGCCATCCACAAACTTGGTAATCCAGCCAAGGCCGGCCTCGATGGGCGAAATCTCGTCGTTAATCTCATGGCCATAGAGGCAGAAACCCTTCTCCAAGCGGAGAGTGTCGCGTGCACCAAGGCCGATGTTCTTCAGGCCAAACTCCTCGCCGGCCTTCCACAACTCTGCCCAGAGCTGGTCGGCATCCTCGGCGTTGATGTAGACCTCGCAACCGCCCGAACCGGTGTAGCCGGTGGTGGAGAGGATGGCGTCGCAACCACCCACCTTGAGAGTCTTGAAGGTGTAGTAAACCATATCCTCCACGGGCTCGTCGCACATCTTCTGCACGAGCTTCATGGCCAAAGGACCCTGAATGGCCAGCTGGGCGGTCGCGTCGGAGGCGTTGATGAGCTCCTTGCCGGGCTCCATGCCGAAGGCTTTGCCCTGCTCGCACACAAATGCCCAGTCTTTGTCGATGTTGGCAGCGTTGATGGCCAAGAGGTAGTTCTCCTCGCTGAAGCGGTAGAGAAGGAAGTCGTCAACAATACCACCCTTGCCATTGGGGAAGCAGGTGTACTGCACCTTGCCGTCGGTGAGGGCAGCAACATTGTTGGTGGTGATGCGCTGGAGAAGTGCAGTGGCCTTGGGGCCCTTCACCCACAGCTCACCCATGTGGCTCACATCGAAAACACCCACAGCCTCGCGAACCCAAAGGTGCTCGGCGTTGATGCCCGTAAACTCGATGGGCATATTGAAGCCTGCAAAGGGAGCCATCTTGGCACCTGCGGCAATGTGGTACTTGGTAAATGGAGTGATTTTAAGGTTTTCCATCGCGGTAAAATGTTTTAGTTTTGTGTATTTATAACGGTTTTGAAATTGTCCATCCGAGAAGAAAGCGGTTGTTTCTCACTCCAAAGATAGTGATTTGTGAAAAAATAACACATATTTTTTCGAGAAAGATGACTAATTAGAATAAAAATCACTACTTTTGGGGGTGCGAAAGTGGCGCACAAGGAGAAACTGCAACAGATTTTTTCAAAACCTAATAACATCATTACAAACTTTAAAACCTATTTTCAGTTATGAATGTTCAGAATTTGATGGCCGAGTTGGAGCGCAAGCACCCCGGCGAGAATGAGTATTTGCAGGCAGTTAAAGAGGTGCTCGAGTCGATCGAGGAGGTTTACAACCAGCACCCCGAGTTTGAGAAAGCAAAAATCGTTGAGCGTATGGTTGAGCCCGACCGTATCTTCACCTTCCGTGTAACTTGGATTGAC
>JAGBZI010000022.1 GCA_017628305.1 Tidjanibacter sp.
CCCCACACGCGCTCGCCAAACTGCACAATCTTTGCCCCCTTCTGCTCCCTCAACACATTCATCACTCCGGGCAGCACCATAACGAGTGTCTGGCCGTGGGTGGTACCCGTGAGGGCCGTAATCTCGTGGCCAATCATGTGGGTAGCCCAATCCTGAGGCACGCCCATGGCCACAAAGCCATTAAGACCCATGGTGGCCGAGAGCATAAAGGTTGCCATCGCGTCATACTCCTTCTGGTCGGCCAGCGCCTTGGGTGCCACCTCCACAATGGTCTGTACAACACCCTCGGCCCAGCGATCCATCAGGGGTGAGCAGCCTGCCACGGTGAGGTACTGCTCCATGACATGAACGAAGGTGTCGGCCAAGCCACAAGCCACCTGAAAAGCAGGCAGCGAGTAGGTAGCCTCGGGGTCGAGCACCGAGAAGGTGGGATAGGTGTTGTAGAACGAATATTTCTCGCCCGTTGCGAGGTTGGAAATCACCGCGCCACGGTTCATCTCGGAGCCTGTGGCGGGGAGGGTCATGACACTTGCAAAGGGAAGGGTACCCTCATAGAGTTTGGGGTTGCGCACCAAATCCCATGCGTCGGCCTCAATCATGGCAGCCGCGGCAATTAGTTTGGTACCATCAAGTGTGCTTCCGCCACCCACAGCCAGCAGAAAGCCTACCCCCTCACGCTTACAAATCTCCACAGCCTTGCGCAGGGTCTCCACCTTGGGGTTGGGCTCGATGCCCCAGAACTCCAAGTGGTCGAATCCCTCAAGGGCTGCCTTCACTTGATCGTAAACGCCATTTCTTTTGACACTTCCGCCACCGAAAGTAACTAAAATCTTCTTATCTCGGGGCAACTCCTTGGCGAGGCGGGCAATCTGCCCCTTGCCAAAGATGAGTTTTGTGGTATTCTGAAATACAAAGTTATTCATTGGTGCAAACTATTTTACCGTTAATAATGGTGTGTTCCACAAGTTCCTCGCCAAAACTATAGGGTAGATATGCGAGCGAGGGGACAGGTTTGGACACCACCAAGTCGGCCCTGCGGCCCACACTGATGGCACCCCTGTCGCCACTCAACCCCAAGGCAGCTGCACCATTGATGGTGAGGCCGCTCAGAGCCTCCTCGGGCGAGAGTCGCATCTTTATACAGGCCAAGCTCCACAGCATCTTCATGTTACCCGAAGGCGAAGAGCCGGGGTTGCAATCGCTGGCAATGGCCACGGGGAGCCCCGCATCAATCATCATCCTTGCGGGCGCAAAGGGGAGGTTCGAGAAGAACGAAGCGCCGGGCAGAACGGTCGGTATTGTCGAAGAGTTTTTCAGGTCGAGGACATCACTCTCGGTAGCCTCCTCCAAGTGGTCCACAGAGAGGGCGCCATACTCGATGCCCACCTGCACACCACCGCTCGAAGCCAACTCATTGGCGTGAATCTTGGGCCTGAGGCCATACCTCTTGCCACACTCCAGAATTCGGGCCGTCTCCTCGGGAGTAAAGAACCCCCTGTCGCAGAAGACATCCACAAACTCGGCCACTCCCTGCTCGGCCACTGCGGGAATCATCTCGCTACACACATGCTCCACATAGTCGCTCTGGCGCCCCTTATAGGCTCTGCCCACAGCGTGAGCTCCGAGGAAAGTGGCCTTGATGGTTGCGGGGAGCTCCCTCTGGAGCCTACCTATAACTCGCAACATCTTCAGCTCGCTCTCGGTCGTAAGGCCATAGCCACTCTTAATCTCCAGTGTGGCAGCACCCGTACGAATCATACGCCAAGCCCTCCTCTCGGCAGCCTCAAAGAGCTCCTCCTCGCTCGCCTCGGCGAGTCGGTCGGCCGAGTTGAGAATGCCGCCACCTCGAGCAGCAACCTCCTCGTAGGTCATGCCCGCAATCTTATCGCGGAACTCGCCCTCGCGAGAGCCTGCATAGACAATATGGGAGTGGGAGTCGCAGAAGGCGGGAAACACTACCCTACCCTCTGCATCCACCACCTCGTCGGCCACCACCTCGCCCAGCTCCTCCATGGGGCCAAAGCGGGTGATGATTCCATCGTCGGCCACCAAATAGGCGCCGTCGATGCTCCGAGCCGAGGCCATCTCCTCCCCTCGGAGGCACAAAGTCTCCGAGGGAAGGATGCCGGCAAGTGTCCGTATGTTTTTAATCAGCAGTCGCATACCCAACTTCGTCTACTTCTTTCCCTGAAGGAACTCCACAGCCTTGGCAATCAAGGGGTACATAACCATATCGGTGTCCACAAAGGGGACAACAGCCCTGAAGTCGGCAAAGAGTTTCTCGATGGGCTCGCTCGACCTCAAGGGGCGGCGGAACTCAAGAGCCTGTGCGGCATTGAGCAGCTCAATAGCCAACACCCTCTCCACATTGTCTGCCACGCGGGCCGACTTGGTAGCTGCATTGGAGCCCATGCTCACATGGTCCTCCTGACCCTGCGACGAGGGGATGGAGTCCACCGATGCGGGCATGCAAAGACCCTTGGTCTGGCTCACAATTGAGGCAGCCGTATACTGGGGAATCATAAAGCCGCTATTCAAACCGGGCTTGGCAACAAGGAAGCTGGGGAGGCCCCTCTGTGCCGAGATGAGTTTATAGGTCCTCCTCTCCGAGATGTTACCCAGCTCGGCCATGGCAATAGCCAGATAGTCGAGCACCAGAGCCAAGGGCTGGCCATGGAAGTTACCGGCCGACACCACAACATCCTCGTCGGGGAAGTCGGTTGGGTTGTCGGTAGCGGAGTTAATCTCGGTCTCGATGACGCTGGCCACATAGGCGATGGCATCCTTCGATGCGCCATGAACCTGAGGTATGCAGCGGAACGAGTAGGGGTCCTGAACATGTTTCTTGGGCTGGGCAATAAGCTCGCTACCGGCCAACAGCTCCCTGAAGCGGGCAGCAGTCACAATCTGGCCGTTGTGGGGGCGCACCTGATGAACATTGTCGGCAAAGGGGTCTATCCTGCCGTCGAAAGCCTCCAGCGACATCGCGCCAATCTGGTCGGCAAGCTCCGACAACCTCTCGGCCTTATCGAGCGACCACACACCATAGGAGGCCATAAATTGGGTACCATTGAGCAGTGCCAAACCCTCCTTCGACTGGAGGGTCATAGCCTCCCAACCCTCGCGGCGGTTCATCTCCTCACCGGTGATAATCTCGCCCTCCTTGGTCTCCACCTCGCCGAGGCCCAACAGGGGGAGCGAGAGGTGTGCAAGGGGTGCCAAGTCGCCCGAGGCACCAAGCGAACCCTGCTGATACACAATGGGGGTGTAGTGGCGGTTGAACATCTCAATCAATCTCTCCACGGTGGCTACCTGCACACCCGAGTGGCCATAGCTGAGCGACTGCACCTTGAGCATAATCATGATGCGCACAATCTCGGTGGGGACCCTGTCGCCTGTGCCACACGAGTGGCTCATAACGAGGTTTTTCTGGAGGGCCGACAGCTGGTCGTTCTCGATGGAGATGTTGCACAGCGAGCCAAATCCGGTGGTCACTCCATAGATGGGAGTGGGGCTCTCAACAGCCTTCCTATCGAGATACTCGCGGCACTTGGCAATAGCGGCCCTCGACTCCTCCGACAGAGCCAGGGTATAGTTCTCCCTCACGGCACGGATAACATCATGATGGGAGAGGTGAGCACGAGAGATAATATGTTGTTTCATAGTTAATTTATTGGTTTTATTGGTTAATAATTCTGGTTCTTTTTCACAATTCCACACCATATTTGGTGGTGAACTCGGTGAGGTTCTCCACATCGGCAAAGATGTTGGCCAAAGTGTAGGTGGCAGCCTCGTCGTCGGTGAGCACTCTGCCGCCATTCTTGCGGGCCGAGGCGTCGGCACCCTCGTAGGTGCAACCCCACTCGGCAAAAATCTTCTTCTCCTCAACCACACTGCTATTCATGTTCTCCATCCAACCGTCGGCATGGAGAGCCTTGGGCATCTTGCAACGAATCCACACACTCTTCGAACCATTCTGCCAAGCCCTACCAAGGTAGATGTTATTGACCTTCTGACCATTGAAGCCCACCTCATCGTGGGTCACTTCGCAGTCGAAGAAGACGATACCATAAGGGGCAGCCGCAGCCGTCGAGGGGGCTGTGATGGGGGTTTGTTCCCTGTTAGCATGAATCTGGCAGTGGTCGAACACCATCACGCTTGCGCCATAGATGAAATCGACATTGCCCTCCACAAAACACCCCTTCAGGTAGATACGCGCACTATCGTCCCTACCGAGGAATGTATCCTGATAGCCCGTGATGCGGCAGTCGAAGAAGGAGACCTTGCCATACTTCACCTCCACAGCCATCGCTTGGTCGCCCGAGCCGGTGTTGTTCTGGTGTGTATTCTCGATTGTGAGGTCGTGAATCTGCACCCTCTCGGACTCCACACGCAGTGTGTAACTACGGCGCTGGGTCTCGGGCAGCGAACTGTCGGCCCCATTGTAGGTACCCTGACAGTCGTCCCACGAGAGGATGGTCTTCTCCGCACCGTCACCCACAAGAATGACATTATCCTTCCCCTTACCAATAAGGAGTTTCTCCTTGTAGGTGCCCTCCTTGATGTGGATGATGTAGGGAGTAGCGTTGTTTGCGGGGATAGAGTTCAGTGCATCCTGCACCCTCTGGAAGTCGCCCGTGCCATCCTGTGCCACCACCACCGAGGGGCCCGATTCGGAGCCATCCCTCAGGCGTGTGGTAAAGACAAACAGGCTGCTCCACAACGAGTTCTCATAGGGGGCCTCGGCAACAGCCATCACCTGCACACCATACTCGGTCTTCTTCTCAAGGCCCGTGATGTCGAGCTGTGTGGCCGTCGTTTCGCCCGAGGTGACAAGAGTGCCGCTCGCGAGCACCTTATACTTGTAGCCAACTGCATTGGCCACCGCACCCCAGCTCACCGAGGCGCGGTCGGTGCCCAGCGACCCATCCACAATTTCCAACCCGGCAGGGGCAGCAAGCTTGCCGCCCCCCTCGGGTGTGGGCTCGGGCTCATCGCCATGGCAGCTCCACATTGTAAGAGCTGCCAGACAAAGAGCAAATATCTTCATTAGTTTCATTGTCTTAATTTTAAAATACTCCTATTTAACGAACTGCTCGATGAGTGCCTCGTCGGCCAAATTGGGGAGGGTGACCTTAAGGTTGGGAGTGCGCTCCATCTCGCGGCGGATGGCACTCATGGCACCCTCGTTGCGAGCCCAGCTACGGCGTGCGATACCATTGTTGGTATCCCAGTGGAGCATATTGTCAATCCTGCGGCGGGCAGCCTCCGAGCCGTCGATAACCATACCGAAGCCTCCGTTGATAACCTCGCCCCAGCCTACGCCGCCTCCGTTGTGGAGCGACACCCATGTGGCACCCCTGAAGCCGTCGCCGACAACATTCTGCACAGCCATGTCGGCCGTATAAGCCGAGCCGTCGTAGATATTGCTGGTCTCGCGATAGGGCGAGTCGGTACCCGACACATCGTGGTGGTCGCGGCCCAACACAATGGGGGCCGAAATCTCGCCACTCGCAATGGCCTCATTGAAGGCCCTCGCAATCTTGATGCGGCCCTCGCTGTCGGCATAGAGAATACGAGCCGACGAGCCCACAACCAAGCGGTTGCGCTTAGCCTCCTTAATCCAGTGGATATTGTCGTCGAGCTGGCCGCAAATCTCTGCGGGGGCCTCAGCCCTTATCTCCTCCAGCACGCGTGCTGCAATCTCGTCGCTCTTGTCGAGGTCCTCCTCCTTACCCGAGGTACATACCCAACGGAAGGGGCCAAAACCGTAGTCGAAGAACAGAGGACCCATAATATCCTGAACATAAGAGGGATAGCGGAACTTGCCATTGGGCAGAACAACATCGGCACCGGCTCTGGAGGCCTCCAACAAGAAGGCATTGCCATAGTCGAAGAAGTACATACCCCTTTCGGCCAGCTTATTCACAGCTGCTGCATGGCGGCGGAGAGAAGCCTGCACAGCCTCCTTGAACCTCTCGGGCTCCTCGGCCATCATCACACGGCTCTCCTCATAGCTGTATCCCACAGGGTAATAACCACCTGCCCAAGGGTTGTGGAGCGAGGTCTGGTCGCTACCCAAATCGACCTCAACACCCTCCTCGGCAAGCCTCTCCCAGAGGTCTACGATGTTGCCTTGGTAGGCCATCGACACCACCTCCTTGTTCTTGCGGGCCTCGGCAACGCGGGCCAACAGTTCGTCGAGCGAGGTGTGAACCTCGTCAACCCAGCCCTGCTCATATCGTTTCTGCACGGCAGCGGGGTTAATCTCGGCCACGATGCTCACAACACCGGCGATGTTACCCGCCTTGGGCTGTGCGCCCGACATGCCGCCCAAGCCGGCCGACACAAACAACATACCGCCCAAATCCTTGGCCCCCTCCTTCATGCGGCGGCGACCGGCATTCAGCACAGTGATGGTGGTGCCGTGAACAATGCCCTGAGGACCAATATACATCCAACTACCCGCAGTCATCTGGCCATACTGCGACACACCCAGAGCATTCATCCTCTCCCAATCGTCGGGTTTGGAATAGTTGGGGATGACCATACCGTTGGTAATCACAGCCCTTGGTGCGTCGGGCGACGAGGGGAACAAGCCCATGGGGTGGCCCGAATACATAACCAAGGTCTGCTCCTCGGTCATCTCCGAGAGGTACTTCATGGCCAGTCGATACTGTGCCCAATTCTGGAACACAGCACCATTGCCACCATAGGTGATAAGTTCGTGGGGGTGTTGTGCCACAGCCTTGTCGAGGTTATTCTGAATCATGAGCATCATGGCGGCAGCCTGACGGCAGCGGGCAGGATACTCCTCGATGGGGCGTGCATACATCTCATAGTCGGGACGCAGACGGTACATATAGATGCGGCCATACCTCTCCAACTCCTCGGCAAACTCGGGTGCGAGCTCGGCGTGGTGCTTCTCGGGGAAGTAGCGCAGTGCATTCTTGATGGCCAAAACCTTCTCCTCGCGGGTGAGAATATCCTTACGCTTGGGGGCGTGGTTCACCGAAGGGTCATAGGGCTTGGGGGCGGGCAGTACATCGGGAATACCTGCCCTGATATCGTCTTGAAACTGCTGGAGTGTCATACTTTTATCGGTTATTTAGGTGGTAAACTATTAGTTAATCTTGGCATTTACAATCTCAAGGATGCGTGCCTCCTCGCGGTCGGCAGCAGCGGCAATCTCCTTAGCCTCAGCCACCAAAGCCTCGGCAGCAGCCCTATCCTTGAGACCTGCGGCGTTAATCTTCACATTGAGGAAAGCACCCTGAACGGCAGCACGAGCAGCCAAAGCACCCACACCGGCATCGCTCACCGAGTTGGGATTGCCCTCCTCAGCCATGGCGCCAGCAATCTCAAATGCGCGGAACGAAGCCTTCATGGTCTTCAGGGGTACCTGTGTGGCATAAAGAGTAGCCTTCTCCATAGCCTCGGCCCTTGCAGCCTTCTCGGCGTCGGTACCTTTGGGCATGGCAAACACCGCCATGATGCAGTTGAAGGCATCGGTGTCCTCGTCAACAAGGTAGAGCAGCTCGTTCATAACCCTCTTACCCTTCTCGGCCCAATCCGAGAAGAACTCCCAACGGTCATCCCAACCGGGTTTGTGGGCCGAAAGGTTGGCAACCATGGTGCCGAGGGCTGCGCCAAGAGCACCCATGTAGGCCGAAATCGAACCACCACCGGGGGCGGGGGACTCCCTCGAAGTCTCCTCTGCAAAACCTTTGCAAGTCAAATCAATGAGTCCCTTCTTAACATTATCCTTCTCGATGAGGCTCTCCACAATCTTCTCCTCGGGACGGAAGGGGGTGAGCTCCGACAGACCCATGGAGCGAACAGCAATATCCAAAATCTCCTCGTCGGTGATACCCAGCGAGCGTTGCTGTTTGCGCAAGAAGTATTTGCCGGCCTCAAGCAGTGCGCTGCGAGGAACAAGGCCCACAATCTCGGTACCCGTAACCCTCACACCACGAGCAGCTGCAGCACGGCACACCTCCTCGAAAGCAATGTGAAGAGGGGTTGCAGCAATATCCGTAATATTCATTGACACCTGTGCGATGCCATACTCCTCAATGAACCAACCGATGGCCTTGCAACCCTTCAGGGTACCGGGAATCATGATGGTCTTACCATTCTCATCCTTCATAATCTTGCCCACGATGGGTTTATCCCTCATGGGACGACCCTTCTCACGCACATCAAAAGCGATGGCGTTGGCACGACGGGTCGAGGTGGTATTGAGATTGAAGTTCACAGCAATGAGGAAATCCCTCGCGCCCACAACGGTTGCACCACTGCGTGCAGCCTGCTCGGTCCACTCGCCACCACCGAAGTCGGGCATCTCATCGGGCTGGGTGATGCGCTGCTGAAGACCCTCATACTCGCCCTTGCGAACAACAGCCAAGTTCTTACGCTCGGGACGCAGTGCGGCACTCTCGTAGCAGTAGGTGGGGACCTTCAACTCGGTGGCAATACGCTCAGCCAAAGCGCGCGCCATCTGGGCACACTCCTCGAGGGTTACACCTGCAACAGGCACCAAGGGGAGTACATCGGTTGCACCAATACGGGGGTGCTCACCGTGGTGGTAACGCATGTCGATGAGCTCCGAAGCCCTCTTCACGCCCTGAAATGCAGCCTCAACAACAGCCTCAGGCTCACCCACAAAGGTCACAACAGTACGGTTGGTAGCCTTGCCGGGGTCCACATCCAGAAGTTTCACACCCTCAACCGCCTCGATGGAGTCGGTAATCTGTTTGATAATCGAAAGGTCGTTGCCCTCGCTAAAGTTGGGCACACACTCAATAAGTCTTTTCATTGCAATAAAGTAGTTTATGTTTGTTAGTTTATCTGAAAATTTTCTCTCGAAACCGCTTCGGAAGCCGCAGTTGCCACCTCGACACATGTAACCTTCAAAGATAAGAATTTTTTGCGAGAACTCCGCACGCGCATGCGCACATTTTACGCGTGCATAAAATATTTTGTAGGAACGCTTGAATTTTGTCGGAAAATTCCTATCTTGCGGAGCTAAATTGCGAAATCTAAAACTTTTTTTATACACACTTATGAAAAGGATAACACTATCTATTCTACTGACTACCCTTGCTATTGCCACCGCATTGGCAATCCCCGCTAAGCGAGGAAAATTCCAGCACACGCAGAGTGACGGCACCGTTGTGACCTACGAAATCGTGGGTGACGAGTTCAACAACCACTTGGTTGTCGACGGTCTTTACTCCGCCATCACCGGCGAGGACGGCGACCTCTACTACGCCGTAAATCGCAACGGCTATCTGGTAAGCTCGAATGTGAAGGTGAAACCCACCAGCCGCATGAACAACCACGAGAGGGAGATGATGCAGCAGAGTATTGGCGCCCGCAAGACTGCCGAGAACCCCTACTTCAACAGCTACATGAACTCCCCCGAGAGAGCCTTCCAGAATAAGGCTGCCGCTCTTCAGGGCGCAGCTCCCCACGAGTCGGCTCTCGAGATTGGCGATTGGGGCGGCGAGATTAAGGGCAAACGCAACATGCTCGTAATCCTCGTGGAGTACACCGACATCAAGTTCTCCGTAACCGAACCCAACGCACAGTTTACCAAACTGCTCAACAGTGAGGGTTATGCCGAGAATGGTGGTACGGGTAGCGCAGCCGACTATTTCAAGTATGCATCGAGCGGCCAGTTTGAGCCCATCTTCGATGTAGTTGGTCCCTTCTGCCTCTCCAACGACCGCAAATACTATGGCGGCAACAAGAATGGCGACGACCAAGCACCTGCTATTCAGGCTAAAGAGGCTTGCGACTTGGCCGATGCCTATGGCGTAGACTTCTCCAAATACGACAACGATAACGACGGCAAGCTCGACCTCGTGTTTGTAGTGTACGCAGGCCACAACCCCGCAGAGGGTGGTCCCGACGACGCCGTGTGGCCCCACAAGTGGGACATCATGCCCGGCTACAACATCGCCGAGAACAACTATCCCCGCTACGACGGCAAGCAGTTCACCGTTTACGCTTGTACCTCGGAGTTGAAGGGTCGCAGGGGTACCGATATGACCGGTATCGGTTCGTTCTGCCACGAGTTTAGCCATGCAATCGGTCTGCCCGACTGGTACGACACCCAGAACAATGTCTGCTTCGGTATGGACTACGCATCCATCATGCACGCCGGCAACTACCTCAACAACAGCTGCACACCTCCCACCTACAACATCCTCGAGCGTTGGCTCGTAGGCTGGACTCTCCCCAAGGAGATTCACTCGGCAGGCAACTACCAGATTAACCATGTGGGAACCAACGACGGCTACATCCTCTGGGCCAACGAGGACAAAACCGAGTGTTTCCTTTTTGAGGCACGCACCAAAGCTGGCGGCTGCAAGTGGGACAAATATCTCAACGATGGCGACCCCACCTACGGTTTTCAGGGTGGTGAGGGTATGCTCGTATACCATGTTGACTGGACCGGCCAGCACTACAACAAATGGGTAAGACACACCATCAACACCGACCCCAACCACCAGTGTGCAACCATCTTCCGCTCGAACCCCTCGGCTACCACCGAGAATAGTAAGGGTTGGTTCTTCCCCGGCTCGAGGAATGTGACCACCATCTCCTACGACTCCACTCCCGTGTTCCAGAACTGGGCATTCGAGAGGCTCCCCTACTACTTCGACAACATCTCCATCAATGGTGCTACCGTGACCATGAGGGCCATGATGAAGGACCTCTCCATCGACCCCCGACAGTATGACGCACTGATTGACTGGGAGGCTTCGGAATACAACTACCCCAGCTGGACCGTGAGGTATGTAAACAAGGACAACGGCGAGGAGAAAGAGGTGACCACCACCAATAAGTACATCCTCCTGTCGCCCCTCACCACCTCCACCAAGTATGACGCATTCGTCTATGGTGATGGCGAGAGCGAGCCCGCCTATGAGTTCAACTTCGAGACCCAGAGCGACGCTATCTCGCCCCGCTCGGCACTCTCCATCAACGCCAAATACCTCACAACCGACATCGTACGCCTGAGCGTTAAGAACCTCAGCTGCACCCCCGACAACATTGTGTGGTACATCGACGGAAAAGAGTCGCCCAACTGTGTGAAACTCGGCGCCGGTAAATATCAGGTGTGCGCAGTCATCACCGACACCGCCGGCAACACCCAGTATCTCTACCGCTACATCACCGTAAAATAAAAAACCGTAATCAACACACCGTAGACAATGAAACGCATCATCTATATCATCGCAGCACTCACCGCTGCTCTCATGACCGCCTGCGGCCCCAAGGAGGACCCCATCATGAACGCTATGGACACCTTCATGGATAACCAGACAACCCCCGGTATCTACCGCGAAAGCAAGGTGGAGTATGCCTTCGACATCGACAAGGATCAGGGCTACTTCAGCAAGTCGGAACGCATCTACCGCATCATGAACGAGAATGCCGACAAGTATGTTCAGTTCGAGCTTTCGGATGTTCCTGTAGTGGGTCAGACCGTGGATGTTGTAACCAAGAGCTTCGGCCTCGGCCTCTCGTCGAACGCCACCTACAAGAGCCTCACGGTGGACAAAATCGAGAACAACCTCTGCTACCTGCGTAGCTCGGCCGAGAGCGGCTATGTTGGTATCATCATCGTGTGGATGGAGTAACCCTCACGACATAGCACAAAACAAAACCCCCGACTGTTTGGGCAGTCGGGGGTTTTGTTTTGCTGCGATTGCCGGCAGGGCGCGCATGGGCTCCTATAAAATGCCACCTTTTCGCAACCCGTGTTTCGCCGGAATGGCGATTGGGTATTCTTACTTCTTCTTGGAGATAATAGCCCTACACTCCTCCAAAGTCATCGCCATGGGGTCCTTCGACTTGGGGATACGGTAGTTCTTACCCTCCGAGTGGATGTAGGGGCCATAAATACCTGTCATGATAACAATATCCTCCACGCCATCAAAAGTCTTGATGGGGGTCTTCGAAGCCTTGTCCTGCTGCTGCTTCTGCTCGATGAGCTCAATGGCTCGCTCGATAGTCACCGTGTAGGGGTCGTCGCTCTTGGCCAGCGACACAAACTTGTTGTTGTGGCGCACATAGGGGCCAAACTTGCCCACTCCCACAACGACCTCCTCGCCCTCATACTCGCCCAAAGTGCGGGGCAAGGCAAAGAGCGAAAGAGCCTCCTCGAGGGTGATGGTTGCGATAAGCTGGTCCTTCTTGAGGCTTGCAAAGCGAGCCTTATCGCCATTCTCGCCACCAATCTGTACCATGGGGCCATAGCGACCGATGCGGGCCGACACGGGTAGACCGCTCACAGGGTCAATGCCAAGCTGACGCACGGAGCTATTCTGGCGTATCTGGTTCTCCAGAGCCTTCTCCACACTCTGGTGGAAGTCGCCATAGAAGTCACCTATCATCTCGGTCCACTGCTCCTTGCCCTCGGCAATGGCGTCAAACTGTTTCTCGACGGTTGCTGTGAAGTTGTAGTCGAGGATGTGGGGGAACTGCTCCTCAAGGTAGTCGTTGACAAGCATACCGATATCGGTGGGGGCGAGCTTACCCTTCTCCTTGCCTACAACCTCACTGAGGCTCTTCTCGGTGAGCTTACCCTTCGAGAGGGTTATCTGGTCGAAGGTGCGTTTTACGCCCTCCTTATTCTGCTTAACCACATATCCGCGGGAGATGATGGTGGAGATGGTGGGCGCATAGGTCGAGGGGCGACCGATGCCGAGCTCCTCCAAGCGGCGCACAAGCAGCGCCTCGCTGTAACGGTAGGGCTGCTGGGTAAACTTCTGGGTGGCGGTCATATCCTTCAAGGTCAACTTCTCACCCTCGTTCACGATTGGGAGCACTGCATTCTCATTCTCATTCTCATCCTCCACGGTCTCCGAATATAGCTTCATAAAGCCGTCGAAACGCACCTGCTCACCGGTTGCCACAAAGTGCTCGGTGTGGCCACCCATCTCGATGGTCACAATGGTGCGGTCCAGCTGTGCTGCTGCCATCTGCGAAGCCACTGTGCGTTTCCAGATAAGCTCATAGAGGCGTTTCTCGACGGTGGTACCCTCGATGGTTGCGCGGTCGAGGTAGGAGGGACGGATAGCCTCGTGAGCCTCCTGCGCACCCTTGCTCTTGGTCTTATAGGTCCTCCACGAGTGGTACTCCTCGCCAAACTGCAAGAGAATCTGCTCCTTGGCGGCTGCCATAGCCTGAGTGGAGAGGTTCACCGAGTCGGTACGCATGTAGGTGATAAAACCGTTCTCATAGAGTTTCTGGGCCACACTCATGGTCTGTGCCACACTCATGGAGAGTTTGCGGCTGGCCTCCTGCTGGAGGGTGGAGGTGGTGAAGGGGGGTGCGGGATACTTAACCGAGGGTTTCGACTCCACGCCGACCACCTTAAAATCTACGCCCGCAACGCTCTCCAAGAAGGCTACAGCCTCCTCGCGTGTGTCGAACTTACGGTCCAACTCAGCCTTGAACATCTTGCCATCCGAGGCTACAAAGCGGGCCGAAACCTTATAGAACTGCACCGACTTGAAGTCGATAATCTCCCTCTCGCGCTCCACAATGAGCCTCACAGCCACACTCTGCACACGGCCGGCCGAAAGGGCGGGTTTCACCTTCTTCCACAGCACAGGCGAGAGCTCAAATCCCACCAAGCGGTCGAGCACTCGGCGAGCCTGCTGGGCATTCACCAGATTCATATCCACCGTGCGGGGCGAAGCAATAGCCTCCAGAATGGCATTCTTGGTAATCTCGTGGAAAACAATTCGTTTGGTGCGGTCAATGGGAAGGCCCAAAACCTCCGCAAGGTGCCATGCAATAGCCTCTCCCTCGCGGTCCTCATCGGACGCCAACCACACACACTCGGCCGCAGCCGACAATTTCTTCAGTTCAGCCACCGTCTTGGCCTTCTCGGGCGACACCTCATAGTCGGGAACAAAACCACCCTCTACATCCACACCAATGCCCTTCTTGGCAATGTCGCGAATGTGGCCATAGGAGGAGCACACCTTATACTCCTTGCCCAAGAATTTCTCAATAGTCTTCGCCTTTGCGGGAGACTCCACGATGACCAAATTTTTCTGCTGCATATTTTTGTGTAAATCAGATTATTATCTCTCCTGTTACTACTCTTGTTGCACCACCCTGTTCCCTCCTCAGACCTCGGGAGCGGCAGTGGCAAACAACCCAATTTTCGGGCCATACCTATATATATAGTCCCAATCGGGTCACAAAGATAAACCTCTTTGCGGTTATTTCAAAGAAAAGGGAGGGCGATTTTTTTCGCTCTCCCATCTCACATTCCTCCATCAGAGGACCTACTTTCCAATGACTGTGTAGGTTATATCTATTTTCACGGGTTTTGTGCCCCCCACCATCTCCAGACCTACCATGGCGTCCGAAATCATTTCGTAGGCTGGCATGCCAAGGGTTATCCTATGGCTGAGGGTGTTCTCCGTATCCATCAGCAGCTGCTGCAGGTGCATTGCGATATTCATGGTGTAGCAAGCCTGCGTGCGGTTCAGGTAGCCGTCGTAGACCAACTCCATGTCGTAGTTCTCCTCATAGTAGTAGTTGTAGTCGGCCACCGAGGTCAGCGAAGGGTAGTCCACATAGGCCCCCAAGCGCTGGGGCGCACTGTCGAAGAGGGTGTAGTCGTCGTCCGACAAGTAGAGCTTCAACTCTGCCTTATTGATGAATATGTCGCAACCCTCGGGAACCAATCCCCTCAGGTCGGCCATAAACTTCTCGCCAAGCTCCAGAGTGGTCGTAACACCCATCATACTCTGCACAAAGCCCTCCGACACGGGGTTTTGGAGCTCTTCGTCGCTCTGCACATCCACATTGATATAGCCTCCCCACGAGGTTGCCGAGTAGTCGTAGTCCAAAGCGGTAGCGGCCGCCGTGTTTGCATAGCTCCTATTATTGGTGATGGCAAATGCCCTCATCACCTCATCCTCCACCAGCGAGGGGTCGTCATTAGCAGGATACTCGTGACCATAGGCCAGCAGGTAGCTATTGGGGCCCTCCTCGGTGCCCCACTGGAGGTTCAGACCATAGATGGCCGCATCGTCGGGTGAGGTGCCCGAAGGGGTGATGCACAGACCTCCCATCTGGGCAATGAAGAGCGAATCCTTGGCGTAGAGCGTGGTGTCGTTCCACAAATCGGCCATAAACTTCTCGGCCAACTCCGCATCTACCACCTTGAGGCTCAGCGTATCAAAAGCATTGGCACCCCTTGGCTTGCCACTGAATGTGCAACTGAACATGGGGCGGGAGTCCACAAACTCCGACACCTCCAGACCATTGTAATAGGTGGTGTCGCGCTTGAGAATCTTGTGCAAGCGGTAGATGTCGAAGCTCTGCTCCTTGAGGGTGTCGCCACCCAGCGTCTTCATGCCCAGCAGCAGCGCCAGCGAGTCCACCTTCGAGGCCCTATCCTTATGAGCAACGGTGTCGGTGCGCAGCGAATACTCAAACTGCACCAAGGCCGAAGCCTTCATGCGTGCGCCATAGTTGGGGTCGGTCATCTTGCCGAAATAGGCATAGTCGAGCGAGCTGGTAGCAATCGAGTCCGACAGCGTGAGGTAGCTCTCGATGCCCTCCTCAAGGGTGGCAAACTTCATCTCAAACTGCTGACCGGGAGGAATCACCCCCACACCCAACTCGTCGTTCACCTCGGTGCAACCACCGAGCAAAAGCATAAGTGCCGACACCAAAACTGCGCCGACACTCCAAAAGTGTATTTCCTTAGAGAATAGAGTCATAAAATTCCTTATACTGATTTAGACGCTCGTCGCTCGAGATGTCGCCCGTGGGGCGCAACACCCTCTTGCCACTTGCGGCCAGATAGTTCTCCACCTCGGCGGGCACATGCTCCGCCTCAACGACAATAGCGTCTGCGTGGTCTATAACGAGTTTCACGAGGTTTTCGTATGTCAAACCGCTCTCGGGGCCCAACTTTTCGGCAGGCACACCCTCGCCCAACATGGTCGAGCGGAAAGCATCTCCCCACACACCTTCGAAGGTGTTGTCGTAGATGCTGAACACCACCTTCGACGAGGCAAACAGGGGCTCGTCGGCAAAACAGTACCTCAAATAGAGAGGCACAACCGCCGAGAACCAGCTGTGGCAGTGAACAATGTCGGGCTGCCAACGGAGCCTCTTGACAGTCTCCAACACACCACGGGCAAAGAAAATTGCCCTCTGGTCGTTGTCGTCAAACTCCTTGCCATTAGCGTCGGTCACCACCGCCTTGCGGGGAGCAAAATACTCATCATTGTCGATGAAGTATATCTGCACACGGGCAGCAGGTATGGAGGCCACCTTGATGATAAGCTGGTGGTCGTTATCGTTGATAATGAGGTTCATACCCGACAGGCGGATAACCTCGTGCAGCTGATTGCGGCGCTCGTTGATACACCCGAAACGGGGCATGAAGGTACGAATCTCGAAGCCGCGCTCCTGCATAGCTTGGGAAAGTGTGCGACAAGTAGTCGCAATGGGGCTCTCAGGAAGATAGGGGAATATCTCCTGACAAACACACAATATTCTTGCTCCTGCCACTTTTCTCTGAATATTAAAAGTTTACGCACCCCTACCCTCTCTAAAACACAGCGATACGGCACCTCCGCTCGGATAGGTTTGCAAAAAGCCGATAATACACTGCAAAGATAATAAAAATTTTTTGGATTTTTAGCAAGCAGCCGAGGTGGAAAATTCAAAAAGGGGGTGAGTTCGGTTCATTGGCAACGCTTCGCCAAGAAATCCCATAGCAAAAGGAATATTCTAGCCCCTGACCGCAACTTAAAAAACGCAGATTACCAATGGAGTTTTTGCGATACAAAGAAGCGGGCTCCGCAGTTTGCTCGTGGCAAATGAGGAAGCCCGCTATCAGAAATTTGGTGAATATTCACCAACAAGATGCCTTTTTACAGGATGAGCATGGCGTCACCGTAGGTACCAAAGCGGTAACCCTCCTCGATGGCAACCTGATAGGCGTTCATAACCTGCTCGTAGCCACCGAAGGCAGCCACCATCATCAGCTGGGTGGAACCGGGGAGGTGGAAGTTGCTCACCATGGAGTCGGCAACACTGAAATCGTGGGGGGCGAAGATGAACTTATTGGTCCAACCCTCATAGGGTTTCAACTGACCCTGTGTGGACACCGACGACTCGATGGCCCTCTGCACGGTAGTACCGATGGCACACACGCGGTGGCCCTCAGCCTTTGCCCTATTAACCCTCTCGGCGGTCTCGGCAGTGATAAACATCTGCTCGGAGTCCATCTTGTGCTTGGTGAGGTCCTCAACATCCACTGTGCGGAAGTTGCCGAGGCCCACATGGAGGGTAATCTCGGCCGTATCCACACCCTTAATCTCCATGCGTTTGAGGAGGTGTTTGGAGAAATGGAGGCCGGCAGTGGGGGCAGCAACAGCTCCCTCAACCTTGGCATAGATAGTCTGGTAGCGCTCCTCATCGAGGGGCTCCACCTTCTCCCTCACCCAGCGGGGCAGAGGGGTCTCACCCATCTGCGCAAGCACCTCACGGAACTCCTCGTAGGAGCCGTCGTAGAGGAAGCGGAGGGTGCGGCCACGCGAGGTGGTATTGTCGATAACCTCGGCCACAAGTGCATCATCCTCACCGAAGTAGAGTTTGTTGCCGATACGAATCTTGCGGGCGGGCTCCACGAGCACATCCCACAGGCGGAGGTCCTTATTGAGCTCTCGGAGGAGGAAAATCTCAATCTCGGCACCGGTCTTCTCCTTGTTGCCATAGAGGCGTGCGGGGAACACCTTTGTATTATTGAGGATGAAGACATCCTTCTCCTCGAAATAGTCGAGAATATCCTTGAAATATTTGTGCTCAATCTCGCCGGTCTTGCGGTGGAGTACCAACATTCGCGAGTCGTCGCGATAGTCGGCGGGATATTTAGCCAGCAACTCGGGCGAGAATTCGTAGCTATACTGTGAAAGCTTCATAGAGTGGAATTATATGGTGAAAACTATTATATTTTTCTACACTGTGTCTGCTCTGTCGCCCCCATTTGGGACACGCATAACAAAGTATATACGATTGAAACTCAATTTTGTTTCAGTCGTTCTTCATTTTTTTACTCCTTGGCTGTCGGGGCGGTCATGGCGGCCACGAGTTCGTCGAGTGGCCAAGCATCCTCCACAAGGTTGTCGCCACTGCGGGTGCGGCGCAGAGCCGAAAGGTGGGCACCGCTACCCAATGCCTCGCCAATCTCGATGGCCAGAGAGCGGATGTAGGTACCCTTGCTACACCTCACCCTGATGCGCACCAAGGGGAGCGAGTACTCCAAAATCTCCATCTCGTAGATGTTAATCAGCGCGCGACGCATCTCCACCTGCTCTCCCTCGCGGGCATACTCGTAGGCCCTCTTGCCGTCAATCATCTTGGCTGAGTAGACGGGGGGAGTCTGCAACCTCTCGCCCGAGAGTTGACCGAGCACCTCCTCCACCTTTTCGCGGGTGATGTGGTCGGTGGGAAAGGTTGCATCAATGGGGTGTTCGAGGTCACCACTGGGGGTGGTAGCACCGAGCACCACATCGGCCACATACTCCTTCTCGCCTGCCTGAAGCTCCTCCACACGCTTGGTGGCCTTGCCTATGCAGACAAGCAGCACTCCCGTAGCCAGAGGGTCGAGGGTGCCGGCGTGGCCAATCTTAATCTTTGGGTAGCCGAGTTTGCGCAGCAGATATTTGAGTTTGCGGACCACATCGCTGCTGGTCCAAGTGAGTGGTTTATCGACCACCGCCACAACCCCCTCGGGGAATGGCATATCGTAGGTAATAGGCTGGCGCATAGGCTAAAACAGGAAGCTGCCGATGGAAACAAGGCCCACTACAAGGCAGTAGATGGCAAACCAAATGAGCTTGCCCCTATTGACAATATTAAGCATAAATTTGCAGGCCAGGCAGCCCGACACAAAGGCAGATACAAAGCCCACAGCCAAGGGCAGAAGGCCTACCCCGATATTGGCCAAATCGCCACCCAGCAGGTCGAGCAGCGACTCGCCCAAGATGGGAAGGATGACCATCAGGAACGAGAACTCGGCCACCACAGCCCTCTTATTGCCCAGAATAAGGCCCGTAGCGATGGTGGTACCCGAGCGGCTGAGGCCGGGCATGGTGGCCACAGCCTGTGCGCCACCGATAATCATGGCGTCGCCCCACGAGATACTCTCCTTGCTGCGAGGTTTGGCATACTGGGCGAAGGTGAGCAGCAGAGCCGTCACCAGAAGCATGGCGCCCACCACCAACATAACATAGTCGGAGGCAAGCATCTCGTTGAACTTATCCTTCAGCAGGAAGCCGACAATACCCACAGGCACCATCGAGGCAATAATCTTCAGGGCATAGGTCATATCCGGACCCTTACGGAAGGAGAAAAAGCCTGTGAAGAGCCTCTTCACTGCGGGCCACAGCACCACAATGGTACTCAGCACAGTTGCAAAGTGGAGGATGACATCAAAGGCGATATTGTCGGTGAGCTCCACACCCAAAAGTTCCTTGGCAATCTGGAGGTGGCCGCTACTACTCACGGGGAGATACTCGGTGAGTCCCTGTACAAGACCGAGAATCAAGGCTTCAATAATCGACATAGTTTGCTGTTATTTGGGGGTTATTTCTCTTTGTTTTCTCTCTTTTTGTGGAAGATGGAGTAGCCCACCAAGCCGAAGCCCACAAGCACCACTGCGGGAGCAAGCGATATCCTGCGCCACGAAAAGATGGCCTCCGAGTCGAACACCGCGGGATCGCCACTGCCACCACCGGCCATCAGCACAAAGCCCACAACAATCACCACCACACCGAGGAGCATCCAGCGGTAGTTGCTCCACTCGAAAACCATCTCCTCCTTTGCGGACACTTGAGGCCTCTGTTTACCATTCTGTTTCATAAACTATCTGTTAATATAGGTTGATTTTTGCACTATTCATGTTGATAAACCTGTTGAGCGCAGCCGAGGTGAAGAGCACCGAGAGGAGCACACCGGCCACGAAGATGCCGCCAAAAATGGTAGCCATAACCTCACCTCCCGACACCAACACCACATAGGGCATACCCTCGTTCAGAGCCACCAGCATCCCCCAGAACATCAGTGAGGCCAAGGCTCCCGCAGCCACTCCCATCCAGAGGCTGTCGACCACAAAGGAGCGTTTGATGGTCCAGCGGCCTGCACCCACAAGTTTCATGGTGGAGATAATCTCCCTGCGCGAAAAGACGCTCATGCGGATGGTGTTCTTCAGCAGTATGAGCGATATGGTGAGCAGCACAGCGCCAAAAATTGCAAGCAGCAGTTTAAAGCGGCCCATATTGGCATCCATACTCTCCACCATACCCTGCTGGTAGATGACCTCATCCACCCCACCCCACTCGGTGATGTAGCCCTCCAGTCGGGCCACAAGTTCACGGGGCGACTCGCTCGCCGCAAGCCTCACCTCAAACGAGGCGGGCAGGGGGTTGTAGTCCAAAAACTCCTCGAAATTGCCACCCGCAAAGCTCTTGAAGTCGGCGGCAGCCTCGCTCTTGGAGATGAACCTCACCTCGCGAATACCCTCCATGTTGGCGAGCTTAAACTCCGTCTGTTCCACCACCTCCTCGGGGCACCCATCCTCCATCATCACATAGAGAGTCATGCGCTCCTTGATGTTGTCCGTGGCCTTCGAGAGGTTCCATATAATGTAGCCCACGCTGGCCACCAAAAAGAGCACAAGGGCTATGCTCACCGTGGAGATGGCATAGGAGCCTCGCACTTTGCGTCGTAGGTTGCTCTTTGCACTCATATCGTTCTATCTGTTCTATTTATTTTCGTTTGCAGCGTAATTTTTGATCACCCTGCGGCGGCGCACAATACCCACAGCGGCGGTTAGGGCCAAACCACCCACAATCACCAGCGAGCAGCAGAGGGTAACCCCCTCCACAAGGTCGAATGCGGGTGCTCTAAAGCGCCACTCGACGGTGTGGCCTCCTGCGGGGAGCACCATGGCCCTCAGCAGGTAGTCGGCCCTCAGGTAGGGCACCTCTTGTCCATCCACATATGCCTTCCAACCCTTGTCGTAGAATATCTCCGAAAAGATACACAGGCCACCCTCCTCTGACTCGTAGCGGTAGCTGAGAGCGTTAGGGCGGTATTTCACAAGCTCGATGGTGCCGGGCGAGAGGGTAACCCCCTCGAGCTCCCTTGCCGTCGCGGCATCCACCACAGCGGTGTAGTCGGTCGAAATCTCACTGAGCCACCTCATCTCCTCCGCAGGCGAAGAGGCAACAACTACCTCCTCCACGAACCATGCGGCTCCGTTGGCCCCCTCATTGAGCATCGCTACGGGACCCTCGCCATCCTCGCCCGCCACAATGAAGTATTTGGTGTTCAACATATCGTAGGCCTCCATATTACCCGCCAGCAGTTGGTGGTCGATGAGGTCCTGATAGCGCGAGAGTTTGGCACCGTGGTAGCCACCCACCGAGCGGTGGAAGTAGCTGGTTGTAGCGTCGTTAAAGGTGCTCACAGCCATGTTGGCAACCCTATAACCAAGCTCCTTGTCGGCCATAATCTCGAGGTTGGCCTCGGTGGGCACGATGGTGGTCTTTGAGGGCTCCACAAAGTCGTCCCAGAAGAGGTAGCGGCTATCCACTCCTACCATATCGAAGGTTACGATGGCACCCAGCAGCAGCAACATAATCCCTCGGCGCAAGCGGCCCGATGCTGCGTGCCACACGACAAGTGCCGAGAGGGTTGCAAGAATAAGCGAGCGCAAGGCGTCGGCCTCCAACATCGAGGCCCTCTCCATCTCCATGGCGGCCACCACATCGGCGGGGAGTCCCAGCCCCGCGTCGTAGCCCGCCGAGAAGCTGAACATCTGTCCACCCAGCAGCCACAGCACAAACGACACACCGCCCACAATACCCGCAGCCCAAGCGATGCCGCGGTTAACCTCGGAGCGTTCGTAGTCGCCCCTCCAGAGGTGCCACAGCACCAATGCGCCGAGCAGGGGCACACTCCACTGCACCACCACGAGGGCCGTCGACACAGCTCTAAACTTGTCGTAGGCGGGCAATATCCTGAACATCAACTCCGTGAACCACATGAGGTTGGAGCCCCACGCCAGCAGCACAGCAAAGATGCTCACCGCCAGCAGCCACCACTTCTCCCTGCCCTTCAGCAGGAAGAGGCCGAGCACAGCCAGAAAGAGTGCCGAGGCTCCGAGGTAGGTGGGTCCTGCCGTGCCGGGTTGGTCGCCCCAATAGGTGGGGAGCAGGCGTGCCAAATGGCGTGCTCCATAGGGGCGCAGCGCGTCGGCCACCTCGCCATCCTGCGAGAAGCCGCCCGACGAGGAGCCACCCATAAGGTTTGGTATCAACATATTAAGGCTCTCGGTGCGGCCATAGCTCCACGCTGTAGCATAGGCCAAATCGAGGCCGTCACTCTCCTTGTCGCCACTCTTTTCGGCTGCAAGCACACTACCTCCACGGGTGGTGTCGGGCTGGTGTTGTGCTGTGTAGTAGAGCGACGAGAGGTTGGCACCCACAGCCACCACCGCCGAGGCCAGCAGCACCGCCGTAGCCTTCGCAAAGCGACCTACCGTGTGCTCCTTGACCGCCACCACGAGGCCGTTAATCCACACGGCGGCGATGACAAAGGCGAAATAGTAGGTTATCTGGGGGTGGTTGGCACCAATCTGGAGCGCCGCAAAGAGTGCCGTGAGCAGTCCGCCGAGTAACAATCGTTTACCCTTGAGGGTGTAGACCACGCCGCCCACCAGCAGGGGTGCATAGGCGAAGGCAAACATCTTGGTGATGTGGCCCGCTCCGATAATCAGGATTGAGTAGGTGGAGAAACCGTAGGCGATGGCGGGAACGATGGCCACCAGAGGGCTCATGCCCCACAGCAGCAACATTATCCAGAAGCCCACCAAGGCCAAGAAAATGAGCACCGCAGGGCGCCCGAAAGCGTTGGCCAAATCAGTCGACCAATTCTTTATCAGCATCGAGGGATACTCCACATTAATCATGTAGGCGGGCATGCCTCCAAAGGCGTTTCCGGTCCACTGCGGGTCCTCGCCCTCGGCCTGCATCTGCTTGATATCCCGACTCATACCCTCATATTGGGTGATGTCGCCCATGGAGAGTTCGAGCCCCTCCAGCTGGGGTGCAAAATAGAAGAGCGAGAGGGCCAGAAAGAGCACCACGCCACCCACATAGGGTGCCCAGCTCTTCATCATATCTTTGAGCTTATTTTTCATTGCTTGTTTCGTGTTAGCCAATAGTGCGCCAATATAACCGACAAATATACAATTCAAAATGCAAAATTCAAAATCTGCGATTAGGGATTCCCCCGAGGGGGCAAAATATCCGCAACGGCAACAAAAACCTCCATAAACTCCAATATTTGTGTTCTAAAAATTTGGCCATAAAATAAATAAGAGGTAGATTTGCAGTTGATTGTCACAAATCGAACAAAAAAACAAACTAAATATTTAACAAAAAATTTTTACACCGATGAAAAAAATCTACACACAACCCGCCATCGATATTGAGAATGTGATGGTGGAGAGCGGAATTGCAGCAAGCCCTACTTATGGCGACGAAAATCAGCCCGGTCAGGACGGCGGTTGGAATGATGGTGAACTCTAAAAACAGACAGACAACCATGAAAAGGAGTTTGAAAACTTGGGCCCTCATTGCGGCAGTCGCACTGGGCCTTGGCGCATGCCAGAACGACATAGAGGAGCAGGTGGTTGTGAAAAACACCCGCACCGTGAAATTTGTGACCGACTCGGCCGAGAACCGCACCTCGGTTGACACCACCGGCGATAAACCCGCATGGGCTTGGAACGACGAGGAGAGCTTTGCCGTGCTCGAGTGCATCGACGGCGAGTACTACTCCGAGGCAGAGGAGGTTAACTTCTACAAGACCGCAGAGAACATTGGCGAGATTGAGGCTTCGTTTGCTTACGACCGCGAGATGGGTCTCGACGGCGCACACTACGACTACATGATTGTTCACCCCAAGAGCGGCTTTGTAAGTCACAACAACGACAACTTCACCAAGGGCACCCTCACTCTCCCCGCTGTGCAGGAGATGGATGGCAATTCGTATGACGCCGACGCCGACCTTATGGTGTCGAAGGAGATTAATTGGGATACCTATTGCGACTACGATGTTCTTCCCGTGCAGTTCACCCGCTTGGCAGCTGTTGTTCAGCTGACCATCGAGGGCATGGTGGCTGGCGACAAACTCGAGAGCGTCACCTTCACCGCCACCGGCAAAGATGGCAAGGTGATTGCCCTTGCCGGCGAGGTTACCACCGACCTCACTCTGCCCAAGGAGCTCGCTCCTGTTGAGGGCAAGGTTAGCAACAGCGTAACCGTTAGCGGCAACTACGAGGGCAACAAGGTGCTCTTCACCACCCTGCCCGCCACCCTCGAGGCAGGCGACAAATACACCGTGACCGCCATTTCGGAGAAAAAGGTATACATCAAAGAGGGCACCATCGCCGATGGCAAGAGCCTTTCGCTCAAGGCCGGTTATGTTAACCGCCTCACTGTGAAAGGGGTCACCCCAAGCGACAGGTGGGAGCTCGTGAAGGATGCCACCACCCTCAAGGAGGGCGATGTTGTGGCTATCGCAGCCAAGGACTACGACTTGGCTCTGAGCACCAAGCTCTACAGCAATGCATCCGAAACATCTACCAGCGCAAGGCGTGATGCCGTTGCCATTTCGAAGATGGGCGACTATCTCATTACCAACGACAATGTTCAGAGATTTACCTTGGTAACCGGCAGTGTAGATGGCACCTTCGCTTTCTACGATGAGAGTCGCGGCAAATTCCTTGTGTCGAACAATAAAACTTCGCGCTACCTTATCAATCAGCCCTACATTAGCGCAGAGACCTGCTTTGCCATCAGCGTAAAGGCCGAGGATGGTGATGCAACCATCAAGAATAAGGAGGGTGAATACCCCGACAACATGATTAGGTACTACAACTCCAGCAAGTTTTTCTAC
>JAGBZI010000023.1 GCA_017628305.1 Tidjanibacter sp.
CACCCGTGATGACTATTTTTTCCTGTTCGGTCATAGACTCTGCTTTTTCGTTTCGACAAACTCAAACTTGTCGGCATCCCTCCAAGCGGGGAAACGCCCCCTGAAAGTGGCAATCTTGGCGGCATTCACCTCCACCACCACTACCCTCTCGGGCTCCTCGCCACACTCGGCCACGAGGTGCCCCAAATGGTCGTAGGCTGCCGAGTGGCCACTGTGGTGTATGCCGTGGAGGTCGCACCCCGTACGGTTTACACCCACCACCCAACACTGGTTCTCGATGGCCCTCGCCGGCAGCAGCGCATCCCACGCACCTATGCGACCCGCAGGCCATGCTGCCGAGTAGAGCACCACATCCACCTCGCCGGGCAGGTAGCTCCACACAGGGAAGCGGAGGTCGTAGCACACCAAAGGAAGAAAGCGCAACCCTCTCCATTCCACAACGATACGCTCCGTTCCGGGGGCAAATGTTTTCTCCTCGCCGGCGAAGGTGAAGAGGTGGCGTTTGTCGTAGTGGAAGCAATCCCCCGCGGGGGTCACAAAGTAGAAACGGTTGTAGCAGATCCTCCCCTCCTTGACAGCCACTGTGCCCGCCATGGCGGCATCATGTTCGGCAGCCCAGCGCTTCATCCAAGCGAGCGTGGCCCCATCGGCGGGTTCGGCGATGGCGTCTGCATCGGTGGAGTAGCCCGTGGGGAACATCTCGGGCAACACCACAAGGTCGCACTCCACACCCTCCATGAGTCGCTCGATGGTGGCTCGGTTTACGGCGGGCGAGGAGGCAATGGTGTCGAATTGGAGGAGTGCTAATCTCATAGGAGTGATTTTATTTTCTGCAAATGTAACGATTTCTCGCGACAAAGCCCTATTTTTGCGGAAAATATAGAGTCACATTTTTCACAACACTACGCAACAACTATGCTCAACGCTGGAGAATACCAATCCCTCAGGATTGCCCGCATAGCAGAGCCCGGCATCTACCTCACCGACGAGGAGGGGACCGAGGTGCTGCTCCCCAACCGTTATGTGTCGCTCTCGGACCGCGTGGGCGACCTCGCCGAGGTCTTCGTCTACCACGACTCGGAGAACAGGCTCATTGCCACCCGCGAGCGCCCTCTGGCCACAGTGGGTGAGGCTGCCGTTCTGGAGGCTGTGGACCGCAATGCCCACGGTGTGTTTCTGGCGTGGGGCATCACAGCCAAAGACCTCTTCCTGCCCAACCGCAATGTCCCCTTCGAGGTGCAGATGGGTGGCAAATACCTCGTCTACCTCTACCGCGACAACCTCACGGGCCGTGTGGTTGCCACCACCAAGCTCAACAAGTATATCTCCAACAGCACCATCTCCGTTAGGGCCCACGAGCAGGTCGACATTCTGGTTGCCCGCCGCATGGAGAAGGGTTTCCGTGTGGTGATTAACAATCGCCACTGGGGCATGATTTACGACGACCAGATATTCTCCTCGGTGAAGGTGGGCGACCGCCTTGTGGCCTATGTGCACCGCATCAGTGCGGAGGGGAGGATTGATGTAATGCTCCAGCAGGAGGGACACGAGCAGCGCGACAGCGCCGCAACCAAGCTCCTCGAACTCCTCGAGAAGGGCAAAGGGGTGCTCCCCCTCGGCGACAAATCCTCGCCCGAAGAGATTGCTGCCGCCACGGGCCTCAGCAAAAAGAGTTTCAAGAGGGCTGTGGGACAGCTCTACAAGGAGCGTAGAATAACCATCGAAGAGGACTCCATCCGACTGAACAAATAGCACCTCCATGAAACCATCCGCACCCCACACTGCCGAGCGAGTGTCGCAACGCGACGCCTCCGACAACTATGTCTTCCAACGCTCCCTGCTGGCCTACCATTGGGCCTCCGAGAGGGTTGGCGGCACTGTGCTGGAGATTGGCACCGGCAGCGGCTATGGAGTGGAAAAGATTGCCCCCGTTGCCGAGCGATTTATCACTATCGACAAACACACACCCGCGACGGAACTCATTGAGAGCTACGACAATGTGGAGTTTCGCAAGATGAAGGTACCCCCCTTCGCAGGCATCGAGAGCGGGAGTATCGACTGTGTCATTTCGTTTCAGGTGATTGAACACATCCGCAACGACAGGGCCTTTGTGGCCGAGGTGCACAGGGTGCTACGCCCCGGTGGCAGGTTCATTGTGAGCACCCCCAATAGGGCCATGTCGCTCACCCGCAATCCGTGGCACATCCGCGAGTACAGCCCCGAGGAGTTTTCCGCATTGCTGGGCGCCGAGTTCACCTCCGTGGAGCCCTATGGCGTGGAGGGCAACGAGAGTGTGTGGAGCTACTACGAGAAGAACCGCGAAGGGGTTGCCCGCATCACCCGCTTCGATCCCCTCGACCTGCAACACCGCCTGCCGGGATGGATGCTCCGCGTGCCCTACGACCTGCTGAACCGCCTCAATCGCCGCCGCCTGCTCGATGAGAACAAGGCCCTCACCACGGGCATCACAATGGGCGACTACTCGGTTGTTCCCGTTCATCCCCACTGCTTCGACCTTATCTATGTGGCAACAAAATAGCAACAACGAGGAGTTATTGCCACCCTCCACACAAAGAGAATAAAAATCCGGAATTTCGAGCCGAAATTCCGGATTTTTTATCCACTCCCCTCACCATCTATCCGAAGCTGGAGAGAGAGTTATATGGAGCCTCAAAGGGCTACTCTGCCCTCTCAATGGCCTTCTGGAGCGTACCCCACCAATCGTGAGCCACGATGTGGCACAAATCGAAGAGCATCATGCCGCCCGAGCAACTCTCGATAGCCTGAGTAACTGCGCGACCAAAACGCTCCTCGTCGCCCTGATACTGCTCAACATAGATGGAGCCAACCACGGGCACCACACCACAGGTAATCTTCTGTGCCATCTCAGCACCACCCTCCACGCAGTACCAATAGTTCCTCGCCTCGGCATCCATGCCGGCCTCGGTGCGCTGACCCACACTCTGGTATTGGTCGTCAACCTCCTCCTTTGTCACAAGGGTGTAGTAGAGGCCTGTCATGTAGACATCCAGCAGCTCGGCGTAGCCGGTCTTGTAGTAGTTCTCCGAAGCCCAATCGAAATCCTCGGCAGGGTTATACTTCTCGCTTGCCCAGTTTACACCCACATAGTGGTAGGTGGGGTACCAAGCACCCGTATAGTCGCCCAACACGAGGTTGGGATTGATGGCTTTAATGCGCTTGTGGGCCTCCTCAACGAAGCTCTTGATGACATTTGCGCGATACTCCATCCAGAGTTTGAAGTGAGCCTCGGGCTTGTGGTGCCACTTACCCTCGGCGTCCTCGTGCCATGTCATAATCTCCTCGGGGCGGGGAGCCTCCTCCAAACCTGCATAGGCGGCAAAATCCGCAAGCGAAAGGGGGCTGAAGTCGGCCCAAATATCATCGTAGCGCACGCGGTCGAAGATGATGCCGTCGATGGTGGGATACCTGCGGGTGAACTCCTCCAAAATGGCCAGCTGGTACTCCCTAACCTCGGGATTGGCGGGGTTTACCATGCCGTTGTAGTTGAACTTCATCTCATTAACAGGAATCAGCTGATTGTGCCACCAGCCGATGCTCTGCCACTCGGGGTGTTCGTTGTAGATGATGCCTCGCTTCACAAAGTTGTGGCCACCACAGAAGATGTTGAGCGAAGTGTAGCAGCCCAAGCCGTGTTTGCGGCAAGCGGCCTCCACCTCTGCGAGCATGTCGTAGTCCTCACTGCGCACGGTGCCATTCCACTCACCCATATAAGGGGCTATGTCGCTCTTATAGAGCACCTCACCCATAATACTCTTCATGTCGGCCACCACATCGGTGAAGCCCAACTCCTTGATGCGCGCCATGTAGTAGTCGACGCTGTCGGGGGTGGAGAGTCGCTCGAAATTGGCTTCGCAGTCGAGCCACATGTAGAGCTTCTTGGGGGGCTCGGGAGTGGTGCAACTCATAAAGAGGGCCGCCGCCAAGACAATGTATAAAATTCGTTTCATTCTTTCTAAACTTTTTAACGAGTTAATAGTATACCCTGTTATTTAACTACCTACTCCTGCAGGGAGATAACCACAGCTGTGGGCACACGCCTCTGGGAGCCGTCGGAGGGGCTGTTGAGAGCCTTGCCATCCTTGCCCACCATCACCGACGAGCCACCGCCGTCGAGGTTCAATGCCCACACGGCACCCAACCCCTTGAGCAGGTCGGCCAACTCGGGAAGTGTGTAGCCCCAACTTCCATTCATCTCGCGGCCGTCGCACACAATAAGGATTATCTTGCCATCCTCGGTGTAGCCGATGGCTGTGCGGGGCTGATAGGAAAGGCCAGCGGTACCTCCGCTATGGAGCACCTCTTTCCAATAGTTACTCTCGGCCACATTCTTGCCCTCTTTGAGCAACATAGGGCCGCCACCAATAGCCTCCTCGGGGGTCCACAGGGTGCCACCCGACGATTTGGGAGGAGTGCTCGTGAAGACACCCATCTTCTCGTTATTACCCTTGGGGCCGGTGAAGGAGTAGGGCTTGTTGCCATCGTCGGGGCAGCAGTAGACCCATGTGGCCTCCATACGGCCGTCGGCATGGACACCGAAGGCTGCCCTCACAGGGCATGCAGTGTATTGCTTACCATCGAAGGTGGGCCATGTGTACTGCGCAGCGATGCTCTTCACCTCGCCACCCGAAATGAGCAACGAGAGCGACTCGCCATCCCAGAAGTAACCACCATTTGTTGCCAGCAGAGGTGTGCCTCCCTCAAACGAGGTGAAGATGTCTGAGGGGGTTGCATCCTTCTCCACATAGACGGCGTTGAACTTCAGCTTGGGGTTGGACTTTACATCCACGATGGCGTAGTAGCCAATGCAGAAGTCGTCGGTGCCATCCTCATAGAAGTTCTTGAAGCGGTAGACCTCAACACCTTCGGGATAACCCTCCAAAGCCACCAGCTCATTGCGTCCCTCGGGCTCGGGAGTAGGCGTGGGCTCAGGCGTGGGCGTAGGTGTGGGTGTAGGCTCGGGCTCGGGAGTGGGCTCGGGCTCAGGCGTGGGTGTGCAAGCCATAATGAGCGCAGCACAAGTAGCCGCCAACATCCAAATCATCCTCTTAATCATAATAATCTACTGTTTGTTAGGCGTTTGGGATTGAAATAACCTTGCTAAATTCCAACAATTTAGCAACATAGGGCAATACCGCTTGGATATTGCCCTATGTAGTGATTAGGGTATATTGAAGACTCTCTCCTAGAAGAAGATGTTCTGAGCCTCAATAGTGCCGTTGTTGTTCTCGATAGCGTAGAGAATCAAGCCGTTTGCACCCTCCTCGAGTACAACATTCGAGGTTGCGTTAACCGACGAAGCAAACAACCAAGCCTCAGCATCAATCATCATGTTGTTGTGGAGCACATGGTCTTTAATCAGCACGGGAGCAGCGGAATTGGTAACATCGAGTACGAATACATGCGAACCGTTGCTATACTCGTTGAAGAAGTGACCCGAACCAACAGCCAAGTAAGTTTTGCCACCGATAGTGCGAGCATCCATCGAGTTCAGACCCATAGCCCAAGCACCGTCTGCCCAGCTCGAGTTTGCCCAGCAGTCGAAAATCATAACGGTCTGGAGATTCTCGTTCAGAGCGTAGAGGGCGTTCTGGAAGTAAGCTGCGAAGTAGCCACCATCGTTGATATTAGCGCTGTGGAATGCCAAAGCGGGAGCGTTGTTAGGAGCAGTCTCCCAGTAGCCGGCCATACCCCAGCTAACAAGACCATCGCAGTTGATGGTGAGGGTGAACTCCTCGCCTGCAACACCGTCAGTGATCTGCCAGCAGAGAACCATGTTGTCGCCGGTAACACCGGGGATACCCTCCCAAGGAGCAGCAACAATAGCGTCGTCGGTTACATCACCGCGAACAACGAGCTGCCAACCGAGAGGACCACGAGCGGGCGAGCCACAGAGTTTCACGGGCTCAGCAGTTGCCGAAGTCATGTAGTATACATCGAAGTCACCGGTCCAGTAGTAGGTGGTGGGGTCGTAAGCGGTACGGGTGCAGAACAGCAGGTTGCCTGCATCGTCGTTCTTCACATATTTAGCCTCGATGCCACCGGTGTTCAACTCACCCTCAACAGCACCGGTCTTCTTGTTCAGCAGAATAGGAGCCCTGCCGTCGCCCGAGCAAACAACAACCTGCTCACCCAGAACAGCAATCGAAACCATGCTGTTAACAGTAGCAGCAGCAATATTGTGAGTGGTTACACGGTCGCCAAATACATCGCAAAGATTGATAGCCCAAATCTCGCTCTTGGGACCATACTGAGTGATGACAACCTCGTGCTCAACGCCCTCGGCCGAAACCAAAACAACTGCATAACGCAACTGGTCTGCAGCGGTGTAGGGAGCAACAACGATGGTGTTCTCAACGGTCTCCAATGCGCGGGTTGCACCGGGAAGAGTAATCCACGAGCACTCGCCCTCAACCTCCTCCTCATTCAGAGTAGCGTCGAAGCTGTAAGCCACCGAGAACTCATAGTCAACATTAGCGCTCACGGGAACAACGATGTTGCCACCCTCGGCACCAATCTCCTGATTCAGGTAAGCCTCATCAATGAGAAGGCCGTCGGTCTGGAGCTGAGCAATAGCAATCTCAGCAACCTTGTCGTCGGCGGTGATGGTCACCTTGCCGGCACGGTTGTCGTAAGTCTCGTTAGCAGCAACGGTGATGGTGAGCTCAAGAGCGGTACCTGCAACACCCGAAGCGGGAGCTACGGTAATCCAAGCTGCATCAGCAGCAGCAGTCCAAGCTGCGTTGGTGGTGAAAGCTACGGTCTTCTGGCCGCCCTCGGTCGAGAGGGTCATGGTAGCATCAGCCTCGTTGTCGAGCGAGAGAGTGGTCTCGGGCACAGGCTCCTCACATGCGAAAAGCATTGCCGCAACTGCGAAAATCGCGAAAAATTTTTTCATAAGTAAAAGTTTTGTTTAGTTAGTAAAATGAATTTGGAATTGTTATGTTCTCATTCTCGCCACAATCGGCGCCCGCAGTACCCCTTTGGCCCTGCATTATGCACCCATTATGCATTTCAAAAATAAATCACCTCAGAGTTAAAACAAAATTAAATACATTAAAAATACATATTTTATTATATTATTTTTGTTTTAACACCTAAATACACTATAAATCAGCTCGATAGCAATGAAAATAACCCGCGCAATTACTAAATAATTTAATCTCACAACCACCCATAATGGCAGTTATTAATAAATCCGTTTATTAATTGTGCGACCGCTCCACCTTGCGCACCACCCACACACCCAACTCATAGAGCCCCCAGATGGGGAGCGCAACAAGCAGCAGGGTGAATGGATCGCCCGTGGGGGTGATGACCGCAGCCACAACCATGGCCACAACAATGGCATGGCGCCTGACACCCACCATACGGCTGTGACGGAGCACTCCGAGTTGCGCAAGGAGGGCACACACCACAGGTATCTCAAACAGCGCACCCATCACCACAGTCATCCCCAGCAGGGTCGAGATGTACGACTCGAGGGCAATCATGTTGGGCACCGCACCACTCACCTGATACCCCGACAAGAAGCGGAAGGTGAAGGGGAAAATCACAAAGTAGTTGAGCGCGCAACCGGCCAAGAACATCACATATCCGCCCACCACATAACGGCGGGTATGGCGACGCTCGTGGTCGTAAAGTGCCGGAGAGATAAATCGGAAGAGGGAGTAGATTACATAGGGCAGGGCAACGAGCACACCCACATAGAGTGCCACCCTCAGGTGGACAAGGAATTGCGAGGCGAGCCCCGTGTTAATCAACTGCACCAGCATCTCGCCCTCGGCGGCGTCGGGAGCCATGTGGAGCCGAGCCATGAGCCGATAGGTGGCAAAGTCACCCCGAGCGGGTGCCAACACCACCTCAAAGAGCCACTCCTTCAGGCCGAAAGCCACGATGGTTGCGAGCACCACAGCGACCGCAATACGCACCACATACCCCTTCAGGTCATCCAGATGGGCCCAGAAACTCTTTGCCTCGTCGGACATTTTTTCGCCAATTAATTAGCCACCACCCAGCCAAGGGCTTCCACTACTTTTTCTCTACCTCGTCGTCGATTTTGCTAATCTCCTCCTTAGCCTCGTTCATGCCCTCTTTGAAGGAGCGCACGCCTTTGCCCAAGCCACGCATCAGTTCGGGAATCTTCTTGCCGCCGAAGAGGAGCAAAATAACCAGAGCAATGATGATAATCTCACCGGCGCCCAAACCGCCTATAAGCAACAATTTTGTCATAGTAAAAGTTTTTTAGTTCTGTTCTATTTAGATAATAGGCAAAGATAGTAAATTTTCGGCGATTTATCAACAGCCCCACTTTTATAGTTTCCATTTACCACAATAAATAGTTATATTTGTGGGTGTAAATAACTAACCACATTATCCATGAAACAAACCATGACAAACAAATCCCTCTTCAGGGCTGCGACATTGGCTGCCACCCTCTGCTTGGTAGCTTGCGGCTCGCCACACCCCATGGCTTCGGTGAGCAACTACGATGTTATACCCCAGCCCCACAGCGTCGAGCTCCTCGACCACCACTCGCCGTTTGTGCTCAACGAGCAGACCAACATCCTCTATGGCCCCGAGGTTGCCCCTCGCGACGCCGAGTTTGTGGCCGACTACATAGCCGAGGCTACCACCATTCGCCTCCCCCGCCCCACCCTTTGCGACACTCCATCCCCATCCGGCCATGCCATCGTGCTCGCCATCGAGGAGAGCGCCTCGCACCCCGAGGGCTACACCATCAGTGTGGACAGTAGCAGGGTGAGCATCACGGGTGGCTCGGCCGACGGCCTTTTCTATGGCATCCAGACTCTTCGCAAGTCGTTGCCTGTGGGCGAGTACAGCTCCGTGGAGCTCCCCTCGGCTCAGATTGAGGACTACCCCCGATTTGCCTATCGAGGCATGCACCTCGACATTGCCCGCCACTTTCAGGATATCGACTTCATCAAGAGATACATCGACATCCTTGCTCTACACAACATCAACACCCTCCATTGGCACTTGGTCGACGACCAAGGATGGAGAGTAGAGATTAAGAAGTATCCCCTTCTGACCACCATCAGCACCACCCGCAAGGAGACCGTTCTCGGCCGCAACAGCGGTGTGTGGGACGGCAAGCCCTATGGCGAGGGGATGTACTACACACAGGAGCAACTGCGCGAGGTTGTGGCCTATGCTGCCGAGCGCCACATCAACATCATTCCGGAGATTGACATGCCGGGTCACATGGTTGCCGCTCTGGCAGCCTACCCCGAGTTGGGTTGCACGGGAGGCCCCTATGATGTGTGGACCATCTGGGGAGTGTCGGAGGATTTGCTGTGTGCCGGCAACGACAAGGCTGTGGAATTCTGCAAGGATGTGCTGGACGAGATTGTGGAGATTTTCCCCTATGAGTACATCCATATTGGTGGCGACGAGTGCCCCAAGGTGCGCTGGGAGGAGTGCCCCAAGTGTCAGGCACGAATAGAGGCCGAAAACCTGCGCCACACCCGTGCAAAGTCGCCCGAGGAGGCTCTTCAGGGCTGGTTCATGCGCCACATGAGCGACCATTTGGCCCGCTACGGCAAGAGTGTCATCGGCTGGGACGAGATTCTCGATGGCGAGAATCTGGGCGACAATGTGGTCATCATGTCGTGGCGAGGCGAGGAGGGTGGCATCAAGGCTGCCAAACAGGGCATACGCTCCATCATGGTGCCCAACAACATCCTCTACTTCGACTACTACCAGACCAAGGAGGTGGACCGCGAGCCCTTCGCCATCGGTGGCTACAACCCCATCGAGAAGGTCTACGCCTATGACCCCGTGGCCAATGTGCCCGCCTCGCAACGCCACTACATCCTCGGTGTGCAGGCCAACATCTGGACCGAGTATATCCACACAAGCGACCACATTGAGCACATGGCACTTCCCCGCATGTCGGCACTTGCCGAGGTGCAGTGGAGCGACCCCGAGCAGAAGGACTACGACCGCTTCCTTGTGCGCCTTCAGCCCATGCTCGACCGCTACAAATCGCTGGGCTACAACTATGCGCCCTATGTGTTGGATGTGATGGCCGACCTGAAGCCCGCCAAGGAGCAACGAGCCCTCCATGCAACACTTTCGACTCTCGATGGCGCCCCCATTCACTACACCCTCGACGGCTCCGCCCCCACCCCCGAGTCGCCCCTATACACCTCCGCAGGGGTCATCATTGACCACTCTGCCGTGTTGAGCGCATCGGCCGAGCGCGAGGGGCGCATGAGCCAACCCATGGAGGTGGATGTGCAGTTCTCCGAGGCTACCCTCTGCCCCATAAAGCTCCTCACCAAGAGCTCGCCAAACTACACCTTTGGCGGCGCGCCCACACTTGTAGATGGCATGGTGGGCAACAAAAACTACCGCACTGGGCGTTGGTTGGGGTTCTACGACACCCCATGCAGGGTGGTCATCGACCTCGAGGAGAGCAAGACCACAAGTCGTGTGCGCTACAATGTGTGTGTAAACAAGGACGACGGATGTATGGACTCGAGAGGTACGAAGGTGTGGCTCTCGGCCGATGGTGCCATGTGGAGCCTTGTTGCCAACGAAGAGTATGCACCCATGACTCTCGAGGACGACCACGGACTCTATCACCACACCGTGGAGTACACCCCCACCCCTGCGCGCTACATCAAGGTGGAGATTGGTTGCGAGCACTCCATCCCTGCATGGCACACCTACTTCCCCGGTGCACGCGGTTTCCTCTTTGTCGACGAGATTGCCGTGGAGTAACCGGGCCCGACCGTGCAACAAAAAAAAGCGAGGATTGAGTCCTCGCTTTTTTTGTCCGTACTGGCTCTATGTTCGCCAGAACCACCTCCTGCGGGTGGTAAACATTGTAATCAGGATTGTGATGGTTGTCAGCACTACTCCGTGCAGTGCCCCCAACCAAGGCGAACCATACAGAGGCCCCAGCAGAGCCACACCGCCCGTGAGGTTCAATAGGGGGTAGACCACCAAGTCGCATGCCACATAGGCCACCATGGGATTCTGGCCACTCTGCCACAGGAAAGCGAAAGCCTTGCGCCATCCAAAGTAGTCCACCGCCACGCTCAAGGCCACCAGCGACGACACAGCCAAACCGGCCGTC